>CAXTWM010000200.1:0-9213 GCA_964247915.1 uncultured Armatimonadales bacterium | reverse complement strand
ACGCCTGGGCGGCGGACAGGCCCGAAAAGATGGGCACGACGCGCAACTTCAACGGCACGTCCGTCGCGCCGCTGGACTTTTCCGAATTCCACGCGCCGGGCCGCTACCGCGTCGTCGTGGACGGCGTCGGCTCCTCGTACCCCTTTGAGATCGGGCCGGGCGTCTGGGGGAAGGCGTTCCAGACCCAGATGAGGGGGTTCTACAACCAGCGCAGCGGCGTCGCGCTCGGCCCGCCCTACACGCCGTTCGTCCGGCCCCCCGACTTCCGCCCCGGCGTCCCCGGCACCGTCCCCATCACCCGGTCCACCTACTCCAATCTAGACGGCGGCGACCCGCAGCGCGACTTAGCGAAGGGGGACACGGGCGTCCCCGTGCCCGGCGCCTGGGGCGGCTACCACGACGCCGGGGACTGGAACCCGCGCCGCATCACGCACATGCGGACGACGACCTTCTGGCAGCTCCAGCTCTTGGAGATGTTCCCCGCCTATTTCAAGGCGCTGCCCCTCCACATCCCCAAAGATTCGCCCGCGCCGGACCTGCTGAACGAATGCCGGTTTGAGCTGGGCCTGTTTCACCGGCTGCAAACGCCGGGCGGCGGGGTAGGGGCCGGCATCGAAACGAACGGCGACCCGATTGACGGCGAGGTAAGCTGGAAACAATCCATGCCCGCGTATATCTACGCCCCCGATGTGCAGTCCACTTATATTTACGCCACCGTCGCCGCCCGCATGGCCCGCGTCCTCGCCGCCTACAATCCCGCCGAGGCGAAAACCTACCGCCAGAGCGCCCTCCGCGCGATGCTCTGGGCCGAGGCCGACCGGGCGAAGCGGCAGGCGGCGGGGACCTGGGCCAAGCTGCCGGGTGACGTCACCGACGACCGCAACCTGGCCGCCGTCGAGGTCTACACCCTCACAGGGGACAAGCACTGGCACGACGTTTTTCTCGAAGACACGCCCCTCAAGGGAGACGCCCCGCCGCCTTTCTACGGCAGTCTGCAACGCCGCGACGCCGCCTTTGCGTATGTCCTGCTGCCGGCGAAGCTGGCCGACCTGACGCTCAAAAAGAGTGCCGTCCGCGCCCTGGTCGCCGACGCCGATGGCGCGCTGGCCTACGCGCAGAACAACGCCTGGGGCATCGCCTCCGACGACCCCGGCAAGCCGCAGTTCCTCGGCTTCTACAGCACGCCGCACGGCGCGGTCTCGCTGCTGCGGGCTTACCATCTGACCCGCGACGCCAAGTACCTGTCCGGCGCCCTCCAAGCCTGCCTGTTTTCGGCGGGCGCGAATCCCGGCAACCTGGTCTACACGTCCGGGGTGGGCGCGAACCCCGTCCGTCATCCCCTGAACCTGGACAGCCGCCTGACCGGCCAGCCCGCGCCCGCCGGTCTGACGGTCTACGGCAACGTGGACCTGACCCGCTGGGGGGACCAGACCTGGATGACGTGGCCCATCACCTACTACTTCGGCGCGCTCTCCCGGCCCGCCCCCACCGACTGGCCCACCAGCGAGGCCTACTTTGACGTCTTCTTCATGCCCGCGCTCAACGAGTTCACGATGGACCAGACGATGGGGCCGAACTCCTACGTCTGGGGCTACCTCGCGGCGCGGAAGTAAGAAGCCCCCCGACCCCCAATAATGGGGGAGCAGGACAAGGACTCAGGCTGCCCCCGCCGCGTCTTCTCCGGTTCCCCCATTATTGGGGGCTAGAGGGTCCTTACGGCCGGAAAGTCCGGCGGCATCCACGGCGGCAGGGCGGCGACGGAGGCCCGCGCTCCGGGCGTGGTTGGCACACCCCAGGCCTGGAAGAAGGGGCCGAGGTTGCGGCCCGCCGCGCGTGAGAAGCGCACCAGCCACTGGTCGCGCTTCTCTTGATCCGTTTTGGGGCGCTCGGACTCCGGCAGGCGGCGGTACTCGGCGAAGACCTTCTTGTACGTCTCCCACCCGAACCCCTGCTGCAACTGGATGTACATGGTCAGGGCGAGGAACGGGTCGCTCTTCCAACTGTCGAACTTCGCGCCGCCATCCAGATATTTTTGGAGCCGCGCCTGCCGGGCGGCGGGTTCCAGGGCGGGGTGGGTGTGGGTCGTGACGCCGCAGACGGTGTCCAGGATGTAAAGCGCGAAGACGTTGTTCGTCACCTCGCCGGTCCCCTCGAACGTCCAGTCGGACTGCTGGTGGTTGTGCCCCATCTCGTGGAAGAAGCCCCAGGACTTGGTCTTGCCGTCGCCGTTCGTCAGGATGACGTGGGTGCTGACGAAATCTTGGGCCACGTCCAGGCCGGTCATGATCGGGTAGCCGCTGTGCATATACCCGGCGCTGATCTGCCGGTCGGTGCAGTAGCGCTCCGGGCGCGTCCTCTGATGGGGGATGCCGGCGAAGTCCGCGTAGCCGTCCAGTATCCGGTCCCACAGAGCCAGGAGGGCCTCGGGGTCGTCCAAGTCGCGGACGACGCGCGATGGGACGGTCAGGATGACACTGTTCCCGGCCAGTTCCGCCCACGGCGCGGGCGCGTTCCGAATCGTCTGACGCCAGGCGGCGAGGTCCGTCTGGCCGCGCACGAACAGGGGCGCTTCAACGGCATGGCTGATCGTCACGGGCACCCGGCCCGCCTCGCAGCCTGGGGGCACGACGAGGTAGACCGGCCCGCCGAAGGCGTTCGCGGCCAGCGTGCGCGCGGCGCGGATCGGAAAGGCGCGCGTGATCTCCGGCGCGCGCTCCCACTTCGCCGCCTGCCAGAGCGTGTCCGTGTGCGCGCCGATGCGGACCCCTAAGCCGAGCCGGGTGGCGTCGGCGGAGGTCGTCGCCGTGACCGTCTCGCCGGGGGCGGCGTACAATCCGGTGGAATGCCAGTCGGGGATGCTGGTATCAACGACGACGGTGCGGGTGACGCGCGGGGCCGTGGCGGGGACGGGGCCGGGGAACGCGGCGGCGGCAGGGAGCGCCGTCACCTGAGCCGGGGGCAGGCTCATCGCCCGCTGAATCTGGAGCGTCAGCAGGAGGCGCTCCACCGGTTGACCGGACGTGATCGGCTGCGCCAGGGCCAGCGCCGGGTCAGACTGCCGCCCCGTCCGCAAGGCTTCCAGCCGGGGCAGCAGGAGCGTGTCACCGGGCGGCAGGGTGCGGGCCGCCAGCAGGATCGTTTCGACCGCCTGCGGAAACTCATCGGGAGCGCCCGCCGGGGTGAGGTTGTTAGCAAGGTGGTTGGCGTACAGCGTGTCCAGAGCCGTCGAAGCGTTGAAGACGGCGGTGGGCGGCGTCCCCACCGCGTAGCCCTGCGGCGCGGTGCGGTCCAGGGTGCCGTCCGCCCAGAGCAGGCCGGCGGGGCCGAGGAGGCGGTCGCCGCCGTGCTGGGTGAGCGTCTTGCCGGGGTTGAGCTGGAGCCAGCCCCAGCCGAGTTCCGCCGCCAGCAGGCCGCCCCCGGCGCGCGTGTATTGGTCCAGGGCGGCCGTTTCGGCGGGGGCCAGGTCCGCCAGCGGGCACGAGACGACCGCCTCCCCCTTCAGCCTTGCCGTCCAGCCCGCCCCGTCCAGGGCGTCGGCGGCGACCTGATGCGCGCGCAGGAAGGCCAGCAGCTCGGGCCGCCTCCGTACCCCCACGCGCACGGGCCGTCCGGGCCGGGCGAGCCAATGGACGGCGTTCAGGACGAGGGTGCCGGTGTCCGCCGTGTTCAGCGCCTCTCGGTCCAGATAGCCGGGGTGGCCGAAGGCGACGACCTTCCCCTGACCCAACCGGCTGGCCGCGACGACGGGGGCGGCCAGTCCCCTGCCGACGCGGCCCACGACGACCGCGAACGCCGACGGGCCGAAGACGGCGACCGGGCCGGGCAGTCCGGGCGCGGCGATCTCCGCCACCCCCTGCCGCAGCGCCGCCTGGTCCGCGTCCTGCGCCCACGCCGCGCCCGGCCCCAGCGCGATCCCCAGCGCCAGCAGCCCGGTTAATCGTTTGTTCATCACGGTGCCCCCTTTAAAGAACCGCCCCAGCCTGTGGCCGGCGCGGTTCTTGCTTTGCCTACTCGGCGGCTTCGAGGGTGACTGTGCCGCCGTCGAAAAACTCGATGTTGCCGACGTTCCCCCGCAAAAGCTCGATGCCGATCAGTATGTCGCCGTCCGCGACATGGGCCGCGACCGTTTGTTCTTCTTCCTGCCAGGTGATGACGGCCTCGTGAACGGCAAACCTGACGAGGCTGCCATCGGCCATCTTCAAGACTTCTTGATCAATCTGCGGCAGGTTCAGATGCCGGGCGAGGGAGTCCGGCAGAAGCAGGGCACCCATAAACCCGGTGTCAATGACCGCGCTGATTTCCGCCTCATCCCCTTCTGCATTGCCGACTGTCGCGGTCACGCGGGCTTGGCCGGGCGGCAGGAATTCGCCAAGTATCATCTGGTTTTTTCCTTGACCCGCCACTGCGGTCGGCTTGGCTCATCTGAAGGACGCAGACTTGTCCCGATCGCCGTTGTGGCGGGGTAGCCGACGCGCATCCCGTAGTTCTGCGCCTGCGGGTTCCGTGCGCGCAGGCGGCGTGCCATCTCGATTCGATCTTCTCCCATGACCCAGTTGCCCGTGGTGACATCCACCAGGAGCAGCCTGCCGACGTTGCCCTCTTCCACCTGCGCCCGGATGCCCTGCTCGTAGAGCGCCTTGCCGCGCGCCACGACCTCATCCGGTGTCAGCCCTGCTTGTGCCGTGACCATGTTTCTTCCTCCTTGACGTAGACTGCGATTCCTCACCATTATACCAGGTGTGAGGCTTGGAGACGAGCGGCGAAAGAAAAGCCCCCGGCCAGTGGCCGGGGGCTTTGCAGCGGGTCATGGAGGCGGGCTAGTGTTTCACGGCGCGCAGGGCCACATGGGGCTTGGCGGAGGCGGTTGCCGTGACTGGCGTTTCGCCGGCGACGGTGACGCCTTTACCGATGAACGCCTGGCCCGCGACCAGCGTTTCGGTCTCCGTGCCGGTCTGCGTGACCGTCTGCGTGGTCTTGTCGGGGTGGGTCAGGGTCACGTTCGCCGTCACGGTCAGGGTCTGCGAGCCGGGGGCGGCGAACAGAACCATGGTGTTGCTGTCGTCCAGCGTGACGCGCGTCCGCGCGCCCGTGATGGGGCTGGTGATCGTCGCGGTGATCGAATTGACGCTGGCGGTGGTCTTGGCCGGCTGGTCCGTGGGCACGGTCGTGCCGAGGAACGGCGTCAGCAGGGCGGAGTCCGAGGGGGCCACTTCCACGAAATCGAAATCCGTGTGGCTCTTCTGCCCGGCGACGTCCGCCAGTGAGGCCCGCAGGTTGTGCAGCCCGGTGGACACGAGGGCGGCCGGCAGGGCGAAGTTGCCGGTGGTGTACTGGCCCTGCCCAATCTGGCCGCTGCCGAAGTTCGGGTCGAAGGTGAGCTTCTGGCTGAGGGTGGGGGCTTCCGTCGAGGTCAGGACGACGCTGTTGGTGTCCAAATCCACCGGGGTGCCGTTTTTCGCCCCCGTGCTGATGTACGCGCGGAAGACCACGGACGAGGCGCTGGTGGTCGGCAGCGCCGCGCCCGCCGTGGAATTGAAGAAGCTGCCGTCCGTGGGGAAGCCGAGCGGGATTCCGGCCGCGAAAGCCGCCTGGTAGGCGGGGAGGGGTCCGGGGCCGCTGTCCGTCGTGTAGGCGGTCGCGCCGGTCAATACGCCGACGACGCTGCCGCTGCCGTCCGTGTAGCCGACCCCGCTGGTTTCACCCTGAACTGTTGCGCCGCTGCTGACGGCAAGGGCGTTCAGGCCATAGATGACCGGCCCGCTGTTGGGGGTGGCGACGCCTACGGAGCCGCCGGAGGTGGCTCCCCCGCAGCCGCTCAGGGCAGCCGCCACGGCCAGACCCAGCCCGGCCAGAGGGATCACCTTGATCGCATGTCTCGTGAGTCTCATAAGGTTGAATGTTCCTGTGTGAAGGAGAATGATGCCCGGAGGCCGGGCAAGGACTTTGCGGTCCCTGCCCGGCCGATGCGGCTAGAACTTGTGGCGGAAGCCAAAGCTCAGGAAGATCGGCGTGATCGAGCCGGCGCCGCGCCCGTAGTAGATATGGCCCTGCGGCTGCTGGGCGGTCGGGCCGCTGTAGTAGATCTGCCCGTTCGCGTCCGTCGTCGAGATGACGGTCGCGGTCAGCCGGTCGAAGACGTTGTCCACGTTCAAGAACAGGTTGGTGTCCGGCGTCAGGAAGACGTCCGAGTTCAGGGAGATCTTGTAGTGCCACCCGGAATTGCCGACGACCGGGGTGAGCGGCGAAAGGACGCCGTTGCCCAGCACGACGGGAACTTCCGTCAGGTTGCCGTTGGCGCCGAACGACTTCTCACCGTGCTGGCCGTCCACCTCCGCCCCGAGAACGCCGTCCGTGGCGACGCCCCGGTTGTAGGGGAAGCCGCTGCCGGCGTCCAGCACGATGCTGGTCCCGAACAGGTGGTTGAACCGCTTGGAGACGACGGCGGCCACGGTATGCCGCTGGTCGTAGGAGGGCGAATACTCCTGCTGGTTGAAGGTGTTGTACTGGGCGTTTGTGATCGTCGGGTCGGTGACGAAGTTGGCGAAGTACGGCACATACCCCGTATCGAAGAAGGAGTTGGTCGCCCGCGTCACCTCGTTGGTATAGGAGACGTAGCCGTTGATGTCGTAGTCGTTCCGGGGCTTCTTGCTGAAGACGAACTCCGCGCCCGAAGACTGTCCTCTGCCCGTGTTGACGTAGGTGAGCGGCAGGGAAATCGGGGTGAACGAGCTGTAGTTCAGGGTCAGCAGGTCGTACTGCTTTTTGGTGAAGCCGGTCAGCGAGACCGCGTAGTTGTCGTGGAAGGCTTTAAACGCCTTGTCCACGCCCAGGTCGAAGTTCTCCGAGTAGTAGGGCTTCAGCCGGTTCGGGATGTAGCTGTTGGCCCGAGTGGCCTGCCTTGCCGGGTTGGTCGCGGTGACGGGGAAGATGTTGCCAGGCGTCTCCGGCTCGTCGTACTCGTTGTAGCGCGTTTCGGGGAACTGCGAGAACCGCGTCGCCGAGGTGTGGAACTGCAAGTCGCGGGTCGGCGAGTAGGCGATGCCGGCGCGCGGGTCGAGGTACTGGTCCGTGAAGTCGCTGATCCGCTTCAGGTTGCGGTAGCCGCGCGAGGCGTAGCGCCCGCCCAGGTCGAAGGTCAGCTTGTCGCCCTGTGGCTTGAATTGGCCCTGAAGATAAAGGTCCGTCTCGGCCAGGTTGACGAGGTTGGCGCGGTCGTTGTAGCCGCGAGAGGTGAAGCCCGGCGAGTCGTAGGGGGCGGTGATGCCGGTGATGAGGTGGTAGTTCGTGGTCGCCGGCAGGTAGTACGCGCCCGCACTCAGCCGGAACGCCCTGCTCAACTGGTTCTGGTAGTCCACCTGATGGCCTTCAGTGGTGGCGTTCTGCTTGCGGTACTGGTTGGCCAGAGCCTCCAGGTGCCGGTCCAGGGTGCTGAACAGCCGGTAGTAGCGGTAGTTGATGAACGACTGCTGGTTGAACTTGTGCCGGGCGGAGATGTACCCGATGTCGTAATGCTGGACGTCGTGGTCTTCCTCGCCGTTCGGGTCGGCGTTGTTGACGGCGGCGTTGAAGTTGCTCTGCTGGATCTTCAGGTTGCCGTAGACGCCCCGGTCGTAGTCCTCTAGGCCGTGCGCGTAGAACCCGGTGATGGTGTTGTTGCTGTCCGCGTAGTAGTTGAGCTTGACGGCGGTGTCCTGCGAGTCGGGCAGGTTGGTGACGCCGAAGCCGGCCGGGAAGTGGTTCTGGAACCGGATCGTGGACAGGTAGTAGTCGAACTTGCCGTCGGGCGTGACGTCGCCGAGCTGGGTGTTGGTGCCCGTGTAGCGCCAGTTGCTGCCCGGCCCGACCGTCACCTCGGTGATGCCCTTGACGCCCTGCGCGTGCAGGTCGCGGCCGCTCGACGTGATCTCGTTGATGAAGCCGCCGGTCGAGCCGCCGTAGGAGGCGTCCGCGCCGTTGGTGTAGAAGTTGGCGCTCTTCAGGCCGACCGTGACCAGGTTGGTGCCGAACTCGTTCGTGATGGGATCAATGATGGAGATGCCGTCGAGCTGGAAGCCGACCTGGAACAAGTCCGAGCCGCGGATGTGGACGTAGCCGCCGGGATCGTAGGTGATGCCGGGCTGGCCGAAGAGGAGTCCGGGGAACTGGTACAGGTTGTTCGGCTGGGACTTGACCCTCTGCTCCTCTTGGGCGGTGATGACGCTCACCGTGGCCGACTGGGTGCGCGGCACGGGCGGCGCCAGGGCGATCGTGCCGCGACCGATGAGCGTGGTCCGCTCCAGGGAAAAGTCCAGCCGCTGGGTCACGTCCTGGGTAACCGTCGTTTTCAGCGTGACCGCCCTGCGGCCCGCATAAGTGACCTGGACGGTATAGGTGCCCGGAGCCTCGCCGACAAAGGAGTAGTTGCCGCCGGCGTCGGACTTCGCGACTTCCTTGGTTTCCACCAGAAGGACCTGCGCGCCTGCGAGCGGCGTCCCCTCCTGGCTCCGGACGACCCCTTGCAGCGTGCCCGTAGTGGCGGCATGCGCGGCAAGGGGGATGTAGCTCATCGCCGCGGCGGCGAGCAAAGTGAAAGCCGATTTTCTCTTGGAAAATGCTTTCTGCATGGATTCGTATCCCCCTTCTGAATTACGACGGAAAAAGCGAAACGGACCCTTCACCCCACGGCGCGGTGCGGGAAGCACCCCGCGCGAGGCTTCGTTCTATGTCGGATATTCGGCGACTTTGCCGAGGGGCGGCGGAACTGCCAGACGTATGAGACGGCCTCCACGTTAAGGAAACGTTAAGAGGCTCGCTTATCATACAGCAAGAATACGGGAAATGCAAGGGGTTTTTGGAAAATCTTCTCGCCGGGGCGGCGGGAAAGAAACCGGCGGGGGCTTGATACAGCCCCCGCCGTCATCTGTCGTGGTCAGCGGCCTACCCGACTGTGAACGTGTAGGACGCAGACTGGCGCAGCTTCAGGTGGTCCTGGATGGCCGGCTTGAAGCGCGTTCTGCGGATCGCTTCCTTGCAGGCGTCATCCACATCGGCGTTGCCCGAGCCTTTCGTCACACGGATGCGGGAGGCGTGACCGTCCTCATCAATCTCATAAGAGACTGTCACCGTCGTACTCGTCAGAGAGCTTGCGTCCACGCCGCTCGGCACATCCGCCTGGGCGTAGTCGCCGACCGGCCCGGCCTCCTGCGAGTCAATCGAGCTGTAGTTGCGCGGGCG
>CAXTWM010000199.1:0-9227 GCA_964247915.1 uncultured Armatimonadales bacterium | reverse complement strand
GCGCGGGCACCGGCGCGGGCGGCGCGGCGACGGCCCGGACGGGGATCGTCTTCGCGGTCTTCGCCGGCGCGGCCTTTGGCGGAGTGACGGCTTGGGCCGGCGGGGCTTTCGCGACAGACGCCTTGACGGGCGATGGGCGTGAGGCGCGCCTGGCCGGGATGGGGAACAGTTCCAGGGTGGGCGCCTCAGCGGTAGGCGGCTTGACGGGCGGCGTCTTTCTCATGGTCGGTGTCCTCGGAAGCGGTTCGGTCGTTTCGTGTCTGGGTTGATGTTCGTTTTCGCAGCTTTCGGCGTCCGCAGCAATGCCGGCAGGTCAGCGGCCGGGTAGGCCAGCCAGATCTGGACCCCCGCCCAATCCGGCCGCAGGGAGGCTCCCTGAAATGCCTCGGAGGGCGGGGTGACGGTCGGGCTTCCGGGCAGTGCGGCCAGCCGCGCCTGGAGATACCGGCGCAGGTCCGGGCGCGCGTCCGGCCCGACGACGCGGAACCGGGCGGTGACAGCCCGCGCGGGCGGCATCGCGAGAGCGGTCCGCTTTTGGGCCGCCAGCTCCGCCCGCCAGGCCCGCTCAAAGCGCTGGGTTTCGTCCCCCCGGCCTATTGTCAGGGGGATGTCAAAGCGTAGTTCGCAGAGGAGCGGCGGGGTCAAAGTCATGTCCTGGGTGTCCGGCATGGGCTATTATAGCAAACAAATGTTTGCCCTGTCAAGGGCGCTTTTCCGGCGGAGAGTCAATCCGATGCCCGAAGGTTCAAGTGGAGATTTCGGGCTTTTGCGTGTATAATTCTTGTAGAACTATGACACTCAAACATGACGCAATTATCATCGGGGCTGGGGCGGGCGGCGTGGTCGGGGGGAGCGGATGACGGAACCCAAATATGTCAACCTGGAGTGTGTCCGTGAGACATTCCGCCGTGACGACTCCTTCTCGGTGCGCTGGTTGGACTGGGCGGAAGACTACGGTCTGGCGCGGGACTTCTGGTTCATCCCGATCTCACGCGAAGACTGGCTCGGCTTCCGAGACGAGGGGTACGAGTACGCCGCCGCCCTCGACGGCGGGGGGATCGTCTCCCTGGCCGCCGTTTGGCGCTACTCGGAGCCGGCCTGGGAAGCCGCCGGTGTCGCGACGAGGCCGGACGCCCGCCAACGGGGCCATGGGAGAGCCGTCGTTTCCTTCGTGACGGCGGCGATCTTGGCGGCAGGCCGCCGGGCGACGTGCCTGACGGCGGCGGACAACCTGGCGATGCAGCGGACGGCACAGAGCGTCGGGTATTACTTCGCGCCGCGCCGGTGATCGTCGCCATGGGGGCGCCGGGGCTTTCCACAGTCCCGGCTATCAGACAATATCAGGCAAACGGAAACTTATGACACCTCAATACGACGCAATCATCATCGGGGCCGGGGCGGGCGGCGGCGTGGTCGCCGGGCTGCTGGC
This sequence comes from uncultured Armatimonadales bacterium, assembly GCA_964247915.1. GTDB lineage: Bacteria > Armatimonadota > Armatimonadia > Armatimonadales > Capsulimonadaceae > JANXMY01. The sequence continues at coordinate 7,798 of CAXTWM010000199.1, read as the reverse complement.
CGAAGCCGGCAAGCGCGTCCTGCTCCTGGAGCGCGGCAGGCAGCTCTCGTTCGCGGACGTGGGGCGCGACCACCTGCGGAACCAGCGCCTGCCGCAGTACGGGTTCAACGTCGGGCCGGACCCCGACGGCAACCCGCGCGTCGCCGTCACGCCGGAAGGCAAAGAGATCGTCGTCAACCCCATCGAGGGCGGCTACCAGGCCAACGCCGCCTGCGTCGGCAGCGGGACGCGCGTCTACGGGTCGCAGGCGTGGCGCTTCCTGCCGGACGACTTCCGCATGGCGACGAAGTATGGCGTCCCCGCCGGCAGCAGCCTCGCCGACTGGCCGATTAGCTATGATGACCTGGCCCCCGATTATGAGCGGGCCGAGTGGGAGATGGGCGTGTCGGGCGACGAGGCGACGGGCGGCCCGCTCCGCCCCCGGCACCGGCCGTACCCCATGCCGCCGCTGCCGCTGAACACGCAGGGGCGGACGCTGCGCAGGGGCGCGGACGCGCTGGGGTGGGGCACGCAGCGCGTGCCGCTGCTGATCAACAGCGTCCCCTACAATGACCGGGACGCCTGCGCCCACTGCCAGCACTGCGTCGGCTTCGCCTGCCCGACGGACGCCAAGAACGGCACGCAGAACACGATGATCCCCCGCGCGCTGGCGACGGGCAACTGCACATTGGAAACCGAGGCGATGGCCGAGCGCATAGACACGGACGCGGCAGGCCGCGCCGTCGGCGTCACCTACTGGACCAAAGAGGGGGAGAGAATCAGCGCCCTGGGTGACGTCGTCGTCGCCTCGGGCGGGGCCGTGGAAACCGCCCGGCTGCTGCTCAATTCCAGGTCATCGGTTCACCCGCACGGCCTGGGCAACGCGCACGACCAGGTGGGGCGCAATTTGCAGGGGCATTACTACGCGGGCGCGGTCGGCTGGACGCCCGACCCGATCTGGGACGGCATCGGGCCGGGCGCGACCACGGCGACGATTGACTTCAACCACGACAATGAGGGGATTGTGGGCGGCGGGATGCTGGCGGACGACTTTATCACCCTGCCCATCATCTTCGGGAAATGGCGCGTCCCCGCCAATGTCCCGCGCTGGGGCCTGGCCCACAAGGAGTGGATGCGGCATCACTACACGCGGATGCTGCTGATCATGGGGCCGGTCCACGAGATTCCCAGCCCCGACGCCCGCGTGGCCGTGGACCCCGATGTCAAGGACCGCTGGGGCATCCCCGTCGCCCGCTTGTCCGGCACGACCCACCCCGAGACCCTGCGGACGTATGACTTCATGCGGGCGCGCGGCGAGGAGTGGGTGCGCGCCTGCGGTGCCGAGGGCGCCCACAGCAACCCTTCAGGGCTGGTCCTCAGCGGCGGCCAGCACCAGGCCGGGACGTGCCGCATGGGCGACGACCCGCGAACCTCCGTCACCGACGAATGGGGCCGCGTCCACGGGCATGACAACCTGTACGTCGCCGACGGGTCGCTGCACGTCACCAACGGCGGCTTCAACCCCGTGCTGACGATTCTGGCCCTCGCCTTCCGCGTCGGCGGGCATCTGGTGAGAGAGTGGTAGGAACCCACCCCGGCTCGCTAAGTCTCGCCACCCCTCCCTGTTAGGGAGGGGCAGGAGGCAAACATGGGTTGTTCTTTCGGTCCCATGCCTTTAGCCCGTGAGGGCGGCTCTCTGCCGGGACTTTCCACAGCCCCGGCTTGTCTCGCTGATTATCAGCTATTCCTCGCCGTCTTGCTCATACAGGTTCACCCCATACTTTGACGCATTCTCACGAACCAGAGCGTTTAGGGCTTGCTCCTTCTCTTTGTCATTAGAGAGGTTGATCAGGTCAAACGAAGACTCAACGCCGTACTGCCAGTCGTAAAGGTCTGCCAGGTTCTCTTCTCGCGAATGAGCCAGGTTGTAGAGACAACGGTACTTGAGTCCGATTGGTGAGTCGTCCCGCCAAAAGGCGGCACCTCTCAAGCGCACAATTTCGCGCGATATTTGCTTAACCGCTTCCGGGCTGACATTCGCCGCGCCATAGTAGTCCAGCAGCAGCCGTTTTGTGTTCTCCAAGTGGCTGTCGGTTTCCGGTCCGATCAAGTCTAGCGCATCAATCACGCACTTGACCCAAAAGTAGAAGTTGCGCTCCTCAAACGCACCGTCGTTGAAGTTGCTAAGTGAAAACTCGTCTGTTGTCATGTCGCCCTCTTACAAGACAGTTCAGTTAGACCAATCCCCATGCCTTTAGAACATCCAAGAGCGGCGGCAGGGGCGTCTCCCAAAGCCAGCTCACTTGCAGCCACAGGCCGGGGAGGGCGGCGCTGTGGTAGCGGCCCTGGGCGTCCGGCAGGATGGGGCGGTAAAAACCGTCTGCGCCGCGCTGGTAGAACTCGGCCTGTTCGCGCACGGGGTCCAGGAGCCAGTATTCGGGGACGCCGCCCTGCTCGTACTCAAAAAACTTGTCGCCTCGGTCCCGCGCCCGGCTTTCGGGGCTGATGATCTCCACAGCCAGATCGGCGGGGCCGTCCAGGAATGTCTTCTTCAGACGGTCCAGGTTAGCGTCGGCGATAAAGAAGATGTCGGGAGAGCGGCCGGGCAAATTGGGCGCGGTCTTCATCTGGAACGGCTCATAGCGCACCTCGCCGAGCTGTCGCGCGTCCACATAGAACTGAATCAGCGAGAGCAGGTAGGCTCCCAGCTTCTGATGACGATTTGAAACCGGACTCATTGGGACTACCTCCTTGTTCACCCACTCGACGTGCTGACCGTCGTACTGCTCCAGAAAGTCCTCGTAGCTTAATCCGGCCTGCGTGATGACTGTCATGTCGCCCTACCCCCCTGCATACAAATACAGTATAGGCCGTGCGCTTCGCCGTTGTCAAGCCGGTGGTACAATGGGCTATCTTGAGACTTCAGAAGGGGCGGCAGCGACTATGGCAGACTACTATGAGGAGAACGACCTGAACCGGTTCGGCGAGGTGGGGCGGGAACGGCCCGACCTGTTCGCCAAGTTCATGGACTGGTACGGGGCGACACTGGCGGAGGGGGAACTGTCACGGCGGGAGAAGGCGCTGATCGGGCTGTCGGTGGCCCACGCCTTGCAGTGCCCCTACTGCATTGACTCGTTCGCGCAGCAGTGCCTGGAGTCGGGGGCGAACACGGGCCAGATGACCGAGGCGCTGCACGTCGCCGCCAGCGTCCGGGGCGGGGCGGCACTGGTACACGGCGTCCAGATGATCAATTCACTGGACAAGGTGAGCATGTAAGGAGGCCGCCATCACCACGGAACGGCCCCGTCCTCATCGAAGTAGCCGCCCGTCGGGCCGTCCGCAGGGAGCGTCGCCAGGCGGACGGCGGCGGTCGCGCCCTGTGCGACGGTGCGGGTGCCGCGATGCCCGTTCAGGTCCGTGGCCGTGAAGCCTGGGTCGGCGGCGTTCACCTTGATGGGGGTGTCCTTGAGCTGGGTGGCGAGGATCACGGTGATCATGTTGAGCGCGGCTTTGGACGAGTTGTAGGCCAGCGGCTTGACAATGGCGAACTCCCAATCGGGGTCGCTGTTCTGGGTGAGTGACCCCAGCCCGCTGGACATGTTGACGATGCGGCCCGCCTCGGACTTCTTCAGCAGCGGCAGCATCGCCTGGGTGGCGGCGAAGACGCCGAAGACGTTGGTCTCGTAGGTGCGGCGCAGTGTGTCCACGTCGAGGGCACTCGCGGGGCCGCCGTCCAGGGCGATGCCCGCGTTGTTGACCAGAACGTCGAGCCGGCCGTAGTCGCTCTCGATCCTGTGTGCAGCGGCGTTTATGCTGGCCTGGTCGGTGACATCGAGCGGGACGGCGTGGGCGTTGATACCCTCTTTCGTTAGTTCCGCCGCCGCTTCCGCCCCGCGTCCCTCGTCACGCGCGCCGATCAGCACCGTCAAGCCCTGCGCGCCGAGCTGCCGCGCGATCTCCTTGCCGATGCCCTTGTTCGCGCCCGTGATGAGGGCGACTTTTTCCTCTGCCATGACTGACCTCCCCGAAGCTTACGAGAACGCTGCCCGCGTGATCGCGCCTTCGGAGGCGGACGTGACCGAGGCGGCGTACTTCGCCATGACGCCGACCGTGTAGTGCGGGGCGGGCGCGGTCCAGCCGGCGCGGCGACGGGTCAACTCTTCATCGGAGACTTCTGCCTGGAGGAGACCTTTTTCGACATCCAATGTCACCAAGTCGCCCTCTTGCAACAGGGCGATGGGGCCGCCGACGCTGGCTTCGGGGGCGACATGGCCGACCATCAGGCCGCGCGTCGCGCCGGAAAAGCGGCCGTCGGTGAGCAGGGCGACGTCGCCGCCCAGGCCCTGCCCGACGAGGGCCGCCGTGACCCCCAGCATCTCGCGCATCCCCGGCCCGCCTTTGGGGCCTTCGTAGCGGATGATCACGACGTCGCCCGGCTGCACCCGGCGGCTCTTCACGGCCTCCATCGCGTCTTCCTCCCGGTCGAAGATGCGGGCCGGGCCGCTGAACTGCGTCTTCTCGGTCCCCGCCAGCTTGATGACCGCGCCCTCGGGGGCGAGGTTGCCGTGCAGGATGACGATGCCGCCGCGCGGCTTGAAGGCATTTTCGACCGTCGAGATCACCTTCTGGCCCGGCGCTTCCTCGGACCGGGCGGCTTCCTCGGCCAGCGTCTTGCCCGACGGGGTGGGGCGGTCGCCGTGCAGCAGCCCCGCCGCGAGCAGGTTCTTCGCGACCAGCCGCGTGCCGCCCGCGTAGTGCATGTCGGTGGCGACGTAGTGCCCGCCCGGCGTCAGGTCCGCGATGACCGGCGTGCGGGCGGAAACGCGGTTGAAGTCGTCCATTGAGAGCGGGACGTTTGCTTCGCGGGCCAGGGCCAGCAGGTGCAGGACGGAGTTGGTCGAGCCGCCCGTCGCCGCCGCCGCCGCGATGGCGTTCTCGAAGGCTTCTTTGGTCAGGATGTCGCTGGACCGGACGCCGCTTCGGAGCAGCTCAACGATCATGTGCCCGGCGCGGACGCCCACGTCCTCCTTGCGCGGGTCGGCGGCGGGGACGCCCGCCGATCCCAGCGCGGCCAGGCCCAGGAACTCCATGCAGATCGCCATCGTGTTGGCCGTGAACTGTCCGCCGCACGAGCCGGCGCCGGGGCAGGCGGCGTCTTCCAGCTCGCGCAGGTCGTCATCGGTGATGCGGCCCGCGTGGGCCGCGCCGACGCCCTCGAACACGTCCTGGATGGTGATGTCTCGGCCTTTGTACCGGCCCGGCGCGATGGAGCCGCCGTACAGCAGCATCCCCGGAATGTCCAGCCGGGCCAGCGCCATCGCCGCGCCGGGCGCGGTCTTGTCGCAACCGACCAGGGCAATCACGGCATCGAACATGTGCCCGCGCGTGACCAGCTCGATGGAGTCGGCGATCACCTCGCGGCTGATGAGCGACGTCTTCATGCCCTCCGTCCCCATCGTGATGCCGTCGCTGATCGCGACCGTGTTGAATTCCTGCGGCGTCGCGCCCGCCTCCCGGATGCCCTGCATGACCTTCTGGGCCAGCGCGCGCAGGTTGAGGTTGCACGGCATGGTGCCGATCCAGGTAGACGCGACTCCGATGATCGGCTTCTTGATGTCCTCGTCGGACAGCCCGGTGGCCTTCAGGTAAGAGCGAGCGGCGGCGCGGTCGCGCCCCTCGGTGATGACGCGGCTCCGCGCTTTGGGGTCATAGGACATAGGGAATTCTCCGATACCAGACGGTTTTGGAGATTATACCTGTGGGGGCGGGGGAATGGCAAGCAGAACTCAGGCTGACCAGTCTTCAATCCGAAGTCTAGGGACGCGGGCGAAATCCGTGGAGTTACGGGTGAGAAGAACGGCATTGTTGGCAAGGGCGACGGCGGCAATCTTCATGTCCATCGTTCCGACGCGAATCTTCGCGTCCCGAAGTCGCTGGAACTCGGCGGCGGCATTTGTATCAAAATCCAGCACGGCGATGCTGCAATAATCTCGGAGCAAGTTTTTGACCTCGCCGTAGTCAAAAATCTGACGCTCCGGCGTAGACGCCCGCGCAAGACGGGCGAACCACCCGCGCGTCTGTTCCTCATAGCTGATGACTGTGATCGCCACATCGTCCGGTGGAACGGTACGCAGCCGGCGGCGGATGCGCTGCCCTTCCGCTCCGCCGCGCTGCAACAGGCTCGTGTGGTCCGTATCCAGAACAACCATCAGGTATCTGTTCCGTCATTTTGCGCGTCCCGATATTCCCGCCCGAGCCGCACCGCCTCGTCAAACCCCTCACTGTCCGCGAAGCTGCCAAATATCCGCTCCCAGCCGGCTGGGCCAGCCTGTGGCTTCTCGGCGGCCAGTTGGTGCTTGATCTGAGCGAGTTCGCTTTCGACTAAGGCCAAGCGGTCTTCCAGGGTTTCGGGGGCCATTTTGCTTTGTTCTTTCTCTTAGAAAAACCTTTGACGGGGTAAAAGGCATCAATAACAGCTTCCAGGATTATACCTGCCGGCGTCGCGGTTTGGCAAGAATCATGCAGAGGGTCTGCTTGACGCGGGAACGCACGCAGGCGGAGTGCTGTTCTTCTAGGGCGATGTCTACGCGAGACAAAAGGGTTTTGTACGCATGAAGAAGATCGGACTGATGGGCTGCGGCATGATCGCTGAGTTCGGACATATTCCGGCGATCCTGGCGACGGAGGGGCTGGAGCTGTGGGCCGTTTATGACCCGGACCCCCAACGCGCCTACGGCTTGCAGCGCCAATTCGGCATCCCGCACGGCTACGCGGTCAGCAGCATGTTCTTTGAGTCGGGCCTGGACGCCGTCGTTGTGGCATCCGCCGCCCCTGCCCATAAGCAGAACGTGGCCGAGGCCGCCCGGCACGGCCTGCCCGTGCTGTGCGAGAAGCCGCTCGCCATGAACGACGCGGATGCCGAGTGGATGATCCACACGATGGACGACGCAGGCCTGCTGCTGGCGACCGGCTTCTGCTACCGATTCAGCCCGGTCGCCCAGAACATCAAGCGGCTGATTGGGGATGGGGCCATCGGCGAAGTACGATCACTGCGCTTGGTCTACATCTGGAACCTGCACGGACGGGACCGGGTCACGCCGCAGGGCGAGACCGAACCTAATCCTTACTGGCATGGGCGCATGGCGGAGGGAGGGCCGATGGTGGACTGCGGCGTCCACATGATCGATCTGGCGCGCTGGTGGCTGGACTCGGACGTCACACACTATCAGACGGCGGGGGCCTGGGTGGAGGATTACGAGGCGCCGGACCACATGTGGCTGCACTTGGACCACGAGAACAGGGCGCACACGATGGCCGAAATGAGCTTTTCCTATGGCCACACGGCGCGCGACCCGCTGGCGCACTTCTCGTACCACCTGATCGGCACGGACGGCATGATCCGCTACGACCGCGACGGTTGGGTCTTCGAGCTGCGGAACCGTCACGGCACACACCAACTGCCAGGCGCGAGCGAGAAAAACTTCGAGGGCATGTACGCCGCCTTCGCTCATGCCCTGGAAACGGGGGAGCCGGGCGAACTGCCGACGGGGCAGGACGGCCTGCGGGCCACCCAGATCGCCCGCGAGGCGACCGAGACCGTCATCGCCCAGCGCGGGCTGTACCTGCCGCGCGAGGACAAACCGTGTGCAGACAAACAGCCGACGAGGAACGGGCTGCTGGCGCATCGGGAGAAGTAGCGGAGGGAAGGGAACCCGGCACTGTCAGTGCCGGGTTCTTTTTTGGCTATCGCCGGAACGAGAACGGCGCGGAGAGCGGTTTCAGGTCGCTCAGGTCATCATCGTCTTCGCTCCTGGAGGGC
>CAXTWM010000198.1:0-9227 GCA_964247915.1 uncultured Armatimonadales bacterium | reverse complement strand
GCGCGTACTGCATGGGGGCCGCGCCGCGCCAGCGCGGCAGCAGGGAGCCGTGGACGTTGATGCAGCCGAGAGGGGGGATGTCGAGGACGCGCTGCGGGATGATCTGGCCGAACGCGGCCACGACGATGACTTCGGGCATCAGCTCTCGAACCGTCTGGGCGAAGTCTTTGGCGCGCACCTTTTCGGGCTGGAGCAGCGCGAGCCCGGCGGCGAGGGCGGCCTCCTTGACGGGCGACGCGGCCACCCTGCCGCCGCGACCCGAAGGACGGTCCGGCTGCGTGACGACAGCAAGCATGTCATAATCGGGTGAGGCGGTCAGCCGGTGCAGGGCGGGGACGGCGAACGGTGACGTTCCCATGAAGAGAAGGCGCATCTTATCTAAATCTATTCCCGCGTCTGTCCGCCCGTGCCGGCGGCTTCCTCTTCGTCCTCTTCCTCCGCCGTGACCCAGTGCAGATCGGTCGGGTTGCGGTCAATGAAGAGGATGCCGTCGAGGTGGTCATTCTCGTGCTGGATGACCCGCGCGGTCAGGCCCTCGCTGCGGATGCGGACCGGCTTGCCGAACTGATCCGTGCCCTTGACGACGACCTCATTGGCCCGCACCACGTCGCCCTGTAATCCGGGGATGGAGAGGCAGCCTTCGACCCCGACCTGTTCGCCCTTGCGTCCGAGAATCTTCGGGTTGACCACCGCCTGGAAGCCGTCGCCGGTGTCGTACACGAAAATCCGCTGCAAGATTCCGAGCTGCGGCGCGGCCAGCCCGACCCCGTTGGCGGCGCGCATGATCCGTTCCATGTGCGCGACCAGCTCCGCCACGTCCTCGCTGACGTTCAAGACCGGCTTGGACCTCTGGCGCAGCAGGTGTACCCCCTGCGCCTCATCGTACTTGACGATCGGATCATCCTTGCGGATCAGATCGGTCAGCCTGCCCGCGGCTTTCGCCATCGCGTTTTCTCCCCCGTCCATCATTGCCCGTTATTATAGCATCGAAAGCGGGTCCATGTCCAGAGACAGCCCCTGACGCTCCCCCGACGTCAGGTCCGCCAGGGCGGCCCGCAGCAGCGCCAGCAGCGTCTCCTTGGCGGGCGCGCGCAGGGCCAGGTGCCAGCGATACCGCCCGCGCAGGCGTGACAGCGGGCAGGCGACCGGGCCGAGCAGCGTGACGTCCGAGTCGTCCCCCAGGTGCGCCCGCAGGACGTTCGCCAGCCGGTAGCCGCGCTTCCGCGCCTCGTCCTCGGACTCGTCCGTGAAGACGACGTTCGCCATGTGCGCGAACGGCGGGTAGCCCACCTCCTGCCGCTGCCCGATGGCCTGTGCGTAAAAGCCTAGATAATCGTGCTTGGCCGCGAACAGTACGCTCTCGTGCTCCGGCGAGAACGTCTGCACGATCACCGTGCCGGGAATCCTGCCGCGCCCGGCTCGGCCCGCCACCTGCGTCAGCAGTTGGAACGCCCGCTCCGGCGCGCGGAAGTCCGGGATGTTCAGGGCCGTGTCCGCGCTGACGACCCCGACCAGCGTGACGTTGGGGAAGTCCAGCCCTTTGGCGACCATCTGCGTCCCGATGAGGATGTCCGCTTCGCCGCGCTTGAACGCCCGCAGCGTTTCGGCGTGGGCGCCCTTGCGGGACATGGTATCCCGGTCCATCCGCAGGGTCCGCGCCTGGGGGAACTGCTGCCGGACCGCGTCTTCCACCTTTTCCGTCCCGACCCCGAACGGGCGCAGGCGCAGCCCGGCGCACTTGGGGCAGGTGTCCGGGACGCGCCGCCGGTGGTCGCAGTGGTGGCACTGGAGGTAGCGGCCCGCGTGGTGGTAGGTCAGGGACACGTCGCAGTTCGGGCAGTGGAACGTGAACCCGCAGTCCCGGCAGAGCAGGAACGAGGCGAACCCGCGCCGGTTGAGGAACAGGATGGCCTGCTCGCGCCGCTCCAGGCAGCAGCCGAGGGCGGCGGCCAGGTCCGCCCCGAAGACGGAGCGCGGCGGCGGCTCGGGACGTTCTTGTTTGCCCTCGGCGGTCTTGACGGCGGGCATGGGGACCGCCTTCATCTCCTCCCGCAAGTCCACCACGGCCACGGGCGGCAGGGGGCGGCTGTCAATGCGCTCGGCCAGCTCGATCAGCCCGTACTCGCCGGTCTTCGCGAGGTAAAAGCTTTCCAGCGAAGGCGTCGCGCTGCCCAGAACCACCGTCGCGCCCGTCTGCGCGGCCCGGAACCGCGCGGCGTCCCGCGCATGATAACGCGGGTTTGAGTCCTGCTTGTACGACCCGTCATGTTCCTCGTCCAGCACGATCAGCCCGAGCTGTGGGACCGGCGCAAAGACGGCCGACCGCGCGCCGACCACGACGCGCGCCTCGCCCGACTGTATCCGCCGCCACTCGTCGTGCCGCTCGCCCGGCGACAGGGCCGAGTGCAGCACGGCCACCTCGTCCGCCCCGAAGCGCGCTTTGAACAGGTCTAGCACCTGCGCCGTCAGCCCGATCTCCGGCAGCAGGATCAGCGCGTTACGGCCCCCGGCCAGCGTCCGGGCGACGGCGTCCAGATAGACTTCCGTCTTGCCCGAGCCGGTGACGCCGTGCAGCAGCAGCGTCCGCCCGTCCCGCGCCCCGAGATGCCGCCCGATCTCGCCCGCCGCCCGCGCCTGGGCGTCCGTCAGCGGCGGCGCGTCCCCCGCCACGAACCCGAAGAACTGGAACGGGTCGCGCCGGCTCGGCACCTCCGTGTACCGCGCCAGCCCTTTCTCCCCCAGCGCCTTCGCCGCCGCCCCCGCGCTCGCACCGACGGCCAGGCCGGACGACGGCATCTTCGCCGCACGGCCCTCTTCTTCCGCCGTCACCAGCGCCCGCAGCAGCCGCGCCTGACGCGCCGCGCCCGCCCGCTCCAGGCGGGCGGCCTCTTCCCCAGCCACGCCCGCGTCCACGGCCAGGCGCAGCAGGCGCACCATCTTCCTCCGCGCGGGCGGCAGCTTGACCGACCGCTCCTCGGTCACGATGCCTTTCTTGCGTAGTTCCGCCAGGGCCGGGCCAGGCTTCGCCTGCCCCAACGCTTTCGCCAGCCGCGCCGGCTCCGCCGACCCGCCGAGGGCGGCCAGGGCGGCGGCCAGGTCCTTCTGCGAGGCGGCACGCGAACCCGCCAGTCGCTCTTCCCAGTCCTCGGCCAGCGTCAACGTCGTCTTGGTCTGGGAGGACATCACTTCCGGCACGATCAGCCGCAGGGCGTCCCGCAGGTCGCACAGCGTCTGCTCGGCCACCCACCGCGCCAGGGCCAGCATCTCCGCGTCGAAGCCCGGTGCGTTCTCGATCCGCGCCGCGACCGGCTTGATCTTGGGAGCCATCTCCGGCGGGCAGTCATCTTTCAGCGCGACGACGTATCCGACCGCCGACTGCGCCCCGAACGGCACCACCACAACGGAACCGACCGCGAGGGGCAGGGCGGGCGGCACGGCATAGGTGAGCGGCTGCGGCAGCCCGGCCACGTCAATCTGAACGATGATGTCGGCGTACATGGGAGTCTATTATACACCGCCCGAGCCGACTCGTGAGCAAGGGCAGGGGGCTTCTTTCGGGTGTCAACTGCCGCCCGCCTCAAGGCGGGGCTTGTCCCCGGCGCGTTGATCTGTGCAACGCACACGCAGGAGACCGAGACGTTCAGGCTTATATCATGTTCTCAGCTCTACGACGAAGACGGTGACGATCCAGGCATCGGAGAGGCGTTTGGTTCTGACGGCACCTCCGGCGATCAAGGGACCGTGACGGCACGGGGCGCTGAGGAACGATCAGTCTTCTAAAGCCCGGCGTAAGAGCGCCGGGCTGCGGCTCGACGCCAAAGCCCGAACGGGCGTCCGCCGTTGGGGTATAATGCTGTCATCACGGCGGTTTCTGCCATGCGGAGAGGATATTCCTGATGAGCCAGATGCGTTCCCTGACGATGGACAAAACGATCTTGACCTTAGCAACGCTGGGGGAGCAGTCTGATGAGAATGGGCACTGGCGGCAGCAGACGCCCGAAGCGCGTCTGGAAGCTTTGGAATTCATGCGACAGGTGATGTATGGCTACGATCCTTCTACCGCCCGACTTCAAAGACTTCTTACGGTTGCTCAACGAGAACAAGGCTGAGTACCTTCTGGTCGGCGGCTATGCGGTGGGGTACTACGGCTACCCCCGCGCGACCGGCGACATGGACCTCTGGGTCAACGCGACGAGCGGGAATGCGGCCAGTGTCGTGGCCGCGTTGCAGGCGTTCGGCTTCGGGAGCGCCGCCCCCGCCGCCGAAATGTTTTTGCAGCCCGATCTGGTGATCCGTATGGGCAATCCCCCGCTCCGAATCGAACTGCTGACCGGCGTCTCCGGCGTCGCATCTGCCGCTTGCTGGGAGGCGCGTGAAGCGGCTACGCTGGACGGCGTTTCCGTGAACATCATCAATCTGGACGACCTCAAAACCAACAAGAAGGCGAGCGGACGATTGAAGGACTTGAACGATGTCGCCAACCTGCCTTGACGTCCGCCTTTTTCCCCGAACGGGCGTCCGCCGTTGGGGTATACTATGCCCACCATGGCAGTTTCTCCCACGCTCGAAGAAAAACTGAGTTCGCTCCCGACTTCGCCCGGCTGTTACCTCTACAAAGACGACAAGGGGGAGATCATCTATGTCGGGAAAGCGATCAACCTCCGCAGCCGCGTCCGCTCCTACTTCCAGAAGGGGGCCAAGCACACGGCCAAGACGCGCAAGCTGGTTTCGCGCATCACCGACTTAGATATTATCGTCGTGGACAGCGAGCTGGAAGCGCTGGTGCTGGAGTGCAACCTCATCAAGCAGCACCGGCCCCACTACAACGTCCGCCTGCGCGACGACAAGCACTACCCGTACCTGATGCTGACGATGAAGGAGCCGTTCCCCCGGCTGCTGGTCACGCGCAAGGTCAAGGACGACGGCGGCAAATACTTCGGGCCGTTCACCAACTCCCGCGCCGTCTGGGACAGCCTGCGGCTCATCTACCGCCTGTTCCCGCTCGTGACGTGCCGCAAGCCCTGGGACAACACGCCCGTCCAGCGCCCGTGCCTGTATCACCAGATGGGCCGCTGCCCCCACGCGCCCTGCGCCGGGCTGGGCAACCAGGAAGAATATCGGAAGATGGTGGACGACGTCGCCCTGTTCCTGGACGGCAAGCAGGACAAGTTGGTCAAGCAGCTCCGGGCCGAGATGGACGCGGCCTCCGAGGATTTGCAGTTCGAGAAAGCCGCCCGCCTGCGCGACCAGTTGCAGGCCGTCGAAACGCTGGTGGAGCGCCAGAAGGTCGTGTCCACCAACCAGACCGACCAGGACATCGTCGCGCTGGTCAACGACCAGGGCAAGAGCGCCGTGCAGATGTTCTTCATCCGCAACGGCAAATTGATCGGCCAGGAGCACTTCCTGCTGGACGGCATGGAGGGCGAGGAGGGCATCGAGGCCGCCACTGCCGAATTCGTCAAGCAGTATTACCAGGAGGCCAGCTACGTCCCCACCGAGATCGTCCTGCCCGCCCACGTCGAGGAGACCGTCATCATCGAGCAGTGGCTGCGCCAGAAGAAGGGGACGAAGGTGACGCTCACCGTGCCGGAGCGCGGCGAAAAGAAGCAGCTCCTGGATATGGCCTCGCAGAACGCTAAATTGGCCCTGGAGCAGATGCAGGCGACGACCGCCGCCGAACACGACCGGACCGTGGGCGCGCTGATGGAATTGCAGGACGCCCTGGGCCTGGACTCGCCGCCCGAGCGCATCGAGGCCTTCGACATCTCCACCATTCAGGGCAGCAATTCGGTCGGCGGCATGGTCGTCTTCCAGGACGGCAAGCCGCTCAAATCCGACTACCGGCGCTTCAAGATCCAGAAGCCGACGAATACCGGCGAGCCGAACGACTTCGCCATGATGCGCGAGGTGCTAACCCGGCGGCTCAAAGAGGCCCAGTCGGACAACCCCAAGTTCAACACCCTGCCCGACCTGATGCTGATTGACGGCGGCAAAGGGCAATTGGCCGTCGCCGTCTCGGTCGCCGCCGAACTCGGCCTGGAACTCAACATGATCGGCCTGGCGAAGCAGTTCGAGCTGGTCTACACCCCCGGCAAATCCGACCCTCTGGTCCTGCCCCGCAACTCCCAGGCCCTCTTCCTCTTGCAGCGCATCCGCGACGAGGTCCACCGCTTCTCCGTCACTTACCACCGGACCCTGCGCGGCAAGAACGCGACCATGTCCGTCCTGGACACCATCCCCGGCATCGGTCCGACCCGTCGCCGCGCCCTGCTCAACTTCTTCGGCAGCGTCGAAAAGCTCAAGCACGCCAACGTCGAGCAGATCGCCAACGCCCCCGCCATGAACCGCAAGCTGGCCGCCACCATCCATAAGATGCTGCACGGGGGGGTATCATAACTCTTGGAGAGCAAATGCTATGGCAATCACGATGAACGACCTGACGGTTAACTTCAGCCATCTCGACCGCGACACGCTGCTGGGAGATTGGCAATGGCTCATTGGGCCGTCCAAACTGCCCATCCTCCTCACCGCCGCCGGTGATGCATTCGTCCAAGATGCCGATGACGGCACGGTTTACTTTCTGGATGTCGGCAAGGGAGAACTTCACGCCGTCGCCGGAAATGATGACGAACTGCGTTCGCTTTTGGGGAGCAAAGACTTCGTGGTGAACCACCTAGCCGTTCAGATGGTCGGAGCTATGATGCAGGCTGGGAGAAGGCTGGAACCGGGCCAGATATACAGCTTCAAAGTGCCGCCTATCCTCGGCGGACAGTACGACCTAAACAACGTAGAAGCGACGGACATCGCTGTGCATTTCTCGCTCGCCGGTCAAATCCATGAGAAGGTGCGGGACCTACCGCCAGGGACGCCGATTGACCGCATCACCATTGAGTAGGCAGGTTTAGCAAAAGGAGAATGTGATGGCACAGGCGACACTCGACCAGTTAATCAGTCAACTCGATATGCTCCAGACTGAGGAACTCCAGCGGCTTGAACGCGCGATACAGGAGCGCAGGACGGACAAAGGCGAGGAAAATGAGAAAGAAATGCTTCATCAAGTCTTGATGGCCTCCGGGCTTGTGAAACGCATTGCCAGGCGGACGGAGCCGGATAGCTCTGAGCGTCATCCAATTGAAGTGCAGGGGGAGCCTGTGTCGGAGACGATCATCCAGGAGCGGCGCTAAAAACCCATGCATCTTCTGCTGCGATGGCTCCTCAGCGCCGTTGCTCTTTACATTACGGTGCTGCTGGGCCATTACATTAACCTGCGCTATCCCGAAACGGGGCTGCGGTTCTGGATCAAGCCGGGCCTGGGCGGCGTCCAGGGGGCGCTGCTGTTCGTGCTGGCCTTGGGCGTCGCCAACGCCGTGCTGCGGCCCGCGCTGAAGGCGCTGACCCTGCCGCTGACCTGCCTGACGCTGGGGCTGTTTTCCTTCGTGGTCAACGCCTTCCTGTTCTGGCTGGTCGGGCAGTTCGTCCCCGGCTTCCACGTCGCCGGGTGGCAGGCGCCGCTGTTCGGGTCGGTCGTGATGAGCCTCGTCGGGGGGCTGTTGAACAACGTCCTAGTGTCGAAACGGGAGCGAAAACGCTGATGCAGCTAGTCGTGATCACGGGGATGTCGGGCGCGGGCAAGGCGTCGGCGGCCAAGGTCTTTGAGGACATGGCCTACACGGTCGTGGACAACCTGCCGCCCGTCCTGCTGCCGGAACTGGTCGAGAAGTGCCAGGGCGTCGGCGAGCAGCCGCCGGGCCAGAGGCTGGCGGTGGTCATAGACGCGCGGGTCGGCGCGTTCTTCTTGGGCCTGGAGCCGGCCCTGGCCCTCGTTCGCCGGGCGGGCGTCCGGCCCGTCGTGCTGTTCCTGGACGCCTCCGACGGTGTGTTGATCCAACGGTTCAAGGAGACCCGGCGCAGGCACCCGCTGTTTGAGGACCAGGGCGGCATCCTGGGCAGCATCCGGGCCGAGCGGGCGCTGCTGGAGGACATCAAAGAAGGATCGGACAAGGTCGTGGACACGAGCGACATGGGCGCGCACGAGCTGCGGAGCCTGCTGCTGTCCGAGTTCGCGCCCACCCAGGACAAGAACCAGGGGCTGATCGTGACGGTGAACTCGTTCGGCTTCAAATACGGCCTGCCGCTCGACGCCGACCTGGTCTTCGACGTGCGCTTCCTGGTCAACCCGCATTATGTGGACGACCTGCGGCCTTATGACGGGCGCAACCAGATCATCGAGGAGTACGTCATGCGCGACCCCGACAGCGGCCTGTTCCTGGGGAAGCTGTACGACCTCCTGGACTGGAGCGTCCCGCGCTACATCGCCGAGGGCAAGGCGTACCTGACCGTCGCCATCGGCTGCACGGGCGGCCGGCACCGGTCCGTGGTCGTCTCGGAGAAGCTGGGCGCCCACCTGCGGGGCCTGGGCTACCGCGTCCTCGTGCAGCACCGGGACGTGGACAAGTGACGGGGAAAGCGACGGCGCCATGAAGGGCCTGTGGTCGTGGCTGAAATGGCTGTATCCGGGGATGCGGGTCAAGCGCTGGATGACGCTGACGTTGTTCGGCATCGTCCTGGTCGTGGCCGGCATCGGCCTGGCGGTCAACATCGGCTGGAGCGACTACCTCCAGCGCCTGAACGACCTGGCCGACTGGACGTTCGCCAGGACAGGCCTGGACGCCGGCGACCCGAAGGTCTCGCTGCTGCTGGGGCTTGTCCTGTCCTCGCTCGGCCTGCTGCTGATTTTCGTCTCCTACTTCCAGTTCAACCGCTCCGTCCTCGCCTCCGTCGCCCCCGAAGCCCGCGAAGACCTGGCCGACCGCATCTTCCAGCGCCGCTCGCTCGCCCAGGGCCAGCGCATCGTCGTGCTGGGCGGCGGGACCGGGCTGTCCACCATGCTGCGCGGCCTGAAGGAGCGGACCTCCAACATCGTCGCCATCGTCACCGTGACCGACAACGGCGGGTCGTCGGGCCGGCTGTCCCAGCAGATGGGCGTCCTGCCGCCGGGCGACCTGCGGAACTGCCTGGTCGCTCTGGCCGACGCCGAGCCGACGCTGGCTTCGCTGTTCCAGTTCCGGTTCGACGAGGACCACGAGGGCCTGGCCGGGCACTCGTTCGGCAACCTGTTCATTGCGGCGATGACCGAGATCTACAAGGGCAACTACGAGCAGGCCATCGCGGCGACGTCCAAGGTCCTCGCCATCCGGGGCAAGGTCTACCCGTCTACGACCCAGAAC
>CAXTWM010000197.1:7425-9248 GCA_964247915.1 uncultured Armatimonadales bacterium | reverse complement strand
AGTATTCCTTGGGGTTCTCGGCCTCGGCGACGTAGACCTGGGCCGAATTGACGCCTACCGGCTCCAGTTCGTCTTCGCCGCCCGCCCCACCGACTCCGGCGCCCCCACGCCCGAAGCCGCCTTCCGCGTGGCGCCCTGACCGGCCCTCGCCCGAAGGGCCGGGTCCTGACACAACAGAGACAAGAGGAAGAAAGTGGAACAGAAGGGAACGGAACAGAAACCGGACAAGCCCGATATGACCGGCAACCGCATCTACAGCTACCTTCTCCTGGGGCTGGCGGTCATCGTCCTCCTCTCCCTGTACTTCTTCACGTCTGACCTGAAGGCCATGCAAAAGCGCACTTACGGGCAGCAACGGATCGAAGCCTCAGAACTCCCCCGCGAGTCACTCGCGAGTGACTCACAGGCGGCGGGCGAGGACGAGGCAGACGTCGTCGCGGAACTTCCCGCCCCCGAAGGACCGCGCCCCCGCCAGGATGGACTGCGCCTTCGATTCCAGGGTGTCCAGGGTCTCCGCCCCCTTCACGAGCCGCTGGAAGCCCTCACTGCCCAGAAACTCCCGGCCGCGCCGCGCCTCCGTGACCCCGTCCGTCGTCATCAGGAGGGTGTCCCCGTGTTCAAGCCGGAACGCGGTGGACCGGTACTCCTGGCCCGTCTCCATGCCCAGCAGCGCGCCCCGGACGGCTATCTCCTCCACGGCCCCGCCGGCGCGCGCGATCAGCGGCGGCTCCATCCCGGCGGCGGCCGCCCGGCCCTCCCCGGTCGCGGCGTGGATGACGGCCAGGGTCAGGCAGATCGGGGCCTCATCGCCCTCGTCGTTCAGCCCCTCCCGGAACAGCCGGTGGCTCTCGCACAGGTAGGAATTGAGCTGGCCCAGGACCAGGGACGGCCGCGTGTGCTCGCGCAGAAAGGCGCGCAGGATGAACCGCACTTCCGCCGTGAACACCGCCGCCGTCAGCCCGTGCCCCATCACGTCCCCGATCACCAGCGCGACGTGCCCGTCGTCATAGGCGAAGATGTCCCAGAAGTCGCCCCCGACCAGGGCCTCCTCGGACGCCTCCTCGTGGAGCATCTTGACCTCCAGGCCGGGGAAGGCGTTCTCGGCGGGCATGAACAGCAGGGCGCGCTGCAAGGCGGACGCGATGCGCCGGTCGCGCCTGCTCTCGGCGGCGAGTTTTTCCTCCGCCCGCCTGCGCTCCGTGACGTCCTCCATGGCGAGGACGAGCAGGACCGTGCGGTTGCCGGGGCGGTACAGCTTGCGGGCGTTCAGGAGCATGGTCCGGCGCCCGATCCGGGGGAAGTCGTGGGTCACCTCGTAGTCGTCGAATTGGCCCTTGGTGGGGACGATGTCGCGCAGCAGAGCCAGCAGCGGGGGGATGTCCCACTGCCCGTCGCCGAGTTCCCCGACGAGAAAGCCCTCGGTCTCTTCGGGCAGGGCCTGGAAGGTCTTGTAAAAGGAGCGGTTGGCCGACTTGACGCGCAGGTCCCGGTCTAGGATCAGCAGCGGGTCCCGGATCGTGTCCCCGATGTTCTGGGCGTAAGTCTCGATCTCTTGCAGCAGCAGTTTTGCCCTTGCCATGTTCGCCTCGTTCCCGGCCCTCTTGCCTTCGGCCCTCTTGCCTTCGGCCCTCCCGCCGGATAAATCTTAGCATACGAATCGGGTGAAAGAGCGCCTGTATCCATTATTACACATTTGGGCCGTTTTGGCGAGTCCTCGGGCGGTCAATTGTCTGGCGGCATCGCGCCGGCTTTCGCACCTCTTCCATCAGGAGGCAAGCCCTACCCGAGAAGGGCGGGGGCCGGGGGCCCCGCCCGCGGGGGTG
>CAXTWM010000197.1:0-7415 GCA_964247915.1 uncultured Armatimonadales bacterium | reverse complement strand
CGGGCGCCCGCGCGCCGTCTTTCCCCCCCCTCCCATCTGGCGGCACGCCCTCCCCGCGACGGCGGGGCGCTGGGCCCCGGGCCTTCTTGCTTGTGTCCGTTGTTGCCCGTCCTTCGCGGCCATCTTGAGGCTCTTGACGCTGTGTAGAGTATCCTGCAAAGTCAGGAACGGTCAATGCGCCTTTGAGGTCATTGATCTGCCGGAAGAACTGGCTTGAACCGCCCGATGTGGACAAGCCTGGCCTTTCTGAGTGAAAGGCCGGGCATTCTGTTTAAGTGAGGGCAGATCAGACTGCGGCGGCTGGGGCTTGAAGGAGAAGCAACGCCGATGGCATCCCCATTTTTCGTTGTTGGGGGGAGATAGCTTTTTTTCGGAAGGAGCGCGAACGGGGACGAAAAAAGCGGCCCGTGGTCGCGAACTGAGGGCGGCGCACCCGAACAAGGTTGGCGAAGACAGCCTCATCGCTGGTAGGCAGCGAATACCCCCCGCTGGGGCCAGGCGAAGCCGAAAGGCGGAACCCGGCGAAGCCCAGCCCCTCAACGTCACGGTAGATCGTCCGCTCCGTCACTTCCAGGCGCTCGGCCAGCTCCCGCGCCGTCATGCGCCCGTGCTTCTGCAACAGTGAAAGTATCGCCAGCAACCGATCCGCCCGCATCTTCGTCCTCCCCTGCTCCGAACGTGAGCCGAGTATACCCCAGATCCCGAAAAAACCTGCAAGAGAACGTTCGACAGAAAGCGCGGAGGGTCGTCAGTCGTAAATACTGACGGAGGATGTCAGCATTTACCTGCTACACTATCGCTGTCGCTGACGGCTAGGAGGAAAAAGACAAATGACGGCTCAGGACTTCTTGGACGCTGCCCGGCTCGGCGCTTCTACACAGATCGAGGCGGGACTACAGGCCGACCCGTCTCTGGTCCATGCGGGCAGCGCTGAGAGCAGGACGGCCCTGCATCTTGCGGCTCACGGGGGCCACCGCGAGATTGTGGAACGGTTGCTGGACGGCGGTGCTGACGTGAACCGCCGGGACGGGGCGGGCCGGACCCCGCTCGTCCACATGGTTTCCTGGTGTACCCGGCGGGACCTGGTCGGCCTCCTGCTGGAACGCGGGGCAGACATCAACGCCCGCGACGCCGCCGGCAACAGCGCCCTGTACGCCGCCGCCGCCTGCATCCGGCGGCCCGGTCATGCCTGGGGCGACCACGCGGCGTTAGCAGCGTTCCTCTTGGAAAATGGGGCCGCGCTGGACTTATGGACGGCCGCCATCCTGAACCGGCACGAAGAGGCGGCGAGGCTGCTGGACGTCGACCCCGCCCTGGTGGGCCGGAAGGATGAAGCCGTTGGAAGCATCGTTGACGGAGCGACGGCCCTGCACCGTGCCTCGGAGTGGGGCAGTCTGAAAACCGCGCGTATTCTGCTGGCGCGGGGGGCTGACGCCGGCGCCCAGGACCGGCGGGGGCGAACACCGCTTTACCTTGCCGCCCACGAAGCTTCTCCCCGCAAGGAACAGCCGTCGCCCGCCCTGGTGGACCTGCTGCTGGAGCTGGGGGCCGGGTTAGACGTCTTCACTAGCGCCGTCCTGGGCCGCCGAGACGCGCTGGCCGCGCTGCTCGACGCGGACGGGACACGGGTCAATGCGCGTGACGGGGGCGGCAGCACGCCGCTGCACCTGGCCGCCTGGAACCGCAAGCCGGAGGCGGCGGAGACTCTGCTGGGACGCGGGGCCGATGTGGACGCCCGAAACGAGCGCGGGGAAACGCCCGTGCAACTGGCCGATGGCGACCTTGCCCGGCATTTGATCGGTCTCGGAGCGTCTTACGACATCTTCCGCGCGATCGGGCTGGGGGATGACTGGGTGGAAAAGTGTCTGCGCCGGGACCCGTCGGCAGTCTCGCAGACGAACCGTTATGGCCGGACGCCTCTGCGGGTGGCCTCGGAGAGCGTCCTGTTTGGCAACGCGAGTGCCGCTGAAACCGTGAACCTGCTGCTGGCGCGCGGGGCGGTCCTGGACATTTGGACGGCGGCGACGCTCGGAAAGCGTGATACGGCTGCGGCCCGGCTCGACGCCGACCCATCCCTGCTGAACGCCTATGACAACACCCATACGCCCCTGCACCGGGCCGTGGCGCAGGGCCACCTGCCGGTCGTGGAACTTCTGGCAGAGCGGGGAGCGGCACTTGAGGCGGTGACGATAGACGGAGCCACCCCGCTGATCCTGGCCTTGTGGAGCGGTAAAAAAGAGATCGCGCACTACCTGGCCGACCACGGCGCTAACCTCAATGCGCTGGACGGCTGGGCGACGGAACCGTGGATCGCCTCCGCGCTGTCGGAATGATGGAGGGAGCCGATGGAACCCACGAAGGAGGCCGCCGGGGACGTATCGTATTTGACGGCAGCTTTACGGGAGAATTACGCCCTGCCGCCGCCGATCACGATATCCCTGCTGCGGGACGGCCAGGCGGGGAGTCGCACCTACCTGGTGGAAACAGGCGGAGGCCGGTCCATCCTGCGCGTCTACGGACCAACCTGGGTAAGCCGAGAGGACCACATCCGGTTTGAGCTGGAGTTTCTGATGCATCTCCGGCAGGGCGGGGTGCCGGTCTCTCACCCGATGCCGAGGTTGGATGGGGGAACACTCGGCTCGGTCGTGACTCCACGCGGGCCGCGCCCCTGCGTCCTGTTCACATTCGCCGAGGGCCGCCCGCTCTGGCCGCTGGGAATTTCGGAGAGCTACCGCTCGGGCGCCGCGCTCGCGAACCTGCACCATGCCGGGAACGACTTCCGCTCGGACTGGGATCATGCAGTTTATGACACGGCAGGGGTGGTAGACGTGCCGGTTGGGCGGATGATGCCCTTCCTCGGCGGACACGCCGACCGGCTGTATCTGGAACGGCTCGCCGACCACATCCGGGAAAAGCTGGGGCGGATACCCTCCGGCCCGGACGAGTTCGGCGTGATCCACGGTGACATCCACCAGGGGAACTGCCACTTCACCGAAGAGGGGCGGGTGACGCTGTTCGATTTTTCGCTCTGCGGCGTTGGCTGGCGCGGCTTCGACCTCACCGGCTTCCTCTGGCCGCTGCGGGACGGCACAGCGGAGGACGAAGCGATCAAAGGCTCCTGCGACGCCTATTTGGCCGGCTACCAGTCACGGCGCTTCCTATCACCCGCCGAGATTGAGGCAATTCCCGCCTTCGTGAAGGCGCGCGACCTGTGGGAAACAGGAGACTGGATCAGGCTGGCATCAGAGACTGAGGCGGCTGTTTTTTGTGACGGGATCACTGAGGTTCTTCAGCGCTTCCGCGACTTCCCCCTGAAGTAGAGTTCTGTATGTCTTGAAAGCCGGGCGACGTCAGTCGCCCGGCTCTTTCTGCTTTTTGCTCTGTCCGCCTTACGCGGCCATCTTGAGGCTCTTGGCGGCCTGGGCTTCGTACTTGGGCTTGTAGTCGGGGCACTTGTAGCTTTTGGAGTATTCCTTGGGGTTCTCGGCCTCGGCGACGTAGACCTGGGCCGAATTGACGCCGCACTTCTCATGGACGCGGTCGTAGTTGCCGCAGTCGTAGCAGCGGCGCAGGATGGTCCAGCAGACCGAGCAGCGCATCGAGCCGACCAGCTCCACCCGGCCGCACAGCGGGCAGTGGATGTAGGTCTCCTGGAAGCCGTACTCTTTGGACTTCAGGGCCAGGCGCACCTTGCGGTTGAACTCGTCCAGGCCCCGCCCCAGCTCGGCGCAGGTGGCGAGGAGCTGGTTCATCTGGACCGCGCTCAGGTACTCGATGACGCGCTCGTCCAGCAGTTCCGAGAGCTGCTGGCCGACCTTGTCGATGGCCTTCATGTGCTGCTCCGCCGTCGCGGGGCGGTACGGCTTGGCCTTCTCCGCCCGCGCGCCCAGCGTCTTCAGGAGCTGCTCGGTGATGGCGAGCGGGACCCGCAGGAACGCCTCCTTCTTCTCCGGGTACTTGACGATGGCACCCATGATGCGCTCGGCGTCGCCGATGTTGAGCTTCTCCGCCTTGATCTTCTCGGCCATGCGCTTCTGCGTGCCGGGGTCGTGGGCCAGGGCGGCCAGGGCGCGGGCGTGGCCCTCCGTGAGCAGAATCTGGCCGGCGGCGGGCGCGCGCAGGGTCAGCTCGTGCTGGACGAACGGCGGCAGTTCCAGCAGCTCCAGCGAGCGGCGCAGGGTGGTTTCGGAAACGCCCAGGGTCTTGCCGCACTTCTCCCAGGACATAAAGGTCAGCAGCCCCTGGATCGCCCGCGCCTTCTCGATGGGGTTCATGTCCTCGCGCTGGAAGTTTTCCAATAGCGCGTCGGCGTGGGCGTCCTCGTCGCTCATCTCCTTGACGATGACGGGGATCGTCTTGTTGCCGGCGATCCCCGAGGCCCGGAAGCGGCGCTCGCCCATGACGATCTGGAACTTCCCTTCCCAGGGGCGGACGACGATCGGCTCCAGGACGCCGCGCTCCTTGATCGAGGCGGCCAGCTCTTCCAAAGTGTCCTGGTAGAACGACTTGCGCGGCTGGTTCTCGTTGGTGACGATCTGCTCCAGCGGCATCTGCTGGACGACCTGCGGTTCTTCGGCCTTCGTCTGTTCGGTTTTTGGCTTGGTGGTGGACATGGGACGCTCCGGCCCGTGGGTGTCTGCAAAAGCGTCTGCAAAACGGGCTTCGTAGGTCCATTATCGGCAGGGCAGGGGGGAGACTAGAGGGAGGACGAGAGGAGCAGGGCATTTGCGGCGATGAAAACGAAAAGGCAGCCCGGTGGGGCTGCCTTTTCGCTCTTGCCGATTGGAGGTGATTGACGCCAGTATAGCACACAGCGACACCGATGTCAAGCGTCGATCCAAAAAAGTGTGGCCGGCAGCATCAAGCCGACGTTCATCTGCTATAATGAAAACGAAAAGGCCGCTATCAGGAGCGGCCTCTTCAATCTTGTCGAAAGGAGGTGAATCCTATGCGACAAGGACCCTGGCGGATCGCTCTGAAATTCAGAGTGGTTGCCCAGACCGTCGCAGCAATCCTGTCGGCTCTTGCTGCGATCCATCAGCTACTGAAGAAGTAGCATGACGGCGGGAGGGCGCTGCGTGAACAGCGCCTTCCCGTCTGGTAACTACAGTTTACCACAAATTGTGTTTTTTCCGTCAATGACGGAAAGAAATCACTGGAAGCGGGGGCACACGCGCATGAGAAGCATCACCCGGATACCACTGAGGACGGCACGGACGGGCATGGTGGCGGCGGCGAACCCGCTCGCCTCGCTCATCGGCGTCGAAATCCTGCGGGCGGGGGGCAACGCCGCTGACGCCGCCGTGGCGATGGGGGCGGCGATGGCCGTCCTGGAGCCGCACCTGTCCCATGTCGGCGGGGACGCCTTCGCCCAGATCTGGGACGCGCCCGCGCGCAAATTGTCCGCCCTGAACGGCAGCGGGGCGGCCCCCGCCGGGGCGACACCCGAGGCGATGGGCGGCGAGATCCCCCTGCGCGGCATCCGGGCGGCCTCCGTCCCCGGCGCGGTGGATGCGTGGCTGACGACGCTGGAGACGTGGGGGACCATGACCGCCTCCGAGGCCCTGGCCCCGGCCATTGCGCTGGCCGAGGACGGCTACGCGCTCCCCGCCTGGCAAGCCGAACTCCTGCGCGCGCATGACGCGCTGTGGGAGGAGTTCCCCGAGTCGGGCGCGGCCCTGGTCCCTGACGACCTGCGGCCCGGCGTCACCATCTACCAGCCGGTCCTGGCCCGGACCCTGCGCTCTTTCGCCGAGGGGGGCCGCGCGGCCTTTTATGAGGGCGAGTTCGCCGAGAAGCTGGTCGCCCACTCCGAGGCCAGCGGCGGCTTCTTCACGCGCGAAGACCTTGCCCACCACAGATCACAGATTCTGGACCCGATCCGCACGACCTACCGGGGGGTGACGGTGACGGAGCAGCCGCCGGTCTCGCAGGGCTGCCTGCTGCTGCAAATGCTGAACATTTTGGAAGGCTTCGACCTGGGCGCTCTGGACCCCGAAGGGCCGGACGCGGTGCATCTGATGGCCGAGGCAAAGAAGCTGGCCTTCGCGGACCGCCTGGCCTATCTGGGCGACGTCCCGGACACGCCGCTGGCGACGCTGCTGTCCAAAGACTACGCCGCGCAGCAGCGCAAGCGCATCGGGGCCGAGGCCGCGCCACGCTACTCGCCGGGGCGGCTGCCCGCCGTCAGCGGCGGCTCGGACACGACGTACCTGTGCGTCGTGGACGCGCGCGGCAGCGCCGTGTCCTGGATACAGAGCGTCTTCCACGGCTACGGCAGCGGCGTGGTCGTGCCCGGCACGGGCGTCCTGCTCAACAACCGCATGACCGGCTTCAGCCTGGACCCGAAAAGCCCCAACGTGCTGGCCCCCGGCAAGAAGACGATGCACACGCTGAACACCTGGATGGCCTTCAAGAATGACGACTTGTGGGCGGTCGGCGGGACGCCCGGCGCGGACGTGCAGGTGCAGACGAACTTGCAGACGATCACGCAGATGACCGACTGGGGCCGCAGCCCGCAGGAGGCCATCGAGAGTCCCAAGTGGCACGTCCCGCCGGACGGCCCGGAGCTGATGGTGGAGGACCGCCTGCCGCTCGACACCTGCTACGAGCTGCGCCGCCGGGGCCACCGCCTGACCGTCGGCGAGGCGTGGTCGGGGGCGTGCGCCTCCCAGATCATCACCCTGGACCCCGAAACCGGCGCGCTGTCCGGCGGCTCTGACCCCCGAAAAGACGGCTTGGCGCTGGGGTACTGAATGAGTCCCGCGTCACGCGCTAGGCGCCGTCACGGAATGCCGCAGCTCGCAGAGGACCGGCGTGAAGCCGTCCACGACCTGGGCGGCCTCGCGTATGCGCACGGCGACTATCACTTCTGAATCTCTATCAAGCTAATTGACTGTTGGATGACGCTTGATGTGCATTGACGGGCAACCCAGCATTTGTCCCCTCCGCCCATCACGGACGGAGGTAAGTCGCGAAGACGCACCGGTTCCGACCCGCATTCGCGCGCTTCGCTCATTCACGCGCTTCGCTTGAATGCCTCAGCAACGGCTCCCGCCAATGGCGTCGTCGGCCGGCCGATCAACTTTGAAAGCTCGTGACTGCTGTCAAAAAACTCGCCGTTCTTCGCCATGACATCCCAGCCGCCCGGCGTTTGGGTGTAAGGAATCGACTTGCCGGTTTGACGTGAGATTTCGGCTGCGAGGTCACTGAGGGTGTAAGCGACGTCTCCTGCCAACTCGTAAGTCTTCCCCTGGTGCCCGGTTCCGGTGAGTACGGCGACGGCCGCTTCGGCGTAGTCCGCACGAGTGGCAGACGAGATTTTGCCCTCCCCCGCGCTGCCGGTGAGCGTGCCAGCCGCCACAGCGCCGGGGATCAAATCTGTGTAGTTCTCGGTGTACCAGCTGTGCCGCAGG
>CAXTWM010000196.1:0-9314 GCA_964247915.1 uncultured Armatimonadales bacterium | reverse complement strand
CGAACATCCCGAAGGGGGGGCGAACACAAGGTTCGCCCCTACGGGAATCGCTTGTAGGGTGCGAACCTTGTGTTTGCCCTCAGACACTTTTGAGCCACTACCAAAAATAAGAGGGCGCGATGGATCGCGCCCTCCTGCGGTGTCGGCCTGGTGTGAGCGTCATTGTTTCGCCTCCCCGTCCGGTTCTATGCCGTCTATGTGGATGCGCCCGCTCTTGCCAATTCGGTAGGTGACTTGAACAGGCTCGCCTTTGTGCAGGTCTGCGTGAGTCAGGACCGTCATCGTCTCGCCGGCAACCGCAAGCGAGACGAAACTAGCCGGGTTTATCGCGCCTTTACCCAGCGGGATGTAGGAGACGGCAGAAACCATGCTATGATCGTGATGCGTAGCCGCTCCGCGCACGTCCGCTATGTCAAGGCTCGGGGCGACGCAGCACATAAAGACAAAGAGGCCCATAAAGAACAGCAAAAGCAGAGATGTAGGCAGCCATGCCCGGAGCGAATACCGCCACTGCGTCCAGCGCGAAAGCGTATGAACCCTGGGACTGGCTGCCATGTTAGTCACGCTTCCAGATGCGACTCCACCAGGCGGGCCAGTTCGCCGACCGTCTCGCGGTCGAAGGCCAGGCGCGCGCCGGCTTCGGCGTACAGGTCGGGCAGGGGGCGCGTGTTGCCCAGGGCTAGGGCCGACCGGTAGCGGCGCACGGCGTCCGCCTGGTCGGCCAGGGCGTTGCGCCAGACCTGCAAGGCGCCAAGCTGGGCCAGGCCGTACTCGACGTAGTAGAACGGCACGGTGAAGATGTGCAGCTTGCGGTGCCAGCCCGTCGCGCGCTCCGCTTCCAGGCCGGACCAGTCCGTCCCGCCCATGAAGCGGGTCCACAGGGCGTCCCACTGTGCGTCCATGTCCTGCGCGGTCACGTCTTCGGGGGCTTCGGCGTAGACCCAGTGCTGGAAGCCGTCCACGACGGCCATGTACGGCAGGAACAGGACGATCCTCTCTAGCTGCTCCTGCCGGGCGCGCTGGGCCTCCTCGGGCGTGTAGAACCCGCCCTTGTCCTTTTCCAGATACGGCAGGGCCAGCAGTTCCATCGCCATCGAGGCGACCTCGTTGAACTCCATCGGCGCCCCCCGGTTCCACAGCAGCGGCTGGGTGGCGCTGGACGCCAGCCCGTGAAAGGCGTGGCCGCCCTCGTGGAGCATGGTGCGGACGTCACTCTCGGTCCCGACGGCGTTCATGAAGATGTACGGCAGGCCGGTTTTGGGGAAGAACGAGCAGTAGCCGCCGGGCGACTTGCCCTTGCGCGATCCCAAGTCGAGATAACCCTTGCGGAACGTCTCGAAGTCCGCGCCCAGGGCGGGGTCCACCTGGGCGAAGATGCGGGCGGTCCCTTCTTCGAGTTCGGCGACATCGGCGAAGGGACGGAGCGGCGTGCGGTTCTCAGGGTCGGCGGCCAAATCCCAGGGCCGCAGCGTCTCGACGCCCAGTGTCTTCCGGCGTGCCTCCAGCAGCCGCTTCGCCAGCGGCACGACCTCGGCCTCAATCGCTTTGCCGAAGGCCAAGCTGTCCTCGGGCGTGTAGTCGAACCGCTTCAGTGCCCGCCACATATAGGCCCGATAGTCGGGCTGGCCGGCGTTTTTGGCGAGCTGCCGCCGCAGCGGCAGCATCTTCAAGTAAAGCGCGTCCAGCGGCTCCCGCGACAGGAGCCACCGCTCCTGCACGGCCCGCCACGCCCCCTCGCGGACCGCACGGTCCGGGTCGAGCAGCTTGCCTTCGGCCTGCGGCAAGGTCATCTCCTCGCCGTCCAGCGTCACGGTCATCGCCCCGGTCAGCTTGTTGTACTCGTTGGCGAGCGTTTGCAGTTCGGCCTGGAGGGGGACGTTCTCGGCCCGGAACAGGTCGGCGTCGCTCCACAGGCGGCGCAGAAACTGCCGGTGTTCGGGGAGCGGCTCGTAGCCGGGCACGGCCAGCAGCTTGGTTTTGAGCGCCTGGGCGGCGACCGTCCACTGGGGAATGATCTCCTGGACGAAGTTCAGGTAGGCCGCCTCCGCCGCCTGGTCGGTCGTGTCCTCGGACTTCGCTCGCCCGGCCCGCGCCCCGGCCTCACCCAGAACTTTTTCCAGTTCGCTCCACCGCAGCAGCCAGTCGCCGACGCCCTGCGCCGTCAGGTCTTCATCCGCTAGGGCCGCGAAGTGCGGCGCGACCGTCTCCCACTTGTGGGCGTCAATCTCGTAGGTGTTCATGCGTGTCATTGTACCCCGAACGGCTCGGACGGAGCGACACTCAGACCGAACGGTAATCGCGTTCGCCTGTTTCCGGGTTAAACCACACCTCCGTCAGTGCGCCGGAAACGGGGTCCGTGAACCGCTCCCCGGTGCGCTGCCAGCCGGCGTGACTCCGCTGGATGCGGGGCCGGTAGGCGCTCCGCTCGAACAGGATGCCCCCGACGACGAGGATGCCGTAGAAGGCAAGGTACAGCGCGATCCCCAGCAGCGGGGGATGGGTGAACAGCACCAGGGCGGCGAGGAGGAGCAGGCCGCCCACGATGAGCAGTGCGCGTCGCAGCATGGGCGCGGCCCCTCCCTCAGCTCGCCGGGGCGATGACGACCGCCGTGCCATAAGCGACGATTTCGCTCATGGTGTCCCCGATCTCGGACGAGTCGAAGCGCATGGCGACCACGGCGTTTGCGCCCATCTGGGCCGCGTTCTGGACCAGGCGGTCCAGGGCGTGCCGC
Source organism: uncultured Armatimonadales bacterium (assembly GCA_964247915.1). GTDB lineage: Bacteria > Armatimonadota > Armatimonadia > Armatimonadales > Capsulimonadaceae > JANXMY01. The sequence goes on along the minus strand of CAXTWM010000196.1, from coordinate 6,582 downwards.
CGCGCTTCTTCCAGCATCTGCGTGTATTCGGTGATCTCGCCCCCGGCCAGCGAGCGCAGCCCCGCCATCAGGTTGCCGCCGATGCCCCGGCTGCGGACGACGACGCCGAACGCCTGCCCCAGAGTGCTTTCGATGCGGTGCCCGGCGATGTCGGGCGTGGTGACGACGATCATGGTCTTTTCTCCTGTGTTCTTGCGTTTGGCATATATGACACGGCAGCGCCCGGAAAGTTGCGGCACCGTGTCTCAGGCGGGCAGGGGGCGGGCGGGGACGCCCTCGTGGGTCAGGACGACCGGCAGGATGTCGCCCGCGTCATCAAAATACATCCGGTCAATGCAGACGACCCGGTGGTGGCCGTTCGTCTCGGCCAGCGGGCGGCGGTGGTAGGCGATGTACCAGTCGTCCGTGCCGGGATAGCACAGGGCCGAGTGGTGGCCCGCGCCCAGGCCGACGGCGGGGTTGTTCTCCAGGACGCGGCCCACGCGGGTGAACGGGCCGAGCGGCAAGTCCGAGCGGGCGTAGGCGACGGCGTAGCTCGAATCGGTCCAGCCGCCCTCGGACCACATGAAGTAGTAGACGCCACGCCGTTTGAGCATGAACGGGCCTTCAACATAGCCCTCGGGCGTGATCTCCTGGAAGTCGCCGCCTAGCGAGATCATGTCCTCGTTCAGCCGGACGACCACGGCATGACGCCACCCGCCGAAGTACAGGTACGCCTGCCCATCGTCATCCAGGAACGCATGGGCGTCAATCGGCTGCGCCCCGTGCGGGTAGTGGCCGACGAGGGGCCGGCCCAGCGCGTCCCGGAACGGCCCGGCGGGGTGTTCGGCGACGGCCACGCCCAGGCCCGCCCCGTCCCCGGCAGAAAAGTAGAAGAAGTAGCGCCCATTTCGCTCGATGGCGGACGGTGCCCAGGCGGCGCGGTTCGTGCTCCACGGCACGTCGGCGAAGTCGAGGATGCGGCCCTCGCAGCGCCAGTCGGTCAGGTCGGACGACGACCAGGCTTCAAAGAAGGTCTGCTGGTCATACTCCGCCGAGTAGGTCGGGTACAGGTAATAGCGGCCCGCGAAGAGGTGCAGCTCGGGGTCGGCGTACCAGCCGGGGAAGATCGGGTTCCCCGACAGGCGCGGGGAGGACAGCGTCTGCATGGATGCTCCTTAAACGGCGTCAAAGTCGCGGGAAGACCTCGCGGATCTCCTGCAATAACTGCAAGAACTCCGGCGTGGTCGTGACGCCGTCGCGCCAGCAGACGTCCCGCTCGATCAGGTTGTACGACGCCTGGATGCGCGCGCCGGGGATGGGACTGCCCTGGGCGTCGCGATCCCGGCCCAGCAGCAGGATGGTGTCGGCCACTTGCAGGGCCGCGCTGATGTCGTGGGTGACGAGGATGAACGTCTTCAGCTCGTCGGACTGCGCCATCTCCTGGATGAACTGCGAGACGCGCTGGGCGGCCAGCATGTCCAGGCCCGAGAACGGCTCGTCCATCAGCAGGAAGTGGTCGCTGCACAGAAGCTGCTGGGCGATGGCGACCCGCTGCCGCTGCCCGCCGGACAACTGGGCGGGGTACTTGCGCGCGTGCTCGGCGATGCCGAACCGCTCCAGAAGACTTGTCGCCTGCTCCCGCGCCGCCGCCCCCGACAGCCCCGCCTGACGGCCCGCGACGGCCAGATTGCCCAGCACGGTCCGGTGCGCGAACAGGTGGTAATCCTGCGCGACGACCCCAACCATGCCCCGATGCACGGGGATGCCCGCCTTCTCGGCCAGGATGGTGCCCGAGTCGGGTTCGTCCAGCCCGGCCAGCAGGCGGAACAGCGTGGTCTTTCCGACTCCGCTCGGGCCGAGCAACCCGATGATCTGCCCCTGCGTGTAGCCGGGCCGGTGCAGGTCCTTGATCTCCAGGTCCACGTCCCGCAGGATCGGCAGGCCGCCCAGCGACTTATTGACGCCCGACAGCTTCAGGAGGGTGTCCGTGTAGGTAACGCCTTGTATCATGTCTTTGCCTATCGCCGCTCCAGCGCCAGGTCGGCATAGGGGCAGGCCAGGCGGCGGGCCGCACCAATCAAATAATCCTGGAACAAGCCGACGATCAGGATGACCAGTTGGATCGCGAACACCTCGGGCAGCAGGAAGTGCTTGCTTTCGCCCAGCAGCATCGCGCCCACGCCGCCCTCGGACCGGACGATCCCTTCCACCATCGTCAGCATCATCCAGCCCATCGCCGCGTTCTGCCGCAGCACTTCAAACGCCTTGTCCGCCGTGCCCAGGATGACGACCTCCCAGACGACGCGCCACTCGCCCATCCGCAGGGTCCGGGCGTGGTCGAAGTCGCCTTTGGGGATGGCGGCGATCACGGCGGCCATCGAGGTGACGTAGAAGACCGAGACGGCGAAGACCAGGAGCGACGTTTTGAGCGGGTGCCCGCCGCCGAAGATCAGGGTGAAGATGAACGTGAACCCGACGATGCTCAGGAAGCGCCCCTTGGAGACGGCGGCCACCAGGGGCCGGAAGACCGGCACGACGCTGAGGTACGCCAGCCCCAGCGAGATGACGGTGCTCCAGGCCAAGGCTTCCAGATTCAGCTTGACGCTGGTGAGCAGTTCCGGCCCCAGCCCCTGCGTCATCCACAGGTCGCGCAGCGCGTGCAGCACCTCGTCGGGCCGGGGGAGGACCTTGAAGGGCGAGCGCAGCCAGAGCAGCAGGGCGAGGGCGACCTCGGCCCAGATGATGATCTGCATCGCCCCCGGCGACAGGATGCGGTTGGGCAGGAAGGCGTCCCAGGCGTTCCCATGCCGCCGCGCGCCCTTGTCCCCCACTCTGAGGGCCGCGCCGCCATCCGCCCCGGCGACCAGGGCTTTGTTGACGGCCTCGCTGACGGCTTTCCCTGCCGCAGTGGGGTCTGTGTTTGTTGGGTTTGCCATATTGGAACCGCCTGTCACGGGGCTGAACCCCCGTGCTTCGTTAAAGCAAATCCCCGCCTTCGCGGGCAGAAGAACAGCGGGCAGAAGAGCATGGTGCCATTGGCATTGCGCCCGCGCAGGCGGGGGCTTGCACTCCTAAAGCACGGGGGTTCAGCCCCGTGGAACCTGCTACCCCACCGAGCGCAGGACGATCTCCACGCGGCGGTTCTTCTGGCGGCCTTCCGCCGTGGCGTTCGAAGCGACCGGGTTAGCCTCCCCGTGCGCGAAGACCTTGATGCGGCCGCCGGGGAAGTTGACCGGCGCTTTGGTCTGCATGAAACGCGCCACGGCGGCGGCCCGCGCCTGCGAGAGCGGCAGGCTGGTGGCGTGGCTGCCCTGGCTGTCCGTGTAGCCATGCACCTCCACGACCGTGCCCGAGGCCACCAGCAGGTCGCCCGCGAGCTGGTTCAGCAGCTTCTGGGCGTCCGGCGTGAACGTCGCCTTGCCGGGGTTGAAGTGGATGTCCCACGACCGGTGCCCGACCAGGTTGCGCGCCGTCTTCTTGGCATAGGTCGGCTTGGCCGTGGCGATCTGAGTCGCCGTCGGCGTCGCCAGCTTGGCGACATCCTGGAGGTAGGACTTGTCCACCACCTGGTCGGCGGGCGCGACCGACGGCAGCAGCTCGTGATACTGGGACGAGACCAGGTTGCCGAAGACGGTGTAGGTCGCGCTCACCAGGTCGGCGGAGCCGGGGACCAGGCCGAACGACAGCAGGCTGTCGGCCAGGGCGTTGACGGAGGAGCCGCCAAGGTCCACGGTCAGCCCGGTCTTGTCTTTCTCCTGAGTCCCCCGGTAATACTTCTCCCAATACGCCGCGTCGCTGCCGGCGTCGTGGTAAACGTCCGCGCTGACCTGGGCGGCTTTGTGCAGCGCGCTGGGGTTGTTCTTGACGGCCTGGCCGCCCTGGGCGATGGCCCCGATCATCGCCTCGACCGTGGGCCGGTTGGCGCGCATCCACTTGTCAATGCCGATGATGACGCACGGCATCTGCGACGAATACTCGCGCGTCGAGATGACCGAGACCAGCCCGCCCTTCTTCTCCGCCGCCGTCACGTCGCCCGGCGTCCAGGTCACGCAGCCGTCCACGACGACGTGCTTGGTTTCGCCGGTCCGCTTGCCGTTGACGACCACGGGCCGGTCCTCGGCGTAGCCGGCGACGTACTTCTGGGCGGCGTCCACATAATCCGAGGCGTTCACCCAGTTCATGGCGTTCGGGTCATACGTCTTCTCGTCCGGGTTGGTGGCGATGCCGTTGTCGCCGAGCCACTTCTGGGCGATGTTCCAGTCGCCGTCGCGGACCACGCCCGCCACGAACGAGCCGCGCGCCGCCGTGGGGCTGGCCTTCCAGGCCGCCGGCCCCATCAGCTTGTCCTCGCCGTGCGAGTACCCGATGGCGTCCACGATCTTGGCCTTGTAGTCCGGCCCCAGCCGGGCCAGGGTCACGTTCAGGCCCTGCAAGAAGGCCGCCGAGCCGTCGCCCATGATGGCGACGAAGTGCGCGCCCTTGTCCGGGTTCGGGTTGCCCTGTGAGAGCTGGGTGGCGAAGGCGGTCAGCGCCTCCTGCATCTTGCCATTGTCGTCCTGCCGGATGAACCTGAGGTTGACCCCGTGCTGGCACATCAGGCTGCCCGGCGCGGCCTGCGGCCCGCCATTGGCGTACAGCAGGCCCATCTGCGCGTTCCAGGCGTAGCCCAGCAGGCGCACCTCGGGCTTGTCCGCGCAGCCGGGGTTCAGCGCGACCGGGACCACGCTGGCGCTTCCCCCGCTGTCGCTCCCGCCGCCGCTTCCGGTGACGGCGCTGTTGGTCGGCAGGCTGATCTGGCCCGGCACGACCGAATTTTTGGTCGCCGCAGCGGGCGCCAGCTTGTTCCACGACCGCCAGACGCCGATGGCGAGGCCCACCACCAGGATAAGAATCGCTAATTTCCCTAAAGGCTTGAGATGCATGTCACACGCTCCTTCGTTCGTGTCCCTTATACGTTCAGGTTCTTGCGCTCGGCGTCTCCGCCCGCGCCGTGCTTCGAGGGCGGCACGTCCAGGCTGAAGAACTCCAGCACGTCGTCCAGATGGTCCGACTCGGCGTTGCAGCGCTGCACCGCCTCGGTCAACATCGCCTGGGACCGGGCGACGGCCTGGCGCTTCTCCTCGATCTGCGCTTCCAGGGCGGCGATCTCCTGCTCGGCCTGGGCGGTCTGCGCCTTGGTCTGCTGGGACAGGCTGCCCGCGTAGGCGGCCAGGGCGGCCATCTTGCGCGAGGCGTCCGCGACGATGCCGTCCGCCGTCGCCCCGACCGTCTTGCCCATGGCATCCAGCGTCACCTTCATCGTCTGCCGGCGCATCGCCAGCGGCAGTTCGGCGGGCAGCGAGTTCAGCATGTCCCGCATCTGCTCGGCCGTGAACGGGACGGTCGGCAGGCCCGCCTGGGCGTAGATCGCGGTAAAATCGGCCTGGCCGCCCGACGTAACGAAGGCGGGCGCGGCCTGGTGCGAGACCTGGATCTCATCCAGGTTCGGCCCTTCCGACTCGCGGACGATCTGCTCGACAGTCCGTGACGGGGTCGGAGCCGCCTCCGCCCGCCCGTCATCGCCCGCGTGCGCGGCGCCTTTGTCGGCGGGTATCTCCACGAACAGCCCCGCCGCTTTGCGTAACTTCTCCCCAATGTCCAACATCTGTCAGTGCCTTCCCGTGTCTTTTATGCCGCCGCCCCCTCATAGGGGGCCAGTTCTTCCAAAAGCTGCGTCATCGAGTCCGTCTGGTCCACGACGCCCTCGATGTCCGCCAGGACCTGCTCCGGCGAGCGGGCGCGAATCTGGTCGTTGATCAGGCCGAACGTGTCTTCCAGCAGGGCCAGTTGGTATTGCAGGTTGGTCAGGATGCGCCCGATCTTGCCGACGCCCTCACTCCGCTGTTCCAAGACCTGAATCCGCTTGTCCAGCACGGCCTGGGTGTTCGGGTCCGTTTCCTTGGCCCGGAGCGCCTGCGCCTGCTCGACGTCGCGCTTGTAGCTCGCCTGCACCTCCGTCACCATCGGCGCGGCGCGGGCGGCGGACGGCGACGCGGCCTCGTCCGATCCGCGCCCCGCCGCGCCCCGGCGGCTGCCGCACTCGTCGCGCCAGCCCGAGCCGATGTACCGGCGGAATTCGGCCTCCTTGCCCGCGAACAGCAGGAACTTTTCCAGCAGGTAGTCCAACTTGCGGAGCACGGTCAGGAACCACTTGCGGTCATCCTGCGCCTGCGCGTTGATCTGCGACCGGATCTCCTCCAGCCGCGTGAACCGCGCCTGCATGTCCGCGTCGAGCAGGGTGAACGTCTGCGCCTTGAGCCGTTGACGCCGCCCCTCCACTTCGGCGTCGTTGCGCCGGGACAGGCGGGCGTCGTACCAGTGCGAGTCCGGCACGAACAGCAGGTAGGCCGCCTCGACGACCAGCCCGGCGAGGAGCGGCAGGGGCGACAGCAGCGCCGCCGAAGCCGCGACCAGGCTGGTCAGGCCGATCAAGTTGCCGCCCTCTTTGAAGGCTTCCAGGTAACGCGAGCGCTTGCTGTCCATAGTCTTAGATCATCCCGGCCTTGCCGCCGGGTTCGTGATTACTCAGTCTGTGATTACTTTCACAAATAGATATGACAC
>CAXTWM010000195.1:0-9366 GCA_964247915.1 uncultured Armatimonadales bacterium | reverse complement strand
GTCCGGCACGTCCTGCGGTCCCGTCCTCCGCCCGCTTCCGACCGCGCGGCGGCAGAGGGTAGTGCGCCAAATAGAAGTGTCGTGGCACAGGACGCCGATTACGAAGGCGTATAAGGCGGAGGGAAAAATCACCCAACGGCCATCGCTAGCTGTCCTGAGAAGAGACTGTCCCCCGCAGTTAGTGGTTGGCGCGAAGCCCGATTTAGTAGGGTATACCAGCCAGTTCCAAAAGAGGCCTCTACTTCCACTGAGTTGTTGTAACGCTCGTACAAGGATTGCAAAGACAAATCCTTATGAGGTTGTGTTGCTGACGCCGTTTTAGCTCCCAGGAAGATGTTGTAATTCTCCCGTAGTCTCTCACTCGGAGGGGCAGCATTTAGTGCCCGCTGAAAAAAATCTTCCGCCTTATTAGTTGGCCCATTCAACTCAAGCTCAGAGATTGCCGTAAATTCATATGCTTGGGCAAGAACATAAGGGTTCTGGGAGAGGGTCAGCACATACTGGCTAAGGCGCATACACTTTTCGTATTCACCATTCTCGCCAGCATTCCTTGCCGCAAACAGGTAAGCAAGAAAGTATTTGGTGCCCCTATCAACAAGCGCCTCGAAAATCTCATCGGCTACTTCCGGCTTTGTTTCTAATAAAGAGTGAGCATAAGCTATCAGAAGCTCCTCATTTTCTGGCTCGATTTGTAGTCCTTCACGATACGTTGCTTGAGCAGCGGCTTTACGGTGTAATCCTTCTAAAAGCGTACCCAGCGTAAGCATCCCCATAATGGCAGTTCTTGGCTTCAAAGTGTGCGACGGGAAACGATCAAAAACTGATTTGAGCACCCTACGCATCTGCCCTAAACGTGGCTTCGCCTCTTCTAGCGGCATGTGTCGCGTCTGCATAACAACAGTGCTCGCGGCATAGATTACGAGTTCTGGATCAGAATCAGGATAAGCGAAAATCTTGTCAGCAATTTTGTCAATTTCGGCTTTCTTGCCCTGGATGTTGAGCAGATCAAGAACAAACACTTCGTACTCGGAATGTTGTGGGGCGAGTTCTGCCGCACGGCGCATGAACGAGAGTGCGACGTTTGGAAAGCCTAATAACCAGTGGTGCTAGTTTTGCAAGACGTTTAGGATAGCCATCGGCTCGTTCATTTTCTGGTTACCACACCTGAGAAAGAACGAGACCGATGACTACCTTAGATTTTATCACAGAACTGTTCGTCCGTGTTGATGATGCCATGACAGACACGCAGAAACATAGTCAGGCCAGCCTCTGCCCCAGCGAGACCGTTACCCTCGGCCTCCTGTTTGCCCTCAGGGGCGGCAGCGGCAGGGCCTTCCACCGCTGGGCCAAGCGCGACCTCTTCGCCCTGTTCCCACGCTTGCCTGAGCGCACCCGCCTGTTTCGGCTGCTGGCGGCCCACCAGGGCTGGACGCGCCGCTTCCTGGCCCCGCCGACGGTGCTGGGCGTCATTGACAGTTACGGCATTGAACTGGTTCACCCGATCCGCGAGCGCGCCAAGCCCGAGCGCGCCCGCATCGCCACCAAAGGCAAGTCCAACTTCCGCTGGATCATGGGCGCGAAAGTCGCCGTGGTCCTCAACCAGTTCGGCCTGGCCGTAGACTTCGATGTCTCTGCCGCCGATGTCGGCGACACCACCTTCCGCCCGCTGATCGAGAAGTTCGACGCGCAGATGTTGATCCTCAGCGACAAAGGCTTTCATGCCAAAGAGGGCGACCCGCCCAACCTGAAGGTCTGCGAGAAGGGCAAGTGGAACGACCGCATGGTCGTGGAGACCTTCTTCTCGATGCTGACCAACGTGTGCCACCTCAAGAAGATGGGGCAGCGGGCCTGGGCGTACCTGAAGGCTCGTCTGGCGCACACGCTGGCGATGTTCAACCTGCTGGTACAGTGGGACGGGCTGCGCCCAGACGAGGATGGATTTGTGCCACTCTCGCTGGCCCAGTTCAGCCTCTGAAACTAGCACCATTGGTTAATAACCGATATGCCCGCGCGCGACCGTAAGCAACTCTATCAGGCGTTAGTATGCTTTGTTTGAATCGAAGGAGTTCTAAAACAGCCTCGGGATTGTTTTCAACCTCCAGCCATGCTTTGCCTAAACGAGCATTGTATTCTTTTTGATCTTCCCACTGTTCACGAAGCAACTCCTCATCGCACAGAGACTCTAGTTCGCTTGACAAGTTTTGCATCCAGCGCACTTCGACGACAGACAAACTCTCCGCGAGGTCGATTGATGCATCGCACAGCCTTCCTGCCTCCGTATCGTTGCCAGCACAGATCGCATCCTGGACGCGAATTAGTACATCGACATATTCTTGATTGTTAGGGTTGTCCGCAAATCGGGCAGCCGCCGTTACGTTGCTCATCTATGCTCCACTGATCCCGCGTCGATGCAATCGCCTGCTGGTAATCGTCGAACATCATCTCCTGATCCGGTTCGACATACCCTTTTTGGCGCTCTGCCAACTCCGTTGCTTCTCTTGGGCGCAGACGCAACTGCTCAGAAACCTGGCTTCCCACGAAGAGACCGCTTCCTGAACTCCACAAGCGCCTGCCGTCAGGATTTGAGTTCTTAGCACCAGGAATTATACCCCTCAAACCCCGAGGACCTACTGTTGGGGGGATACTACAGGGACAACCATTGACGGAGAGGCCACCTGTGTTTGGGATGACTCGATTCTCTTCAACAGGGATGTCTATTTTCGGCCGGGCACCAAGCATGTTTGCCTCACCACCTACCTGTGGCCTACGTTCCGCCTCTAACATCACTCTATATATTTTTGCCATTGCGTCGTGCTGCCTTCGGACTTATTATGAGGTTCTTACTCTCCCTCAGTTTTATTATAGTGAGTGCTTGGGGAAAGGTCAAACGCTGTATCGCCTACTTTCGGTGGCTGGGGTCAAAGCAGAACTGCGCCCAGTGCTAGAATGCGGCACAGCTTCAGTAGACCACTTCGCTGCATCCAAGTCTTTACCCTGTTCAGTTTATATAAAATATGTGGTATCATAGGGGTAACAGTTTCAATGGTTCCGCTTGTTCTCGTTCTTTTGCGCCCCCGGTCTTGTCACACACGACCAAAGACCATCGCCTCTTCTGCGTACTGATTTCGAGAAAGTGCCGATGTCCGCCCGGTTCCCCCCTTCTGCGGGGACTTCTTGGATGACCTCCGCGCGTGAGTGGAAACTTGGAATGCGCCGCCTGTGACGGATCAATCCTTGGTCAAAACAGACGGGCGGCATCCCTCCACGATGCGGGAGGAAGAAAAGGAAGAAACACTTGCAGACATTCACCGAACTCGGCCTGCGCGACGCCATCCAGAAGAACCTGGACGCCGCCGGCCACACCACCCCCACCGAGATCCAGGCGCTGGCCCTGCCCGACGCCCTGAGCGGGCGGGACCTCATCGCCTGCGCGCAGACCGGCGGCGGCAAGACCGCCGTCTTCGCCCTGCCCATCCTCAACAAGCTCACCCACAGCGAGGGCCGCAGCCCCCGCGCCCTGATCCTCGTCCCGACCCGCGAGCTGGCCGTGCAGGTCGAGACGCAGTTCGCGCTCTATGGCAAGGGCACGGGCCTGCGCGGGGCCGCCATCTACGGCGGCGCGGGCATGTCCCAGCAGGTCGCCAAGCTGCGGCGCGGCGTGGACATCATCGTCGCCACGCCGGGACGCCTGTTCGACCATCTGGAGCAGGGCTATGTGGACCTGTCCGCCGTCGAGATGTTCGTGCTGGACGAAGCCGACCGGATGCTGGACATGGGCTTCCTGCCCCAAGTGCAGCGGATCGCCAAGCACCTCACGAGCCAGTCGCGCCAGACCATGCTGTTCTCGGCCACGATGGACGGCGACGTCGAGACGCTGGCGCGCGCCTACTTGACCGACCCGGCCATCATCAACGCCGGGCCGCGCTCCACCGTGGTCGCCGAGATCGAGCAGATCGTGCATCGCGTCACGGCCTCCGAAAAGGGCGACCTGCTGCTGACGCTGCTGCACGAGGCCCGCGAGGGCGGCGGCGGCGCCCTGGTCTTCGCCCGCACCCGGCACGGCGCGGACCGGCTGGACAAGATTCTGGCCCAGGCGGGCCTGCGCTCGGGCTGCATCCACGGCGACATCTCGCAGAACCAGCGCGAGCGCGTCCTGGCCCAGTTCCGGGGCAAGCGGCTGGACGTGCTGGTCGCCACCGACGTCGCCGCGCGCGGCATCGACGTTCCGCACATCACGCACGTCATCAACTATGATGTGCCCGTGAACGCCGAGGACTACATCCACCGCATCGGGCGGACGGGCCGCGCGGGCCGGTCCGGCAAGGCGCTGACGTTCGTGACGCACGGCGACACGCCCCAGCTCCGGGCCATCGAGAAGCTGGTCGGCCAGCGGCTCGACCCGAACCCCGTGGACCCGAACGAGAACCGCCAGGGCGCGCGCCAGCAGATGCGTCGCTCGCAGGGCAGCGGCCGCACCTACGGCGGCGGCTGGGACGGCGGCGCCCGCATGGGCGGCAGCCGGGGCGGCCCCTCGCGGCGCGGCCGGTAGCGTCACAACGGAGATGGGGGCGGGCCGAATGGCCCGCCTTTTTTTCGCGGCCACGGAATAAACATCAAGTCTCGGGTATAGTAAGCATACAAGCAGAACCGCCCCCGAGCGTCAAAGGCTCACCCCGGCTCAAGCCGCCGCCCGCGACCCCGTCCCGACTTCTGGTTGTATTCATTTCCTGGAGGCTCCCATGTTCTCTCACATCCGGCGTCCCGCACGCCCCCTCTTGCTGAGCGCCGCCGCGCTCTCGCTCTCGCTGGCGCCTGCACACGCGCAAGCGCCCGTTCCCGCCTCGGTCGCCGCGGCCAACAAAGCGGAACTCGTGAACCGCGTTCACGAGTTCCAGGGCAACACGATCTGGTCCTCCAAACTGATTGGGTCGTTCAATTGGAACCTGTCGGCGGCGGCCTGGAAAGTCATGCTCAGTCCGGCCGGCGTGAACGGCCTCGCCTACTTATCCAAGGACGCGGGCAACTACATCAAAGCCCAGGGCGGCGGCGATCTGGACGCGACCGAGGACTCCAACAACGGCGACCGCCAAAGCGCCCAGGGCCAGATCGACCAAATGATCGCGCAGTCCAAAAACAAGTTCTCTTTCTCGATGGAAGCGACCCAGCCCACGCTCTCGCCCGCCCAGAGCAGCCTGATGCTGAACTACTTGGCCTCTGTCGCGGGCTTCATTGACCGCGGCAACTGGACGCCGCGTGGCGGACGCGCCAACATCAAACTGTCCATCAGCTCCACCGCCAAAGATGTCGCGGTGATCACCTCCAAAGACGCGACCAACTTTACCATCGTCGCCCCACTCAAGGAACCCTCCGACTGGGGCGGGAAGATCGAACGGGGCCTCAAGCGCGGCGGCAAGTAAAGCGCACCCGGAACATCCGCCACGCCGTGTTCTTAATGCACGGCCTGGCCGTTAGGGGTGGCCGAAGGCAGGGGGCAGGCCATTTGGCCCGCCCCCTGTGTGAGTCCGTTGCGTCGGGACGCACGGCACTGCGGCCTGTCCCCCGCGCCCGACCTGCCGTGCCCCAGCCCTACCGTCGCCCCAGCAACTGGTCGGCGATTGCCGCGATGTGCGCGGCGTTGGGCGCCTCGGACGGACGTTGCAGCAAAGGGCGCGCGTCCGGGTACAGGTACACCATGTCGTGCAGGGCCGCCGTCACCACCCGCGCCGTTTCGGTCTGGGTGGGCACGAACCGGGCCATCACGAGGAGCGTGTCTACGATCTCAACGGCGGTGGTCTCTTTCCAGACGCGGACGTTCTGGCTGTCCATGAACTGCGCGAGCTGCGACAGGTAGACGCACGGCGTATACAGGGGCAGATCGTAGACCGTCAGCGGCAGGCCGCCGTCAAACAGCAGCCTCCTCTCCTCACTGTCCTCCACCGTCACCCGCGCTTGCAGCAGATCGCGGAGCGCGCGCAGGCCCTCGGTCAGCGCGACGACGCCCGGAATGGAAAGCTCCTTGACGGCGGCCTCGAACGACAGGTTCAGCCGGCGGTCCAAAAGCAGGTCCGCCGCCTCGTCGAAGCGGGCCAGGATGGGCAGGAGCGCATCCTGCACGGCGGGCGGCAGGCCGTCCCAGTTGTCCACATAGTCCGAGGTCATCTCAGCAGGTTCCGCAGGATGAAGCCGACGTTGGCGGGCCGCTCGGCCAGGCGGCGCATGAAGTAGGGATACCAGGACGCGCCGAAGGGGACGTAGGCGCGGACGTGGTAGCCTTCCAGGGCCAGCGTCTCCTGTAAGTCCCGCCGGACGCCCAGCAGCATCTGGAACTCGTAGCGATCGTTGCCCACCCCGTACTGGCGCACGAGGCGCTTGGCCTCGTGCAAGATGGCCTCGTCGTGAGTGGCGATGGCCGGCCGGTTCCCATGCAGCAAAAGCTCGCGCATCTGGCGGACATAGGCGGCGTCCACATCGGCTTTATCGGGAAAAGCCACGGCGGGCGGCTCGGCATACGCGCCTTTGACCAGGCGGACCGAGGTGCCCTCCCCGATGAGCAGGGCGAGGTCGTCGTCGGTGCGCCGCAGGGCCGATTGCAGCACGGTCCCGACATTTCCGAACTCCCGGTGCGCCGCCCGCACGATGTCCAAAGTCCGCTGCGTGTAGGCGGAGCCTTCCATATCTACGCGGACGAAGGCGTCCGGGTGTACCCGTGCCGCCGTCAGAAGGCGGAACAGGTTCTGGGCGGCGAGCGCGTCGCTCAGGTCCAGCCCCAGGGCGGTCAGCTTGATGCTGATGTAGGGGCGCGGCAGGCCAGTCTCGGCGACGGCATCCAGGACGCGGATATAAGCCTCGGTCCCATCCTGAGCCTCCCCCTCCGTGGCGACGTTCTCGCCCAGTAGGTCGAGGGCCGTATCAATCTTTCTCTCCTGCAAGCGGCGGGCGGTGGCGAGGGCGTCTTCCAGCGTTTCGCCCGCGACGAACCGCTGGACGATGCCCTTAGACATCCCGTTCTGGACCAGCGTCCGCTTCACCGTCTGGTTGTCGGCCAGCGCCAGCATGACGGCACGGCTGTTAAGAGGCATGGTACGTTGTCTTTCTACTGCGGCAAACTCAAAATCGCGGATGCACCGGCGCTATCCAGAGGGTCTTCGGACCGTGGCTGAGGATCATCCCCGATAACACTGAGCCACCTTCTATGCCAGTGATGGCTGTCAAGGCGGCATCATCTCCGAGCGCCCACCTCGGCGCTGTAAGCGCCTGTGGCTTAACGTCTGTGTGCTCCTCATAAGTGAACGCGAACCAGATGATTTCCGCGAGGGCAGTAGGCGTAATGCCGTGCGTGAGACACAAGTTAGCCGCCCCGATTAGACGATCATTGGCGCGCAGCTTACGAAGCGGGTCGGCGGCGACGCGGGCGACTGTATCTCCGAGTGCCTTGTTCGCAAACCGGCGCAGCAGATCGTCCGCAAAGGCCGTGATGTCGCGCGGCGACAGGCCGTACTCAGCGGCCAGAGCCGGGATGACCTCCGCCAGCGCCTGACGGCAAGTGTCTAAAACGTCTGCATCAGCAGCACACTGCCAGATATACTCATGGCCCCGTTGGTAGCCCAGGTAGGCCAGGGCGGCGTGGCTCATGTTGTGCAGGTACAGTTTGCGGGCTTCATACGCCTCGAAAGGGTCCGCCAGTATCAGGCCCGGCAGGGAAGGAGGTTCGCCCCGCAGCATGGCCCGCGCGACCGGCAGTTCTTTGTACGGCTCGGCGACGACTAGCAGGGGGTCTTCGGCCCGCTGCTCATCCGTTGCCATCGGGACCATGCGCCCGATGACGGTTTCCACCAAGCCGACCTGCGCTTCAAAGTAAGATCGCGCTTCCGGCGTGAGGTGTGGGACGAGCAGGCCGCGCATCAGGGTCGCCGCGTGCCACTGGTTCTCGCACAGCAGGACATCGAGGGGACCGCAGCCCGACAGGGCACGGGCGTTCAGGCCGGCGGCCAGGGCCGGGGCGACGCGGGGCAGTACGTTCGCGCCGACGGCGATGCTGACCAAGTCGGCCTCGACGAGCGCCTGCGTCACGGCGTCGCTATCCCGCCGCGCGTCCAGGGCGCGCAGGTTCCCGATCCGCAAGGTCTGAGTTTCGGCGTCGGACACCAGGCGCAGCGGGTACTCGCCGCGCGCGTTTAGGGCATCCACGAGGGCGGCGTCGGCGTCTACGAAGGTCGTGTGGTAGCCGCCCTCGCACAACAACTGCCCCAAGAAGCCGCGCCCGATCTTGCCCGCACCGAACTGAACGGCCTGACCCATGACCCTGTTCCCTTGACAATCGGCCCGCCTGCGGCCTATAATGGTGGAAATGTCCGTCTCCGTCATTATACCCGCCTTCAACGAAGAGGTACGCCTGCCCCAAACCCTGCGCGCGACGGCGGACTACTTCGCCGCCCGCCCGGAGCCGTTCGACCTGCTGGTCGTGGACGACGGCAGCACAGACGGCACCGCGCAGACCGTTGACGACTTCTCGCGGCAGCATCCCGAACTCTCGATCCAATGCCTGAGCTATGGCGGCAACCGGGGCAAGGGATACGCCGTGCGCTACGGGATGCTGCGCGCGGGGGGCGACCTGCGCTTGTTCTGTGATGCGGACCTGGCGACGCCTGCTGAGGAGTACGCGGTCGTGCGGGCGGCAATGGAGCGCGAGGGAACGCCCATTGGGATCGGCTCGCGCCCCCTGCGGAATTCCCACCTCCTCGTCCATCAGCCCTGGTATCGGGAGTGGCTGGGGCGCAGCTTCAACAAGGCCGTCCAGGTCCTCGCCGTGCCGGGCATCGCCGATACGCAGTGCGGGTTCAAAGTGTTCACGGCAGAGGCGGCGACGGACGTCTTTTCCCGCTGCCGGCTGGATGGGTTTGCCTTTGACAGCGAGGCGCTCTATGTCGCCCGCCGATTGGGGTACGCCATCGCCGAGGTGCCGATCCGCTGGTCGCACAAAGAAGGCTCCAAGGTCAGCATGGTCCGTGACGGCCTCAGAATGCTCCGCGACCTATCCTTGATCCGCTGGATGCACCGGCACCTGCAAAAAGAAACCAACCCCCGGACCGCTCCCACCGCTCACCCTAAAGCATGAAACACGAAGAATACGAGCGGATGTACCGCTTCGAGGACCGCTACTGGTGGTTCGTCGCCCGCCGTCACCTGATCACCAGCCTGCTCGGCACACATTACCCCCAAGACGGACGCCTGCAAATCCTGGACATCGGCTGCGGGACCGGCGCGATGTTGGACGAGCTAGCCCCGTTTGGCCACGTCGTCGGCGCGGACTTCTCGCCGGAAGCCTTGCAGTTCTGCGTCACACGCGGCGTCGGCGCGGACCTGGCC
>CAXTWM010000194.1:0-9381 GCA_964247915.1 uncultured Armatimonadales bacterium | reverse complement strand
CATTCCTTCCGGTCCCCCCAGAATTGGGGGCGGGGGGGTGAACTCCGGTCTCAGGAAATCGGGTCCACGGCGGCGGCTTCCGGCGTGGCGGGGGCGGGCGAGGGGTTCGGCTCCTGCACCGTCACACTGGCGTCGGGGTGGGTGGTCCCGGCGAGCGCGACTGGCGGCGCGGTGGGGCTGGCCGGGCCGGACGCAGGCTGGGGCGTCATGCCGGCCTCGCGCAGTGCCTCGGTGTAGAGGTTCTGGAGGGGCCGCATGGGGACGATGCTGGTGACGGCGTGCTTGTAGACAAGCTGGGTGGGCTTGCCGGGGCTGTCCAGGAGGATCGTGTAGGGGTCGAAGCCGCGCACGTTGCCGCGAAGCTGGACGCCGCCGATGAGGTAGATCATCACGCCGATGTTCTCTTTGCGGACCTGGTTGAGAAACGTGTCTTGAAGGTTGACCTGCGGTTTGTTCATTGCGAAGCGATTTCCCCTTTGTGCTGCCGTAGCACTTGAATGTGTGCGTAAATCTCGTCCGCGATCTGCTCGGCGCTCTTGCCGTCGGCCTCCACCCACTGAACGCGGGCATCGCCCCGAAACCAGATGAGCTGACGCCGCGCGAAGTGGCGCGTGTCCTGCTTCACGGCAGTGATGGCGAGGTCGAGGCTCATCTCACCGGCGAGATGCGCCGTCAAGTGGCGGTAGCCGAGTGACCGCATGGGTTTCAGGGCGGCGGAGTAGCCGCGCCCCAGCAGCCCGCGCACCTCGTCGAGCAGCCCTTCCGCCAGCATCTGGTCCACGCGATCGTCAATGCGCCGGTACAACAGCGCGCGGTCATTGAAGTTCAGGCCGAACAGCACGGGCTGCTCTTTTGGCTGCCGGGCGCGGTTCTCGGCGTGCAGCTCGGAGAGCGTCCGGCCGCTCGTCGCGTGGACTTCCAGGGCGCGGATCTGCCGCCCGGTGTCATTGACATGCAGCCGGGCCGCCGTGTCCGGGTCCACCTGGGCGACGCGGGCCAGAAGGGCGGCGTTGCCGTTCGCGCGGGCGAATTCGCGCCACCGCGCCCGGAACGCTTCATCCGGCGGAGCGATGGGGATGTCCAGAACGGTCGTCAGGGCGCGGACGTACAGCCCGGTCCCGCCGACGATCAGCGGCACTCGCCCGCCTGCCGCGACCATGCGGCAGGCTTCGTTCCCCAGCCGCTGGTAGTCGTTCAGCGTCCACTCTTGATCGGGATCGGCGACATCAATGGCATGAAAGACGGCCCGCTGCCGCTCCTCAGCCGTCGGCTTGGCCGTCCCGATGTCCATTTGCCGGTAGACTTGCACTGAGTCGGCGGAGACGATCTCCGCGCCAAGCCGCGCGGCCAGGTGGATGCCGATCGCCGTTTTGCCCGACGCCGTCGGGCCGACCAGCACGATCCTGTCCCCGATACCTCCCGGCGTCTGCACTTGCACGGGCCTAGTATAGCATATACGGGCAGGGCGCGCAAGGCGTTTCAGGCCGCCTTCGCCAAGGCGGCGTCTATCTCCTCACCGTCCGGCTCGGTCAGCATGGTGTCACCGATCCACAGCGTCGGCGTCACCTCGCGCCCCGTCCACTCCAAGACCCGCTGGCGGGCGGCCTCGTCTTCGGTAATGTCTATCTCGTCCCAGGTCATGCCGCGCTGGCGCAGGAAGTAGGAGGCGCGGGTGACGTCAGGGCAGGACGGACGGGTGTACATGGTGATCTTCGGCTGGCTCATTGACAGAACTCCACAAGTTTATTCGCGATGACGTCTGCCCCGTTGATCGGGAAGACCGCGGGGTCGGGCCGGGCGGCGAGGGCGGACTGGAGCGCGGTCCCCCACTCCCCGACGAAGAAGGCCGCTTCCGAAATTTCAATCCCGGCTCCCCACCTGTTCATACCCACAACGAGCGCTTCGTGCTCGCGGAACCCGTAACGGGGCAGGTAAACCAGCGGAACGGAGTTGGCGATGCACTCGGTCAGGGTACCGTAGCCGGCTTTGGAGACCACGGCATCTACGGACGCGGCCACATCGGCGTACCGCCAGCGGCGGGCGTCGAAGGCGCGGACGTTGGCGGCCGGCTGCGGGAGGGGGCGGTCTAGGAGGAACACCCAGTCCATCCACTGTTCCAGCGCAGGCCAGTGGATGTCCAACCCCCACTCCCCCAGATAGAGCAGGGCGAGATGTTTGCCGCCGGAAACGCCCAGCGCTTCGGTCAGCGCGGCCCGCCTCGGATGCCCCCGGCGGGCGACCAGCGGGACGCGCTCCGCACGGGGAAAGACATCACCGACGGTGGGGACGCTGAGGGCTGTCAGGCAGGCGACGGTCGCGGCGGCGTACTCGCCCGCCATCTGCCGGAGCAGCGCGGCGTCGGCGTCCGTCTCGACGTACTCGGAGTAGATGTCGTGCCAGGTGAAGTTGGCGACGGCGACGCCTGGAACGCCCGCCTCGCGCGCGGCATACAGGGGGAACGAGGGGACGTCCGAGGCGACGCAGCGGACGCCGTGTTCCCGCAGGAATGCCACTTCGTCGGACAGCCGGGCGGCGTTAGCCTGTGCGATCTCTCCGTAGCGGGTCAGCGTCTCGCGCCGCAGCACGGAGACGCTGTCGCTTTGCAGGCAGCCGCAGTCGTACTCGGCGGGCACATAGGCGAACTCGCGCCCCGGCAGCTCCTCACGGAAGAGTCGCTCCGGGGCCGTCGTTTTCAGGATCAGGGGCAGGCCCGGCGGCAGCGACTTGATGACCTGTGTGGTGCGGACCGCGTGGCCGAAGCCGTGCCCCGTGATGTAGTAGCAGAGCGCCATTGGCTAGGCCAGGTTCAGCACCAATGTCTGCACCGAGCAGGGGGGCAGGGTCAGCGTCAGCGTGTCGCCCTGCACCGACACGTCCGCCTGCGTGACCCCCACGGTGTCCGGCTGCTCGGCGGTGTTGTGGGCGTTCGCCGCCCCGGCCATCGTGTGCAGGCGGCCTCCGTGCAGGGAGCCGTCGCGGACGGTCAGGACCACTTCCTGTGGCTGGTCGGGCTGCCGGTTGCTGAGGCTGACGATGAGCTGGCCGTCCTTTTTGGAAGCCGAGGCCGAAAGCAACGCCATATCGCTCGTGTGCGGCCTGCCGCCGTGGGCGTTTGCGACCGGCCCGATCTCACGGGCGGGGGCGTCCCCGATCTCGGCGCGGACGGCCTGCGCGCCCCGGTGCGGCGCGTACAGCGCGAACAGGTGGTAGGTGGGCGTCAGCCACATCGCCTCGCCCTTCGTCTGTACCAGGGCTTGCAGGACGTTGACGATCTGGGCGATGTTGGCGGTCGAGACGCGGTCGCACCACTTGTGGAAGACGTCCAGGACGCCCGCGCCGACCACGGCATCGCGGATCGTGCTGGGCGCCTCGTAGTCCGTGCCGGTGACGGCTTCGGGGTGCCAGATGCCCCACTCGTCGAAGGCGATGCCGACCTTCTTCTTGCGGCCCGATGTGAAAAACCGCAAAATCTCGTCGGTAAACCGGATGTCATCCTCCACCGTCGCCGCCGCGTGCAGGGAGTTGTAGTAGTCCTCCTCGCTGAAGTCTACGGCGGGGCCGTTGGCCCAATACTGATGGACCGAAACGTGGTCCAGCAGGCTCAGGTGGTTCCGCAGGGTCTCGACCAGCTTCATGTTCCAGTCGCGGCTGTTCAGGCCGCAGGCGACCAGTTCAACGGAGTTGTCTGCCATCTTCAGGAACGTCCCATAGCGCTTGAACTCTTTGGCATAGGTTTCGGCATCGTAGTTGCCGCCGCAGCCCCAGTTTTCGTTGCCGACCCCCCAGAACTTGACGCCCATTGGGTCCGCGTGGCCGTTGGCGGCCCGCTCGCGCGCCAAGCTCGTGTCCGCCGTGCCGTTGCAGTAGACCACCCAGTCCGCCAGCTCCTGCACCGAGCCGGACCCCACGTTGCCGGCGAGGTACGGGTCGGCCCCGATCATCCGGCACAGTTCAATAAATTCATGCGTCCCCAGCGTGTTGTCTTCCACGACGTTCAGGCCGCAGCTCTCGGCCCACGTCCGGGGGCGGGCCTCAACCGGCCCGATGCCGTCGCGCCAGTGGTACGAATCGGCGAAGCAGCCGCCCGGCCAGCGCAGTTGGGGGATGCCGACCGCTTTCAGCGCCTCGACGACGTCCGTGCGGAAGCCGCCCTGGTTCGGGATGGGCGAGGCCGGGCCGACCCACAGGCCGTCGTAGCAGCAGCGGCCTAAGTGTTCGGCGAAGTGGCCGTGGACGTAGGGGGAGATCGTGCCGAGCGTTTCGGCGGCGTGGATGGTGAGTTTGGACACGGTGGGCTAATCCTCTTTGACGGTGCGGTGTACGAGCGTGGCGGTCGCCTGGTCAAGCGGGCGAATGGTCATCTGGTCAATGTTGACGTGCGGGGGGCGTGTCACGGCCCAGGTGATCGCGTCGGCCACGTCGTCCGCCGTGAGCGGCGTCATGCCCTGGTACGGCTTGGCGGCCCGCGCGGCGTCGCCGCCGAAGCGGACCAGGCTGAACTCGGTCTGGACCAGGCCCGGCGCGATCTCCGTCACGCGGATCGGCTTGCCGAGCAGTTCCAGGCGCAGGGTCTCGGCCACCGCCCGCTCGGCGTGCTTGGCCGCCGTGTAGCCCGCGCCGCCGGGGTAGACCTCAAACCCGGCGATGCTGCCGATGACAACGATGTGGCCCCGTCCCGACGCTTCGAGTCTGGGCAACAGCGTCCGGGTCATCCGCATCGTCCCCAGGACGTTCGACTCGAACATCGTCCGCCACTTCTCGTCCTCGGCCTCGGCGACCGGTTCCAGCCCCAACGCCCCGCCCGCGTTGTTGACCAGCACGTTGACGGCGGGGATTTGCTCGCAGAACGCGGCAACGCTGGCCGCGTCGGTCACGTCCAGCGCGATGGCCCGCGCGCCGAGCGGCTGCGCCACAGCCTGCAGCTTGTCCATGCGCCTTGCGCCGAGGATAAGTTCATAGCCCGCCTGGGCCAGATGCTCGGCGGTCGCCGCACCGATGCCGCTGCTGGCCCCGGTGACGACGGCGATGGGTTTGTTGGTCATAGAATGTTCCTAAAAGCCGTCCTGCAAGTAGCAGATGCTCGGCGGCAGCAACCGCGACAGGAGTTGATACTGCGCCTCATCCGCGACGGTCAGCCGGCCCGCCGCGCGGAGCAGATCCAGGGATGGCTGGCCCCAATACGCCTGCGACAAGGCTTGGATGTCCAGCGAGACGCCGGGCGCGTCCTGTGTAGGCGCGGCGGTCACTTGCCCGCCCTCGGCAGTGAGCGCGAACGTCTGGTTGTTCCACTCGCACGAGCCGTCCGAAACTTGCAGGACCACTCGCCCGTTCACGGTCGCTTCGGCCCTCAGCGCGGCGAAGGCCGGGGCGAGGTCCACGACGCGGCCCATGAACAGGGGGGAAACGGACGTGTTCAGGTCGTAGTGCATCACATGGAGTGGGAGCGAGTCGTAGGCGGGGGCCGAAAACTCGACCTTCTCCACCTGGGTCCCGTAGTAGTGCAGGACCGACAGCAGCCCGCGATAGGCGGCGGGCGTGTTGGCGAAGAACTCGCCGATGTGGCCCGTCTCGCCGCCGTGCGGGTAGCGGAAGGTCAGGTAGCCTTCCGCCTGGTCGTTCTCCGGGGCGTGGTAGACCTGAACGTAGGTGGTGCGGCTGTCGTGATGCGCCAGCGCCCGTGTCCAGAAGTCGGGTTTCGGGTCTGTTCGGGTCGCCATGCCGCGATGCCGCCGCGCAAATGCCTCATAGACGGGCCGGACAACCTCCAACGCTTCCGGGCCATCATAACAGCGGACGTGCTTGCCTTCGGGACTGGCCCGGATTTCGCTCGTCGGCAGATCATAGCGGCGCTTCTCCCCCACCCACTCCCAGCCGTGCCGCCGGTAGAAGGCATAGGCGAACGGGGACAGGCCGCTGGTCCACTGACCCGCCTCGCGCATGGTCCGCAGGGACTCGGCCAGCAGGCGGGCGACGTGGCCGCGCCCGCGCTGCTCGGCGGCGCAGGCGACGCCCGCGATGCCTCCCATTGAAACGTCGGATTGTCCCCAGATCAGGTGCAGGTCGTGGATCGTCGCCGCCGCGACCAGGCGCGAACCGTCAAAGACGCCCAGCGTCGTGCTGACCCGATCTTTGTTTTCTTCCGGCTCCGGCGCGGTCGGGCGGCTGCCCCCCGCGAATGCTTCCGCCATCAGCCGTGATAAAGCCGCATCGTCGTCCGGCGTCAGCGCGCGCAGTTCGGTCATCGGCTAGCCCCCACTGTCCGTCAAAGTTTTACCGCCCGCGCGCCCTGGGCGGCGCGGCAGGCGTAGACGTGGGCCTCGTAACCGGTCTGCGTCTTATACTGCGCGGCCAGGTCGCGGCAGAACGAGGGGACCGCTTCGGCGTGGACCAGGTTGACCGAGCAGCCGCCCCAGCCGCCGCCGGTCAGCTTCGCGCCGATGCAGCCGGGCAGGCGGACGGCGAGCGAGACCAGCAGGTCTATTTCGGGCGTGGAGTTCTCGAACAGGTCCCGACAGGAGGCGTGGCCCTCGGCCAGAAGCTCGCCCATCCGCGCCTCGTCGCCTTTCTGCGCCGCCTCGCGCATCGCCAGGACGCGCTTGTCTTCGGTCAGGACGTGCCGCGCGCGCTTCTGCTGGTTTTCGGGCAGCTCCCCCTCGCGGGCCGTGAACTCCTCCCAGGTGACTTCGCGCAGGAGCGGCTTGCCGAAGTGCGCGGCGGCGGCCATGCACTCGGCGTGGCGCGTGGCGTAGTCGCCGGAGGTGAGGGCGTGCTTGACGTTGGAGTCGCAGACCACGATGGCAATGTCGTCCCGGCCCATCTTGACGGCGGAATGCTCCAGCGTCAGGCAGTCCAGAAACAGCAGGCCGTCCCCGACGCCGAACACGGACGAGAACTGATCCAGAATGCCGCACGGGACGCCCACGAACTCGTTCTCGGCGCGCTGGCAGAGCCGCGCGATCTGCATGGGGTCGCGGTCAAAGGGGAACAACTGCTGCAAGAAAAACGCCGTCGCCACTTCCAGGGCCGCCGACGACGACAGCCCCGCCCCGCCCGGCACGTCGCTGTGGATGACGGCTTGGAAGCCGCCGATGGTAACGCCGTCCTGCTGCAACTGCTGGACGACGCCCAGCACATAGCTCGCCCACGAGTTATGCGGGTCGGCTCGGAGGTCCTTCACCGAGAACGTCGCGTCCCGCCGGAAGTCGGCGGCGTGGAGAGAAATCGTATCATTGCCGGTCGGCGACCCGGCCACGACCGTGCCCTTGTCCAAGGCGGCGGGCAGGACGAACCCGCCGTTGTAGTCCGTGTGGTTGCCCATGATCTCCACCCGCCCCGGCGCCAGCGCGGCGGCGCGGGGCGCGCTCCCGAACCGGCGCGTGTAGGCCGCGACCGCATTGTCTACGAGTGCCATTGTGTCATCCTCTTTATTGGTGTTACGCACCGACGCCCCCGGAATGAATTCCGGGTCTTCGCAAGTGCAATCGTCCACCTTCGTGGACACAAGACGAGGCTCAGGGGCAGGTCTTTAGTCCTTACCCTCGGACGGCTGCACTTCTAAAGACCCGGAATTCATTCCGGGGCACTTCCAGAACAGGAGTCTCGTTCTCAACAACCTCCAGCCCGAACGTCTCAATGTGGAAGGCAATGGCGGACTTGACATCGGCTAGTGCCTCTTCATAAGTATCGCCTTCTCCGACCACGACACCGGCAATGCCTAGAGGATACGCCACATACCCGTCGCTGTGCCGCTCGACAACAATCTTAACGTGCTTCACCGTCTGAGCCTCCTGTGATCTGCTCCGCCTCCATATGCGTCCGCCGGTAGATGCCGTTCGCGCGCTCCATTAGCCCCGTGTCCACCATCTCCCGGCGCAGGCTGGCGTAGTCCTCGTGGTAGTTCAAGAGCAGGAAGCTGACTTCCTGCTCGGTGTAGGTCCGGTCGCTGTCAAACTTCCCCGCCAGGTAGCGCAGGACGACCTCGCGCTTCTTGCGCTGGACGGGGACGCTTCTTTGCCGGGGCAGTGAAATGTCCCGGCGCACCCGGCGTCACATCAGCTAGTATACTATGGGCTCATCCGAGGGTTTGTGAACCCAGACATGGTGGTCGAAACCTACATCCACAAAGCGCGTGTCTCCACTCGCTGAGGCGAAGTTGAGAAGCCAGTCGCCGTCCAGCGCTCTTGTCTTGCCCAGCCCCGCGCCGACACAGTAGAACGTTTTCGCATCTTTGCCCAGCGCTTTATCTGCCAGCGCCAGCGCCGTCGTCAGCGCCATCTTCGGCCTCACTTTGGAGTCGTATACGGCGTTGCGCGCCTGCACCGTCAAGCAGAGCCAGAGGCAACAAAGAGCAATCAGCATCGTACAGATGATCGTGTAACTTTTCATGGGTGATAGATTTCCTACTATTTCCTACTGCTCGGCGTACTCGGCGTTGATGGCGGCGTAATCTTCGGGAGTGCCGACGTCGCACCACTTGCCTGCCATTAGTGCTTGCCTGTTTATGATTGCCGTGGGTTTGCGGCTCATTGCAGTATTCAAGGGCAAGCGGCGGTCTTCCTGCCCAGTCCTTTTGTTTCAAGGCGTTGCAGGAACAAAAGAAAACCGCTTAACGATGACCTCGACCCCTTTGCCGTCCTGGGGCGGTTTGCCGCGCATCAGCCAGAGGTTGATGTGGACGGGGAGGGGCTGCTGGGGGACGCGGCGGCGGCTGTCGGCGGGGCGGTAGAACCAGCGGGCGTACTCGCCCCTGTTGTCGTCCCGGTGCCCGCGCAGGCTTTGGAAGGCGATGCCGTTGCTCTGCCAGTCGAACCGCTGGGTGGTGTCGGACAGGCCCGGCGGCATGGGGAACGGGTGAGAAACGGACTTCGGCCCCGGCTGGGACGGGTAGACGGTCTCGCTGGCCGGGAGAGCCGCCGGGTCGCCCCACCGGCTGTATTCGATGTCTATCTCGTTCGTGCCGTCCGGCCCCACGGCGGGCGGCGGGTAGTTGAACAGGCCAAACACGACGTTTGGGTCCAGCCGGTCCAGCGCCCCCGTCACCTGGAACTGGTAGCGCCCGAAGCCGAGGCTGCGCCGCGTAGACACCTCGGCGCACTGCCACGCGCCGCCGCGCCGGGTGAGCTTGAGGTGGAGGCGGTCCTGACTATCTACCCGAACATTGCCCGCATCCCAATGGTTCGGGCCGGGGCCGCCCACGCCGGCGGCGCGGACTTCCCAGTCATAGCCGGAGAAGCGGATGACCTGGACGCCGGACGGCGGGGGCGCGGCCTGGGCGAGCGCCGCCGCGCCGCTGCCGAGGGCGGCTGTAACCAGGACGCGCATGAATTGCCGGTTCAGAGGGGTCATGGCTCGGCGTACTCGGCGTTAATGGCGGCGTAGTCT
>CAXTWM010000193.1:0-9399 GCA_964247915.1 uncultured Armatimonadales bacterium | reverse complement strand
CTCCCACGGGGAGGCCGCACCCGCGCAGCCTTCGTGGGGGACGCCCTCGGTGAACTTCTTCACCCCGCCCCCGGTCGAGACGGCCACGACGCCCTCCTACC
The DNA here is from genome assembly GCA_964247915.1 of uncultured Armatimonadales bacterium. GTDB lineage: Bacteria > Armatimonadota > Armatimonadia > Armatimonadales > Capsulimonadaceae > JANXMY01. The sequence goes on along the minus strand of CAXTWM010000193.1, from coordinate 9,298 downwards.
AGGCGACGGGCGGCGAGGTGCAGCGGGTGGCGCAGGCGATCACGGCGGAAGTCCACAAGGCGGTCGTCGGCCAAGATGAGACCGTCGAGAACGCCCTGGCGGGGCTGTTCGCCGACGGCCATGTCCTGCTCGAAGGCGTGCCGGGGACGGCGAAAACACTGCTCGTCCGCGCCCTGGCCGCCGCCGTGTCGGGCGAGTTCAAGCGCATCCAGTTCACCCCGGACCTGATGCCCTCGGACATCACGGGCACGCGCATCTTCGACCAGCAGGCGATGGAGTTCGTCTTCAAGCCCGGCCCGCTGTTCACGGGCCTGCTGCTGGCCGACGAGATCAACCGGACGCCGCCCAAGACGCAGGCGGCCCTGCTGGAAGCGATGCAGGAGCATCGGGTGACGGTGGACGGCGAGACGCACGACCTGCCCGCCGTGTTCATGGTCTTCGCGACCCAGAACCCCATCGAGTTCGAGGGGACGTACCCGCTGCCGGAAGCCCAGCTGGACCGGTTCCTGCTGAAGATCTTAGTCGCCTACCCGCCGCTGGAAGCCGAGCAGACCGTCCTGCGGCGCTACCACGAGGGGTTTGACGCCAACGACCTCCACTCGGTCGGCATCCGGCCCGTCGCCGACACCGCGACGATCCAGCGCTGCCGCGCGCTGATCAAGGGCGTCCGGGTCGAGGAAACGATGTTCCAGTACATCACGCGCCTGGTGGCCGCCACGCGCGAGCATAGGCAGCTCGTGCTGGGGGCCAGCCCGCGCGCCTCCATCGCGCTGCTCGGCGTCGGCAAGGCGCTGGCCGCCATGCGGGGCCGCGACTTCCTGATCCCCGACGACGTCAAAGCCATCGCCCCCGCCACCCTGCGCCACCGCCTGCTGCTGCGGCCCGAGGCCGAGATCGAGGGCGTCAGCGCCGACCGGGTCATCGAGAACATCCTGGACGGCCTGGAAGTGCCGCGATGAGGCATCGTAGATGAGGTATCACATCGCCCACACCACGCGCTACGAGTACGACGCCCCGCTCCTCGGCGAGTGCTTCATGGAGGCCCGCCTGCGCCCGCTCACGGTGCCCGGCGAGCAGGTCTGCCGCGAGTACACGATCACGACCGAGCCGCCCGTAGCCGTCTTCGGCTACGACCAGCTCCACCAGATGGGCCTGGTCAACCACTTCGTCCTGCGCGGCGACCCGCACCGGTTCCTTTCCATCCAGGCCGAATCGGTCGTCGAGACCCTGCGGGACAACCCGTTCGAGGACCTGAACCTGCTGGCCGAAGACTGGCCGATGCTGGCCGACCAGGCCCTGCACGAAGAATTCGCCGAGTTTTTGGCCCCCACCCCCCTGGTCCCCCTGTACGGGACCTGGAGCGGCCCGGAGCCGGAGCCTGGCGTCTTGAGATACGCGCAGGCGCTCTCGGACGCGATCTACACCCAGTTCGAGTACGTCCCCGGTTCCACCGACATCACCACGCCCTTGGCAGAGTTCATTCGGGGGCGGCGCGGCGTCTGCCAGGACTACGCCCACCTGATGCTGGCCGCCGCCCGCTCGCGCGGCGTCCCCGCCCGCTACGTCAGCGGCTACATCTACGCGGGCGAGGAGGACGGCACCAACGGCGCGGGCGCGACTCACGCCTGGGTCGAGTTGTACCTGCCCCACGCCCAGGCGTGGAAGGGCTTCGACCCGACCAACAACATCCTCGTCGCCGACCGCCACATCAAAGTCGCCGTGGGCCGCGACTACGCCGACGTGCCGCCCACTAAAGGCATCGTGCGGGCCGCCGTCGGCAGCCCCCTCCCCTCGGCGACGGCCTTGAAGGTGGATGTGCGGGTGGAGAAAGTGGCATAGCCGACAGTCTGAAGAGGGAGCAGGTGACACGGAAGTGCATGAGGCAGAGAGACGGGTTCAACAGGAACTCGTCGGCATTGTGGATGTCCTTCGCGAACTGACGGGCCTGACCTCACGGTGGAACGGCGAGGTCGAACTGTCACAAGATGCCCGCGCGTTCGGCAGGAAGCCTTTTTCCTGCCGCATCGTCCTCAACGAGAGTCTGGCGGACCAGCCCGTTCGCTGGCGGACGCTGATCCATGAGGCGCTGCACTCGTTCTCCGCCGGGTACAACAGCCAAGACTATCAGGCTTGGCGCGGCTGGGAGGAGGGAGTGGTGGAGCAGCTACAGCGTCTATTCCGCCCTGCCGTTCTGGCGCGGCTTTCCGTCCGTGTTGATGCGGTCGTCTTCAACGAGGCCGAGGTGGATTACCTGTTCAACAAACACATCGAGGCACTGGAACAGTTGCGTAAGGCGACAGACTCACGAGCAGTCCATGAGTTTTACCTGGATCTGCTCGCATCGAAGATCAAGGACAGGCCGGGGCTGATCTTGAGCAGACGCTTCCATCTCCCATTGGAAGAGCAGGTCACATTCGTCGAGCTTTTCTCGCGGGCCAATTCTGTGTTGAAAGAGTTTACCTGATGAAGTATGCTAATGATGAAGAGCGAAACCGCATTGCGCGCCAGGCGATGCGCGCTACGACGCTCGCCGAGGTCATCCACGCGACCCGAGAACTGGATCAATGGGTAGACGACCACCCCGACGATCTTGGCATCATAGACGCCTATGAGATATTGGAGAACATGAAGGAGATCGCCGAAGAGCAGCAGGCGGAGCGCAGCCGCGAAGTGAGGACGGAGGTCGCGGCCTAGCTGCCTAGTTCAAGATCGCCTTCGCCGCCGCCGAAGGCGTCCGCTCGACGACGCAGACCTCGCGCCCCACGGCCTGCGCGAATTCCGGCAGGGTCATGTCGTCCAGGAACACGTCCCGGTCGGGGTCGCGCAGCATGATGGAAGGCAGGACGACCCGTTCCCCCACTGAGCCGCCCATCTTGTGGAGGGCGGCGGCGATGTCGTGGCCGGTGAGCAGCCCCGCGACGCTGATGTTGCCCTCGAAGAACTTGTTGTGGACGGCGCAGACGTTGACGCTCAGGTTCTCGACCCGGTTGAAGGTGTCGGCCAGCGCCCCGACGAACGGCGCGGCCAGCTCACCCGTGACCAGCGTGGCCGAACGGGGCGAGAGGAGACGGGGCGGCAGGCGACGGGCGACTTTTTGGATGTCATCTTGGAACAGACGGACCAGGCCGACGCCGTCTTCCAGTTGGGGGAAGCCCTCGTACTGCCGCGCGGGCGGGACCGGCACCCCAGCGCTCAGGTACAGCTCATCACTGAGGAAGGCAAAATTCGTGCCCAGATCTTTGCGGAAGCTGCGCCGCCAGCCTTCGGCCTCTTCCACGAGGGCGCGGGCGAAATCCGGGGTACAGGTCTTCAGGGCGGCCAGGCGGTCCCGGAACTGGGTCAGGCCGACGGGGACGACGGCGACGGACAGTACCCCGCCGTAGGTCCCGCGCGCGTCCGGGTGCAGGGCGGCCAAGTCGCGCACCGTCTGTTCCAGCACGGCGCCGTCGTTGTAGCCGGGGCACAGCACGACCTGCCCATGCACCTGAATCTTGGCGTCGGCCAGCATCTGGAGCCGGGGCAGGATCGGCTCCGGCCCTTTACGCCCCAGCATCCGCCCGCGCACTTCGGGGTCGGTGGCGTGGACCGAGACGAACAGCGGCGAGAGCTTCTGGTCGATCACCCGCCCGAATTCGTCCTCGCCCATGTTCGTCAGGGTCAGGTAGTTGCCGTGCAGGAACGAGAGCCGGTAGTCGTCGTCCTTGATGTAGAGCGAAGGCCTCAGCCCCTTGGGCTGCTGGTACAAAAAGCAGAAGACGCACTTGTTCTTGCAGATGTGGACGCGGTCGAACAGGTCGTCGCCGAACTCGATGCCCAGGTCTTCATCGTACTCTTTGGCGATCTCGAAGTGGAGCGGGCCGACGCCCTCGCGCTCCACGTCCAGCGCCGTGCGCTCGCCCGCCGACAGGAAGGCAAAGTCCACGATGTCCAGGACCGGCTGGCCGTTGACGTGCGTGACGACATCCCGGACGCGGACGCCCGCGCGGGCCGCCGCCATCTCCGGGTCGAGCGTCAGGACGCGCGCCCGGTCGGCCTTCGCCCGCCGCGTCACGACGTTCTCATCGGCCATCGGCAGGGCCAGCGTCTCGCCCTGCGTGTTCCGCCGGACCGTATTTTCGGTGTTCATCGCCATAGCGCTTTATTATACCTGAATGCGCCCGAACGGCACGGAGTTCCTGTACACCCCTGCAACTTTTCCCGTCGTGCCGTGTCTTACTATAAATAGGGAAAGAACTGCCGCCCGATGACGCCGACCGACCGCCGCCCACGCTGGACCCACGCGCTCGCGAGTCTGCCCCGCCTGGACCCCGATGTCGCCCTCGTGCGCCAGTTCCGGGCGACGGCGGACCCGGCGGTCTTCGAGATTCTGTTCCGCAAGTACCAGACGCCGGTCTTCAACCTGGTCTACCGGATGGTCAACGGCGAGGACGCCTACGATCTGACCCAGGAGGTCTTCCTGCGCGCCCTGCGCGCCCTGCCGTCGTTCAAAGGGGACGCGAAGTTTCGGACCTGGCTGCTGACCATCGCGCGTAACGTCTGCCTGAACCACCTGCGGGACGCCAAGCTGCGGGCCGGGTTCGAGGAGGGGTCGCTCGACGAGGAGCCGGACGCGCCCGGCTACATCCCGGAGCCGGGCGACCCCGACGCGGACATCGCCCGCATCGTGGAGGTGCGCGAGTTGCAGCGGATCGTGGACCGGGTGCTGGCCGAGCTGACGCCCGAGCAGCGGCTGCTGATCACGCTGCGCGACCTGCAAGGGCTGTCCTATGAAGAGGTCGCCGAGATCACGGAACTGAGCCTGGTCAACGTCAAGTCCAAGCTGCACCGGGCGCGGCTGGCGTTCAAGACCCGGTTTCAGCCGTTTCTGGCCCTGGTCAGCCCGGAACTGGACCAGCCGCGGGAACGATCGAAGGAACACGCGAAGGGGGGTGAGCCGTCGTGACACGGGACGAAGCGCGGGCACAATACTCGGACTATCTGGAGGACGCGCTGGACCCGGCGGCGCGCGACGCCATGCAGGCGTTCCTGGCGCGGGAGCCGGAAGCGGCCTCAGAGCTGATCGGCCTGGAGCGGACCCTGGCGCGTCTGCACCGGCTGCCGCCGCGTGAGCCGGTCCTGGACCTGTGGCGCGAGTTCGCCCCGCAGGTGGAAACCTTCCGCGCCGAGCGGCGGCTGAACCTGACGACGCGCCTGCGCCTGCACTGGGGCGCCCTGCTGTCACAGGTCAGCGCGGGCGTCATCCTCTGGACTCACGCCCTGGCAAGCCGCGCCCATATGGGCCTAAGTCGGCACCTCCTACACGACACTTGGCAACCATCGCAGGCCAAAGAAGGGAAAGATTGACGCCATGACTTCGGAGAACCAAATCCTTTCCCACGTCCTCTGCGGCCACCTGCGGGAAATGGCGGGCCGCCTGAGACAGATTCCCGTGGATAAGTGGGATTGGACCGTAGCGCCGCCTGCACCCACGCCGCGTATCCTCGCAACTCATGCCTGGCAGTGGCTGATCTGCGACCGTGAGCACATCATGGAGCCGGACGCCGCCAAGCACCCACTCGTGCCTGACCCGCCCGCCGAACCAGCCCTGCTCTGCGACGCGCTTGACGCCGAAGCGGACCGCTGGGAGGAGCTGCTGGGCCGCCTGACGCCGGAGGAGATGGATGCGCCGCGCTCTCAGTTCAACCAACATCCTTCGACTGTCCGCCGTTTCGTCGGCCATATGGTACAGAACTCAGTCTATAAGCACGGTCAACTTGCGACCCTCTACTACGCGCTCGGCCTGGACGGCGACGCGCCCTACGACGCGCCGTTCCCCAACCCGATCTATGCGAAGCTGCACGAGGCGGAAACCCATGCGACGCCTTAGCGACTGCACAGACAGGCATCAGAACGCCCCCCCCCGCCCCCAATTCTGGGGGAGCCGGAGGTCAATATGGCCTTTCCTGTTCCCCCAGAATTGGGGGTTAGGGGGTTGCTTCGTCCTACTCCTGCTGCTGGCTACGTCGGCGGGACGCGCCGACCCGCCCCGCGTGGTCGTGGTGAACATCCACGGCACCGTCTGGCCGGGCACGGCGACGTTCGTGCGCCGCCAGTTGGACGCGGCCTACCGGGAGGGCGCGGCGGGCGTCATCCTGGACCTGGACACGACCGGCGGCTCGCCCGCCGCCGCCGGCGACATCAAGCAGGCCGTCCTGGACCACGCCGCCGCCTTCCCCATCGCCGCCTTCGTCCACGACCACGCGCTGGGGCCGGGCAGCCTGATTGCCGTCGCCTGCAAGACGCTGGCCCTGTCGCCGGGCGCGTCGCTGGGGGACGCCCCGACCGGCTCCAAGTCCGAGTTCCGGGCGGCGGCGGACGCCAACCGCCGGAACCCCGCCGTCGCCGCCGCCTTCGTGTCCGCCGACTCCGACCTGCCCGCCCTGGGCGTCAAGGTCGGCGACAGCCTGACTCTGACGACCGGGCAGGCGCAGGGGGCGGGCTACGCCGACCTGGTCGCCTCCTACCCGTCCGACCTGCCCGCCAAGATGGGGCCGGGCCTGGCCGGGGCGCAGCTTTCGACGGTGGAGCTTTCCCCGTGGCAGGCTGTCGCCCTGTGGATCACCCAGCCCTGGGCGACCATTCTGCTGCTCGCGCTGGGCCTGGCCCTCGTGCTGGCCGAGGTGCTGACGCTGCACACCTGGGGCGTGGCGGGCATCGCGGGCGGCGTCCTGGTCGCGCTCATCTTCGCCGCCTACATCACCGTCGGCGCGGCGACGTGGGTGGGCGTCCTGCTGTTCCTCGGCGGCTGCGCCTTGCTGCTGCTGGAAACGCACGTCCTGCCCGGCCACGGCTGGCCCGCCTTGACCGGCCTGGCCCTGATCTTCCTCGGCCTGTTCTACGCCCTGGGCGGGTCGCAGGCCGGGGCGCTCTACCCCGCCGCCACGGCCCTGTGCGTCACCGTCGCCCTGCTCGTCGCCTTCTTCCTGTACCTGCCCCGGTCGGGCGTCTGGAAGCGCCTGGGCCAGCCGCTCCGCCAGACCGCCCAGTCCGGGTATGTGTCCAGCGACGACTACACCGGCTTTCTGGGCCGGCGCGGCCTGACCGTGACCCTGCTGCGCCCGTCCGGCACGGCGGAATTCGACGGCGTCCGCCTCCCCGTCGTCTCCGACGGCGAGTTCGTGCCGCCGGGAACCACCGTTCAGGTCGTGACCGTGCAGGGCAACCGCATCGTCGTCCGGCCCGAGTAGCGATCCCGCCAAGAGAATGCAAAGCAAAAGCCCGGCCCCTCATCCAGAGGCCGGGCTTTATGCAACGCTACTATTTTTGCGCCGCCTGTTTCTTTTGCAAGTCTTCCATTTCCTGCTCCACCTTGGCGTTGCGCTCAACAGACCAGTCTTTCAGCCGCTTGTCCACCGCCGCCTTCGTATCCTCATCGCCGAGTTGGGCCGCCATGTGGAGAGCCGCCAAGGCTTCGCGGCTCCGGCCCGGCTTCCCTGCGAGGCGACGACCTTTGTAGAAGTAGGGGACAGGCGAGTCGGGGGCCAAGTTGCTTGCTTTTTGTAGTTCTGCGAGAGCCTTCTTAGTGTCCCAAGAGCCGGGACCGACCGCGAGGCCCACATAGGCCATCGCCTGCATCCGCTGGGGCGTATATGCCCACCCACCCGGTCCGAAGTCTGGCAGCGGAACGTCAAGGTCTTGCTTGCCGTCTACATAGTTGAGCAGCCCCGCCGCCCGCCGGTACACCCTCAGCGCCTCCTCCTCATGCCCTCCCTTACTCAGCAGCAACACGAACTCCATCAGCCGAACAGCATCATTCGTCTGGGCGTTCAGCGGAGTGTGAGGCGCGATCTCGGCATAGGTCGCGGTGCGGTAGTAGCGGATCGCGCTGGCTGTGTCCCCGGCGGCATCGGCGCACCGTCCCATGCCATAGAGGGCCAGCGAATCGTCCGGCCAGACCGCCAGGGCCTGCCGGTAGTACCCCTGCGCCCCCGCCCAGTCACCCTGTTCAGCAGCCGCATCGCCCTGTTTGGCAAGGTTAAGGCTCTGAGTTGATACCCGCGCATATTCCAGGAAAGCCCGCTGATCCTCAGGGCGACTGAACGGAGATGCGCCCGCACTAATACGTCTCGGCACTAGAGGTTCAGCCGGGGGATGCTGGGCGGAGCGTTCGGCTACAGTTTGTTTGGCACCAGGCTGTTCGGTGGCAGCGTGTTTGGCGACGGCGTTAGGGCTGCCTGCTGTCTTATAGTTTCTGTGCAGAGCGGGTATGCTGCACGCCACGGATGCCACCAGCACGGTCGAGGAGACTAAAGCTGTGGCAGGTATGACTCCCCGAAGCTGCATCGGTTGGACCCTCCGGTCTTTGTTGTACCTTACTAATGCCCATTTTGCTACATAGCGACTCAAAACTCCTTGGGCTACAGCAGCGGGGCGGAGAGGATGCGGGAGGCGATGGCGTGGGCGTCGGGCAGGACGATGTCGTCGGGGACTTTCTGGCCGGTCGTGACGAAGGCCAAGGGCAGGCCGTACTTGGCTTGCAGGGTCAAGAGGCGACCGAAGCAGGTGTGGTCGGAGGCTTCGTCCAGCTTCGTCAGGATTACGGCGTCGGGGGTGAAGATGGACTGGAACTTGGTGACGACGTTGTCCATCTCGCGCGGGCCGAGCACGGCGGGCAGGGTCAGGTACTTCTGCACGGCCCCCACCCCGTCGAACAGGTTGGCCGTCTCGCCCAGCGGGATCATCTCGTTCGGCGAGCGGCCCGCCGTGTCCAGCAGGACGATCTCCTTGCCCTCCCTGCCGAAGTCGCCCAACTGCCCCATGAGTTCCAGCTTGTCGTGGGCGATTCGGACAGGCACGCGCAGGATTTCGCCGTACTTCTGCAACTGCTCTGCGGCCCCGATGCGGTGCGTGTCCAGGGTGATGACGCCGACCGACCGGCGCTCCATCAGGGCATAGCGGGCGGTCAGCTTGGCGATGGTCGTCGTCTTGCCCACCCCCGTCGTCCCGACAAAGGCCAGCAGGCGCATCTTGCCCGACGCGGGCAGGGCGTCCACGCCGTTCGCGATCCGCAGGCGCTGGGACAGCAGCGTCCGCAGGTACGTCGCGGCGTCCCCCGCCCCCAGGCCGGAGGGGACCTCGCCGATGAGCTGCCGGGCCAGCGGCGCGGCGATGTCGGCGTCCAGGAGCAGACGCGTGAGGGCCGGGTAGCCCGCCTCGGGGGCGGGCGCTTCGGGCGACCCCAATAACTGAGACGCGGCCTCCTTGCGGCGCGACCGGCGCGGGGCGGCGACGCGCCGCGGCCCTCTCCATCGCTCCCTCC
>CAXTWM010000192.1:0-9447 GCA_964247915.1 uncultured Armatimonadales bacterium | reverse complement strand
GCCCCGCGCGGCCCCCACGCCGTCCGCCCCGTCGTCCCCGCCGCCTAGGCCCGCGAGAATCTCGCCGAAGGAGGCCGACGCCGGGGCCAGCGCGACCTCCTGGCGGCGGAACGGCCCGCCGCCCGGCGTCCGGGTCGTGTTGACGTTCGCCAGGTTGTTGGCGACCACGTCCATCCGCAGCCGCTCCGCCGTCATGCCCGAGGCGCTGGTCGCCAGCGTGTCCATGAATCCCATCGGTTAGCGCCCCCCCGCAATCGCGTACTTCAAACCTGCGAACTGCCCACTGAGGAGCTGCGAAGCCCCCTGGTAATAGATCTCGGCGGCGGCCATCCGACTGGTCTCGGCATCAATGTCCACGTTGTTGCCGTCGGGCCGCATCGAGCCGCTGCGCTGGGTCACGAGCGACGGTGAACCGCCCCCGCTCCCGTCCTCGTCAAGCGTGAGGTGGCGCGGGTCCCTGACCGCCATCGGCAGGTCGTCCCCGGCCTCCGCCGACTGGAGCAGGGCGGCAAAAGTGGCGTCCTGGCGCTTGAAGCCGGGCGTGTTGACGTTGGAAAGGTTGTTGGAGATGGCTTGCAGGCGCGCGGAGCCTAAGTCCAGGGCTTGTGACAGCGCGGAGATGGTGTCCATGCCGTCATTGTCGGCAGGGCGGGACCAAAACTTCAGGGGAAGATTTACGGGTTTTTGGGGTCTCTAGGGGTGATCATCGCGCGAGGGCGCGCGTCCACCATTTCCTGCGCCCGCTCCTCCCCGACCAGAACGGCGGCTGCGTCGCGGGCCTCGCGGAGCAGGGCGCAGGAGCGTTCGTGGAGGTCGTGGGTGTCCGACGCGATCACGAGGGGCCAGTCGGAAGCGCGGGCGAGGATGGCGTAGGCCGTCTCCTGTGCGCGCAGCCCGAAGCGGCCCAGCAGGCTGCCGCTGGTGATCTGGAAGGCCAGCCCCAGGTCGGCGCAGGCGTCCAGGAAGGCCAGGCTTTCCTGAATAGCGGCGCAGCGCTCCGGGTGGGCGAGGACGACGCTAAACCCCGCCTCGACGACTTTCCGCAGGCTGTCCAGGCCGCCCGGCGGGATGCGGTCAAAGGGCGGCTCGATCAGCGCCCAGCGTCCGGCGTCGCCTAGCGTTCCGGCCTCGCCGCTCACCAGATCGTCGGCGACGCGCGGGGCCATCTTGATCTCGACGCCGGGCACGAGGCGGAGGGGGATGCGCGCCCGGTTCAGCGACTCCTGTAAGCCGGCGACGTGTTCGCGGACGGCCTCGGGCCGGGCGGGGCGGCGCAGGAACCAGCCCCGGTGGGGCGTGGCGACCATCGTGTCCGTGCCCGTGGCGACCGCCTGCCGGGCCATCTCCAGGGCCTCGGCGACGCTGCGCGCGCCGTCGTCCACGCTGGGCAGGATGTGGTTGTGGATGTCTACAAACAGGGTTGTTGCTCCAGCGCAAAAAGTATCTGCGAGACCATGACCAGGGCCGCCGTTTCCGTCCGCAGGATGCGCGGCCCCAGCGAGACGGGCCGGACGCCCGCCCGACGCGCCGCCTTGACTTCGCCATCCGCCAGCCCCGCTTCGGGGCCGATGATGACCAGCAGGCGCCCCGGTGGGCTGGGCGGTGCCGCCAGCGCTTGCGCCAGCGTCGTCTCCCGTTCGCCCTCGTGGGCCAGCAGGGCGCGGTCAAAGTCGCCCGCCGTTGCCAGAACGTCGCCGAAGCCGCCGTCTACGCGCAGGACGGGCAGGACGGCGCGGTGCGACTGCTCCGCCGCCGTCTTGATGATCGCCTCCCATCGCCCGCGCCGCTTCTCGTGGCGTTCTCCCATCAACTGAGTCAGGCTACGCTCGCTGGCGAAGGCCCAAAAGCCACTCGCGCCGATCTCTGTCCCGCGCTGGAGCACCTGCTCCATCTTCTCTGCCACTTTGGGCAGGGCCTGGGCGACGGTGATCTGGGTTTGAGGTTCGGTCTGCGGCCAAACCGGCTCCCCCAGCCGCGCCATCGCCTTCGATTTACCCAGTTCCAGCAGCGTCGCCGGCCATTCGCGGCCCGAGTTGTCCAGCACGGCGATCTTCTGGCCCGGCTGGGCATGAAGGACGACGCGCAGGTGGTGGGCGTCGTCGGCCTCAAGATTAACGAGGCCGCTGGTAATTTGGTCAGGGCGGACGAAGAAGCGGGTCATAAAGCCAACTTATGTGAAAGCGATCACCACGGGTTGAAACCCGAGGCTAACATAGCCCAGCGTCCAGGGGACGCAATACGGCCTAGAGACGCCCTGTGGTGTATAGCTCTTTGGTGTATAGCTCTTTGGTCTTCACGTCCCCTGAACGGTGGGCATTTGGCAGCCTCGGGTTTCAACCCGTGGCGCTCACGGCGGCGTCCCCAGCCCGGAAGACCAACGCGACCCATTCTGTCTGTCGGCGGGTTTCCAGGGAGGTCAGCCCGATGCCTTCCAGAGCCTGCCGCACGTCGGCCTCGCGGGTGTCAATGATGCCCGAGGCGATGAGGACGCCGTCGGGCGCGAGGAGACCATGAAGTTCAGTCGCCATGCCGATGATGACGTCGGCCAGGATGTTGGCGACAACCACATCGTATTGACCCGTCGGTAGCGCTTCCGTGACTTCGACTTGGACGCCGTTGGCGGCGGCGTTTTCGCGGGCAATTTTAACCGCCAGCGGGTCGTTGTCATTGGCCGCGACGGGGGACGCGCCGAGTTTGGCGGCGGCGATGGCGAGGATGCCCGACCCGGTGCCGATGTCGGCCACGGACGCGCGCGGCGTGACGTAGTCCTCCAGAGCCGTGAGGCAAAGCTGGGTGGTGGGATGGCTGCCGGTGCCGAAGGCCATGCCGGGGTCTATCACAAGAGGGATGTCGTCCGGGGCCAGGTCGGGGTGCTCCCAGGGCGGCGTTACGACCAATCGGCGGCCCACGCGGAAGGGCTTGTAGAACGCCTTCCAGGCGTTCGCCCAGTCGGCCTCCTCGACGTAGCGCAGGGTCAATTCCATGCCCGCGCCTGTGATGCCGTACCCCGGCAAGGCGGCCAGCGCGTCTTTGAGCGACGACAGGCGATCCTCCAGCCGGTCGTCCACGGGCAGGTAGCCCGCGACGGCGGGCGGCTGCGCGACCTCGCGCACTTCAAACCCGCCGCAGCCGACGGCGTAGAGGGCCGCGCCGACGGCGTCGGTCGCCTCCGGCCCCGCGTCAATGCTGATTTCCGCCCAGCGCATGAGTGCCTACTTGTGCGAGAACGCGCCCTTGACCTTGCCCAGCAGCCCGCGATCCTCGGCGTGGATGGTTTCGCCCGAAGCCACGGCCAGCTCCCGGACCAGGCGGCGCTGCTCTTCGGTGAGCTTCTGGGGCACCTTCACCTTGATGCTGACGATCTGGTCGCCGCGCTCCAGGCTCCGCGAGTTGACATCGGGGAAGCCCTTGCCGCGCAGACGGAAGGTGGCCCCCGGCTGCGTCCCCTCGGGCATGGTGATCTTCTCAGTCCCCCCTAAAATCGGCACCTCGAACGTGTCGCCCAGCGTCGCCTGCGCGAAGGAGACGGATGCCTCATGCACGACATCCATGCCGCGCCGCGTGAAATGGGCGTGGGGCTGGACGTAGATGATGACATACAGGTCGCCGCGCCCGCCGCCGCGCGGGCCGACGTCGCCCTGGCCGGGGTCCACGAGCCGCGTCCCCGAATCCACGCCGGCGGGGATGTCTACCGTGTGCTCAACCGTCTGGCGCACCCGGCCCTGGCCCCGGCAGGTCGCGCAGGGGTCCGTGATGACGCGGCCCGCGCCGCCGCAGCGGGCGCAGGGAGCGACGGTCGCGAACGAGCCGAGAATCGTGTTCTGGACGTGGCGCACCTGGCCCGAGCCGGAACAGGCGGAGCAGGTCTGGGGCGCGCTCCCGGCCTTGGAGCCGCTTCCGTGGCAGGTCCCGCAGCCCTCCATCCGGGAAAGGCGCAGGGACTTGGGGATGCCGGACGCGGCCTCCTCCATCGTGATCTCCAGGTCGTAGCGCAGGTCGTTCCCCTGCGCCGCCTGCTGCCGGGCGCGCTCGCCGGACGCGCGCCCGCCCCCGCCCATGCCGCCCGCGCCGAAGCACATGTCGAAGATGTCGCCGAAGCCGCCCTCGCCCATGCCGCCCGCCGCCGGCCCGTCGTGCCCGTACTGGTCATACAGCGGCCGCTTTTCGGGGGAGGAAAGAACCTCGTGCGCCTCGTTCAGCTCTTTGAACTTCTCCTCGGCGGCGTGGTCGCCGGGGTTGACGTCGGGGTGATATTTGGCGGCCAGTTTTCGATAAGCCGAGCGAATCTCGGTCACGGACGCGGTCCGCGTGACGCCCAGCACCTCATAATAATCGCGTTTGTTAGCCATAAAGTGATTTCAGGAAGAAAGGTCAGGTATGCCGTTCGGGTGACAAAGCTCGGGTGACAAACAGTGGGGGCCGAACGCCCCCGCTGCCGGAACAACACCAAAGAACGGGTGCTGGTTTCCGGGAGGGCATTCGACCCCGCAGAACTCCACAGTGAGTTTGCCGGTTAGGGGAAAGGATCACACGTCGCGGAAGTCGCCCGCGCCGCCGCCGTCTTCCTCTTTCAGCATCTCGTCCATGTCAATGCGGTTCTCGGCATCCGGGTCGAAGCCGCTGGCCCCGACCGCCGTCTCCGGCCCAGGGTCCGAGATCGCCGTGACCTTGCTGAGATCGGGCTGCGCCTGAGCGGGCGTCGGGCTGCCGTTGCCGTTCTGGCGCGTTTTCGCCTCATAGTACGCGCTGCTCAGGGGCTGGATGGCCGCGTTCAGTTCTTCCATGCCGTGCCGCGCCCCGACCATGTCGAAGTTGCTGATGGAGGCCGTCAGCCGCGCCGCCGCCTGGTTGACGCCCTCGATCAGATTCTGCGGGACCAGGCCGCGCGCGTCGGCGGCGATCCGCATGGCCGAGTAGATCTGCTGGTCCGCCTTGTTCTTGATCTCCTGCTCGTCGCGCCGCCTTTCGTCCGCCTTGCGGTACTGGTCGGCCTCGTGGACCATGCGCTCGACCTCGGACTGGCCCAGGCCGCTGGAGGCGGTGATGGCGACCTTCTGGGTGTTGCCGGTCGCCATGTCCTTGGCGGAGACGTGGACGATGCCGTTCTGGTCAATGTCGAACGTGACCTCGATGCGCGGCAGCCCGCGCGGGGCCGGGGCGATGCCGTTCAGTTGGAACTTGCCCAGCGTTTTGTTGTCCACGGCGAAGTCCCGCTCGCCTTGGAGGACATGGATGTCCACGGCGGATTGGTTGTCCACGGCCGTCGTGTAGACCTGGGAGGCGGACGTCGGGATCGTCGTGTTGCGCTCGATCAGCTTGGTGAAGACGCCGCCCTGGGTCTCGATGCCCATCGAGAGCGGGGTGACGTCGAGCAGCACGATGTCGGTGACCTGGCCCGTCAGAATGCCCGCCTGGAGCGCGGCGCCCTGGGCGACGATCTCGTCCGGGTTGACCCCCTTGTGCGGCTCCTGGCCGAACATGGTGCGGACGCGCTCCTGGACGACCGGCATCCGGGTCATGCCGCCCACGAGCAGCACCTTCTGGATGTCCTTCGGCTCCAGCTTGGCGTCGCTCATCGCCTGCGTGGTCGGCCCGATCATGCGCTCGATCAGGTCCTGGGTCATTTCTTCAAGCTGGGCGCGCGTCAGGGTCAGCTCCAGGTGGGCCGGGCCTTCCGGCGTGGAGGAGATGAAGGGCAGGTTGACGCTGGCGGTCAACAGCGAAGACAACTCGATCTTGGCCTTTTCCGCCGCTTCCTTCAGGCGCTGCATCGCCATCCGGTCTTTGGTCAGGTCAATGCCGGTCTCCTTTTTGAACTCCGCCGTCATCCAGTCAATGATGCGGATGTCCCAGTCGTCGCCGCCCAGGTGGGTGTCGCCCGACGTCGCCCGCACCTCGAAGACGCCGTTGTCCAGCTCCAGGATGGAGACGTCGAAGGTGCCGCCGCCCAGGTCCCAGACCAGCACCGTCTGCTCGTCAGTCTTGTCCTGGCCGTAGGCCAGCGCCGCCGCCGTCGGCTCGTTGACGATGCGGACGACTTCGATGCCGGCGATCTTGCCGGCCTGCTTGGTCGCCTCGCGCTGGGCGTTGGAGAAGTAGGCCGGGACCGTGATGACGGCGTCGGTGACGGGTTCGCCTAAAAAGCCCTCCGCGTCCGCGCGCAGCTTGGTCAGGATCATCGCCGAGATCTCTTCCGGCGAGAATTCCTTTCCATCAATGGAGACCTTGTAGCGGGTCCCCATCTGGCGCTTGATGGACGAGATCGTCCGGTCCGGGTTGGTGATGGCCTGCCGCTTGGCGAGCTGCCCAACCAGGCGTTCCCCCGTCTTGGAGAAGCCGACGACCGAAGGGCACAGGCGGCTCCCTTCGGCGAGCGTGATGACGACCGGGGTTCCGGTCTCGTCAATGGCGGCTACGACGGAGTTGGTCGTCCCCAGGTCAATCCCCACTGATTTTGCCATATCGTTGTTCCTATGCGCCCTCGGCGTCGTCGTCGCCGGGCTCCTCCGTCGTCGTTTTTTCCGTCGTTGATCTGTCCGTCGTCAGTTTTTCCGCGCGCCCGTCCGGCAGCGCCGCCGTCGGGATCGCGCCCGCGCCCTGCGCGGCCTGCGGCACAAGGTCCCCGTCCACCTCGGTCGCCGTGACTTTGCCCGCCGCGATCTCTTCGAGCGCGATGGTGAGCGGGTTGGTGGAGGCGGTCTCGATCAGGACCGGCGCCCCTTCTTTGATCTGCTTGGCGCGCTTGGCGGACAAGACGACAAGCGAGTAGCGGCTTTTGACCTTGTCTTCGATGGTGTCTGCGGATGGATAAATCAAAAGTGGATAGTCCTTTGCGTGATGCCTCTGTGATAATGCCCCGGTGTGGTACTCGGCTGGAAGGCCGCTCAGGCCGGACCGTCTTCCCGGCCCCCGTGAGGCCCGCTGTCCGGCTCCTTCGCCGGCCAAAAGCCCTCCATCTCCAGAATCAGCTTGACGCCGTTCATGTTGACGCCGCGCTCTTCCGTCAGATAGCGGATGCGCGCCAGCAGCGCGATGTCGCGGTCCGAATAAAGCCGCCGGTCCTTGGCGGTGCGCTGGGGCCGGACGACGCCCTCCTTGTCGAGCACACGCAGGGTCCACGAGGGCAGGCCGGCAAGCTTGGCGGCGATGCTGATCACATAAACCGGCTCATCCGGCGCGTCCGCCCATTCGGGCATCCCCACTGGTCGGCCCTCCGCCGCGTCCTGTTGCCCGGCAGACATGGAACAAACACCCCTTGACGGCTCTTTTGCAGCCTGCCTCCGGGTGCAGGCCGCGCAATTTTCTCACCTACATTATAGTCAATTCCCCGTGGTTCGTCAAGCGGTGTTTGCAGGACATTCAAATCCGCGCGGAAAAGGCCCGGAACTTCGCGTTCTCCCGTTTCTGGTATAATGCCTATATGCTCCCTCGCGTGCGTAGAATCCTTCTTTCCGTGGGACCCGTCTTTGCCTGCGGCGCCGCGCTGGCCGTCTGGGCGCTGGACCCGCACCGCAAGGTCCCGTTGCGTAAGGTCTTCAGCCCCGCCGAATGGGTGCGGCACTGGCAGGGGATAGACCATTATGATCCCGGCCAGGCGCTCCTCCAGGAAGGCGATCCGAACGCCCGCGAGGTCGCGCTGACCTTCGACGACGGGCCGGACCCGCGCTACGGCCCCGCCGTCGCCGCCATCCTGAAGGGGAAAAACGTCCCCGCGACGTTCTTCCTGGTCGGCCTGCGCGTCAAGCAGTACCCCGACGTCGCCCGGCTGCTGGCCCGCGACGGCTTCGAGCTGGCGAACCACACCTACAACCACCAGAGCCTGCCCGCGCTCAAGCCCCACGAGATCGCCAACGAACTGCGGCTGTGCGACGCGGACATCGCGCGGGCCACTGGGGAGCACACGACCCTGATGCGCCCGCCAGGGGTTCAGTACAACGACAAGGTTCTGGGCGTCGCCAAGGCGCTGGGCTACGTCACCGTCTCCTGGACCGTCGGGGCCAAAGACTATGACAAGGACACCACGGCGGACTTCATCAAGGAGCGCGTCTTGGACCGCGCCGCGCCCGGCGCGATCATCCTGCTCCACCAGGACACGCCCGCCACGGTCGCGGCCCTGCCCGCCATCATTGACGGCCTGCGCGCCCAGGGCTACCAATTCGTCACCGTCAGCCGGATGCTGGACCGCCTCCATGCGCGGCGGCCCGCGCCGCCCGACACGAATCGTCCCGCCAGGCCAGGCCCTTGACAAACATTCGGTGGGATAGGTACACTGAAATAATCTTTATATAAAGTCAAGCCCCGAGCCGGACTTGCCTTCGACAGCCGCCTGCACCGTCGCACGGAAGTCTCACCAAGAAAGTCTCACGCGCCATGCCGTCCCCGAAGCCGGTCACCCTCAAAGATGTGGCAGAGCGGGCAAAAGTCTCGCAATCCGTCGTTTCCACCGTGCTGAACGACCGCCAGAACGGCATCTTCGTTTCGGAAGGGACGCGCCTGAACGTCCTGGCGGCGGCCGCCCACCTCGGCTACACGGCCCGACACCGCGCCCAGCCCCCCGTCCGCAAGCCCAGCCGCCCGTTGCGCCGCCCCGGCATGGCGGCGGAGCCGCACCTGGTCGGCGTCCTGCTGGGGCGCCGGTTCGGCGGCAGCCTGTTCACCGACACGTTCTACGGCATCAACGAGACGCTGGCCGCGCAGGGCTATCACCCCCTGGTCCTCGACACCTACGCCGACACCTACCAGAAGGCGGCGGAGAAGGAGGCGGAGGGGCTGCGCTACGCCCGCGAGAACGGGTTCGCCGGCGTGGTCCTGTGGCACGAGGGCGGGCACGCCAACGTGGAGCTGATCCAGGCCCTGCAGGCCGAGATGCCCGTGGTCGCCATTGACCGCCGCGTCCCCAGTGTCGCCCTGGACTTCGTGGGCACCGACAACCTGCAAGGCGCCTATGAGGCCACGCAGCACCTGATCGCGCAGGGCCACACCCGGATCGCGCACCTGACCGGCATGGAGACGACCGAGGCCGCCGCCGACCGGCTGCGCGGCTACCAGCGGGCGCTGCGCGATGCCGGCCTGGAGTTCAACCCCCGCGACCTGATCCTGCTGCGCGACGGCGGCCGCCGGCTGGACTCCAGCCAGATGTGTCAGCTCTTCACCGGCCCCGACGCCCCCACCGCCGTGTTCCTGCTGGCCGACTTCTGGGCACCCCCGCTCGTGGCCGAGCTGCGCCGCCTGGGGCGGCGCGTCCCCGAAGATGTCGCCCTGGTGGGCTTCGACGACGTCGTCCCTCCGGGCCTGGACGACCTGGGCCTGACCACGATGGCGCAGGACTTCGACGGCATCGGCAAGACGGCCGGCACGCTGATCCTGCGCCGGATGGCTGACCCGGAGGCCCCGTTCGTCTCGGAAGTGTTCCCCGCCCGCCTGGTCGTCCGCCACTCCTCCCTGGGC
>CAXTWM010000191.1:0-9457 GCA_964247915.1 uncultured Armatimonadales bacterium | reverse complement strand
GCAGGGGGGACGCCCGCGCGGGCATCTACGCCTCGAAGCTGTCGGTCGGCGGGGACATCGGCCTGGGCCGGCGCACGACGCTCTCGCTGGACCTTTACGACCCGAACAACTACCACCTGGACGCCAAGGGCGTCCTGATGCTGGCCCCCGATCTGGGCCTGGTCGTCGGCGGCGAGAACCTGAACCATCACGCCAGCGCCCTCATCGGCCTGGAATACCGCCAGTCGAAGTGACCGCTTTATCATTAGCACAAACGCCACACAAAGGAAGAACGCACCATGAAAGTCATACTGCTGCAAGACATCGCCCATCAGGGCAAACAGGGCGAGGTCGTCACCGTCGCCGACGGCTACGCCCGCAACTACCTGTACCCGCGCAAGCTCGCCATTGAGGCCGCCGGCGGCGCGCTCAAGAATCTCCAATCCAAACACGCCCTGGAAGAGCGCCGCACCGAGCGGATGCGATCCGATGCCGACCGCACGGCGGAACAACTGAACGACAAGACCATCACCCTCACCGTGAAGGCTGGCCAGAACAGCCGCCTCTATGGCCGGATCACGGCGGGCGACATCGCCGAGGCCGTCGAGCGCGAACTGAGCGTCAAGCTGGACAAGCGCAAGGTCGGCCTCCTCGACCCCATCAAAGCCGTCGGCGAGTACGACGTGCCCATCAAGCTGCACCGCGACGTCACCGTCCCCCTCAAAGTCGCCGTCGTCGCCGAATAGTCCCGCCGCCTCGGGGCGCGCTCTTTGCAACTCAGACGCGCCCCGGACCCCTCCCATGCCTGAACGCAACGATTACAAATCAGGCCGCTCCGGCGGCGGCTATAACGGCGGAAACGGCAACGGCGGCTTCAACGGGGGTAACGCCTTCGGCGGGCCGGGCGGCGGCCCGCTTGGCGCTTACGTCCCGCCTCACTCGATCGAAGCGGAGCAATCCACGCTGGGCGCAATGCTGATCGAGCGGTCCGCCGTCGAAAAAGTCTTCGAGATTCTGGACAAGGAAGACTTTTACCGCGAGAACCACCAGACGCTTTTCGACGTCATCACGTTCCTCGCCGAGCGCGACGAGCCGATTGACTTGGTGACGGTCCCGAACGAACTCAAAAACCGGGACCAATTGGACGCCATCGGCGGCATGGCTTACCTCGCTGCCCTGTTCGACACCGTACCGACGGCGGCGAATGTCGAGTATTACGCCAAGATTGTTGAAGAAAAAGCCACCCTGCGCCGCCTGATTTCCGCCTCCCTGGAGATCATCGGGTCGGCGCGCGGCGAGGTGGAAGACGTCGGCGAGGTGCTGGATGAGGCCGAGCGCTCCATCTTTGGCGTCTCCCAGCAGCGCGCCGTCGCCTACTTTTCCCCCCTGCGGACCCTGCTGCTCTCGGTCTACGACAAGGCCGAAGAACTCAGCGAGATGAAGTCGCGCATTTCCGGCCTGTCCACGGGAATTCACGACTTTGACATGATCACGTCGGGCCTGCAAAACACCGACTTAATCATCGTGGCCGCACGTCCTTCGATGGGGAAGTGTCTCACCGCGAGCACACTTATTGATGACCCTTCTACCGGCGCTCGGCTGACGCTGGAAGAGTATGTGCAGCACAGGTTACCTGTCGTTTTTGGCCTCTCCGAGACCGGCCAAGTCCGAACGGCAGACATAAGCGCCTGGGTGGACAGCGGCGTCAAGCCCTGCTTCCGTGTCCGTACCTGCACTGGGCGCACGGTAGATGTGACGGGCCACCACCCGTTTATGACCGTCCACGGCTGGACGCCTTTGCACGACCTTTCCGTCGGTTCCAAGATCGCCGTGCCTCGCCGCGTCCCTGCCTTCGGCACGGAAGATACCATGCCGCCTGAGTTGGTTCGCCTGATGGCTTACTTCATCGCGGAAGGCGGTCTGACAGGCCGCTGTCCTTGCTTCACCAACACTGACCCCGCTATTGTCAGTGATTTCCAGCAGATCATCAGCCAGCATTATGTGTCCTGTGTCATACGACAGGAATTGATTACCTACCAAGTTGTGCGCCCGACATGTTCCGAGTGGAAGTCCTCGCCGAACCCCTTGACGGTTTGGCTGCAAGAACTCGGTTTATGGGGGAAACTGGCCGAAGACAAGTCGTTCCCGGCGTGCGTCTGGCGTTGGACCAAGCCCCACCTGGCCGAGTTCCTGCGCGTCCTGATGAGCTGCGACGGCACGATCTACAACATGGGCGGCTACCCGCGCATCGAGTTCGCCGTTGCCTCGGAGAAACTGGCACAGGACGTCCATCACGCCCTGACGCGCTTCGGCATCGTCGCCAAACTCTGGCGGAAGACGCCCCGCTGCTGGCGCGTCGAGATCACGGAACCGGCTTCCATAACCACCTATCAGACGGAGATCGGCTGGATCGGCGACAAAGCCGCCCGGTTCGGCAGCGAGTTCAAATCGCGGCGCAGCAACACGGGCCACCTGCCGCCGGATGCCTGGCTTTACGTCAAAGAGGCCGTCGCCGCGCAGTCGCTTTCTCTCGTGGAACTCGCGCGTCGGAGCGGCGAAACCGTCAGCCGGGGCAAACACGGCGGCTACAACCCGCACATGCAGCGCGGCCTGCCGCCCTACCGTCTGGCGCGGTATGCCGAAGTGCTGGATGACGCCGCCCTGCGCCGTTTGTCCAGCCCGGACCTCTATTGGGATGGGATTGTCTCCATTGAAGCCGTTGGCGAACACCAAGTCTACGACCTCAGTGTTCCCGACGGGGCTAACTTTATCGCGCAGGACGTGTGCGTCCATAACACATCACTTTGCCTCTCCATCGCCGAGCACGTCGCCATCAAAGAGCACAAGCCGGTGGCGATCTTCTCGCTGGAGATGTCCAAAGAGCAGCTCGCCCTGCGGATGCTCTGTTCGCAGGCGCAGGTCAACTCGCACAAGCTGCGGACCGGGCATCTGAACGAGGACGAATGGGGCAAGCTGGCCCAGGTCGTTCAGGGGATGTACGAGGCGCCTATCTTTATTGATGACGCCACCGACACGTCCGCGCTGACCATGCGCGCCAAGTGCCGCCGCCTGATGGCCGAGCACAACGGGCTGGGCCTGATCATCGTGGACTACTTGCAGCTCATGCGTTCGCACCGCCGGACGGAAAACCGCGTCCAGGAGATCGGCGAGATCGCGCGCGGCCTGAAGTCGCTGGGCCGCGAGCTGAAGGTCCCGGTCGTCGCCCTGTCCCAGCTTTCGCGCGCCGTCGAGAGCCGCGAGAACAAACGTCCTATGCTTTCAGATCTTCGAGAATCGGGGTCTATCGAGGCGGAGGCCGACATGGTCTGCTTTCTGTACCGCGAGGCGTACTATAAGATGAAGGAAGCCTTCAACGTCGAGGGCGGGGAGCGGCCGGAGATGGCGGAGATGGAGGAAACGGAGATCATCGTCGGCAAGCATCGGAACGGGCCGACGGGCATGGTCAAAGTCGGATTTATGCCCCAGTTTGCGAAGTTCGTGGATTTAGACACAACGCGCACGGATGAGCCGACAGGGTTCTAGGGAAGAACTTCTAGGGAAGAAGATGGATGCTTAAAGTCCTGGTGATCGGCGGCGGGGGGCGCGAGCACGCGCTGGTCTGGAAGCTGGCGCAGAGTCCGCAGGTCAGCCGGATCTTCTGCGCGCCGGGCAACGCCGGGATCGCGAAGCTGGCCGAGTGTGTGCCGCTGGCGATCACGGAGGGTGACGCCCTGCTCCAGTTCGCCACCGAGAACGGCATTGACCTGACCGTGGTCGGGCCGGAAGTGCCGCTAATTGGCGGCATCGTGGACCTGTTCGAACAGCGCGGGCTGCGTATCTTCGGCCCGGCCCGCGAGCCGGCCCAGCTCGAAGGCTCGAAGGCGTATGCCAAAGGGCTGATGCTGCGCTACAACATCCCGACCGCCTACTTCGCCTCGTTCACCTCCTATGAGGCCGCCGTCTATTACGTCCATTCCCATTTCGGGGCGCAGGCCGACGCGCCCCTGGTCGTGAAGGCCGACGGCGAGGCGGCGGGCAAGGGTGTCTTCATCTGCCGGACTGAGGGTGAGGCGCAGGAGGCGCTGTCGCAGATCATGCGGGAGCGCGTCTTCGGCGCCTCCGGCGACACGGTCGTCGTGGAAGAGTTCTTGGAGGGCGAGGAAGCCTCCCTGATGGCCTTCACCGACGGCACCACCATCGTCCCCATGATCCCGGTCCAAGACCACAAGCGCGCGCTGGACGGGGATGAAGGCCCGAACACGGGCGGCATGGGCTGTTACGCCCCCGTCCCGGTCGTGACGCCCGCGCTGTACCAGCAGGCGGTCGAGCAGATTTTGCGGCCCGCCGTGGAGGCCATCCGCGAGTCCGGCATCCCCTACAAAGGCGTGCTGTACGCGGGCATCATGGTCACGAAAGACGGCGCACTCAAGACGCTGGAGTTCAACTGCCGCTTCGGCGACCCCGAAACGCAGGTCGTCCTGCCCCTCTTGGAAACGGACCTCGTAGACATCCTGCTGGGCGTCACCGACGCGCACCTGGACGAAGTCGAAGTCCGTTGGAAGCCGCAGAGCGCGGTCTGCGTCGTCTTGGCGTCGGGCGGCTACCCCGGCCCGTATGCTACCGGCCTGCCCATAGACGGTTTGGAACAGGTCGCGCACCTCTCGGATGTCGTCGCCTTCCAGGCCGGGACGAAGTTTGACGCCGAGGGCCGGGTCGTGACGGCAGGTGGGCGCGTCCTGGGCGTGACGGCCCTCGGTGATGATTTCACCCAGGCCCGCGCCCGCGCCTACGCCGCCGTCAAAAACATCGCCTTCGACCACATGCATTACCGCAGCGACATCGGCCACCGGGCAGAAGCCCCGCCCGCCCCCGAACCGCTTCCCTAAAGGAGACTACGCAACGACCATGCGCGTCATCATGTTAAGCTGGGAGTATCCCCCCAAGATCGTCGGCGGCATCTCGCGCCATGTGTATGACCTGGCGCACGCCCTGGTCAAACTGAACATCGAGGTCCACGTCGTTACCTGCGAGCACCCCGGCGCGGCTGCCGAGGAGGTCGAGGACGGCATTCACCTGTACCGCGTCACGCCGTCGGGGCCGGGCAACGACTTCATCCACTGGGTCCAGCTCCTGAACGACGCCATGCTGGCCCGCGCCGACACGCTGATCGCCGAGATTCTGAACAAAGGCGATGGGCAGCCGCTCCTGCTCCACCCACACGACTGGCTCGCCCACTTCGCCGCCGCGGCGCTCAAGCACAAGTACCACCTGCCGCTCGTCGCCACCATCCACGCCACCGAGTACGGGCGGAACAACGGCATCAAAGGCCCCACCCAGGGGTACATCAATTCGGTCGAGGAGCAGCTCCAGCACGAGGCTTGGCGCGTCATCGTCTGCACCGAGTTCATGAAGCGCGAGTGCGAACACGCCCTGCACACGCCCTGGGACAAGATGGACGTCGTCCCGAACGGCGTGGACGCCGCCAAGTTCACGCTGCCGGACTTCACGCCGGACGAGAAGGCCGCCTTCCGCGCCCGCTACGCCGCGCCGGAAGAGAAGATCATCTTTTTCGTCGGGCGCATGGTGCGCGAAAAGGGCGTCCAGGTCTTGATCGAGGCGCTGCCCAAGGTGCGCTGGGGCTACCACGACGCCAAGCTGCTCATCTGCGGCGGCGGCAGCCGGGAGCACCTGGTCAACCTGGCGGCGTACCTCGGCATGGAGCGGCACGTCTACTTCGCCGGGTTCGTCCCCGATGAAGACCTGATGAAGATCTACGGCATCATTGACATCGCCTGCTTCCCTTCGTTGTATGAGCCGTTCGGCATTGTCGCCCTGGAAGCGATGGCCGCCCATGTCCCCGTCGTCGTTTCCGACGCCGGGGGCCTGCCGGAAGTGGTCGAAAACAACGTCACGGGCATCACCACCTACGCCGGCAACCCGAACTCGCTGGCCGACGGCCTGCTGAAGCTGCTGCACGAGCCGGACACGGCGGCGCGGATGGTCGGAACCGCCTACGAGCGGGTCCAAACGACGTTCAACTGGCACACCATCGCTCGGCAGACCATCGAGGTCTACGACCGCGTCTGGACCGAGTATCTGGACAGCGACTGGCACATGCCCGATCGGACGCCGACTTTGCTGACGCCCACCGATGCCGCCGATGTTTAGCCCCGCCCATTCTGTGAGATAATTCTCACAATAGCACCGGTCTTTTCGACGGCCTGTGGGAAGCGTAGGGTTGCGGCAGTGGTGGTCTTGGAAATCTTTGGCGTTTATCTGGCTCTGGCGGCCCTTTTCTACCTGGGGCTGACGGCGATGGCTGTGGATGTGTCCATCCCCGGCCAGAACGCCCCGCACAGATGGCAACGGGCGCGGTCCATCAAGGATATTGCGCTGCGACGCTTCCGGCCTTTGCTGGCGCTGCGATTCCCAAAACGCACGCGCTGAAAGAGCAAAACGGCCCGCCGAATAGAACCGGCGGGCCGTTTTCGTTACCCTTAAATCTGTCTTCCACGTGCTAGGAAGGGAGGTGCTGACTTGACGCGCTCGACCACCTGCTCCACGTTCTTGAGGTAAAGAGTGTTCCCCGAATTGGTATTGGTCGAGTCCAAAGCGATCAAATCGCGCGTTAAAGGGCGGTACGAGAAGGTCTGAAATCCGTGATCCAGCATGGTCTGGTGGATGACCGCCTCCTCATAGCCGTACCGCCGGCCGCTGCCGTTCAACTCCATAATGACTGCCAGCAACGAAGACTGCGCTAGGGTCGCCTCTCCGCCGAGGATCACCTCCGTTTCGAATCCTTCCACATCAATCTTGAGGACGGCGGGCTGCGCCTGGCCAACGACCGTGTCCAGCCGGCGCACCGGTACTTCCGTCGCCGGCACCCCGGTCTCGTCCTCCGCCAGAACGTGATTCATCGTGTCATACCCCGAGGAAAACCGCAGCGTTCCCTCTTCGCGGCCCAGACCGATGTTAAGCGCAGTGACGCGGTCCGGCATCCGGTTCAGATAGATGTTGTCCAGCAGATGTTCATAAGTCGCGGGCAGAGGTTCCACCGACACGCAATGAGCGCCAATGGCTGCCCCGGCGAGGACAGTATATGAGCCGACGTTGGCGCCGATGTCCACGAATAGGTCGTCTTCCCGCAGGACATGCAGCAGAAAACCCATGTCCTCAAACTCGTGAAGGCCAGTATAGATGTTGCCGGTGGCCCCGGTCATGCCGGGGGTTATCAGGAGCCTGGACTGGTTGACAAAGGGGACGGCCACGGCGGTGCCGGGCAGCATCCGGGAGCCAATCTGCCAGCGCGTGAAGCGGCCCAGCGCGTCGAATCTGCGACCGGCGTTGAGCGGATGATCGGTGACAAAACGGAGCAGGGTGAGAATTCCCAAAAGCGAGCCTCCAAAGCGAGCAAAAGTACCCACGACGGGCTTCGTTGTAACGCAACGTCTTTTCCTGATTTCCTTCTGCGATTCCTGCTTAGTATCTTGCCGTTCGCAGGTCTCCGTGATAATATTTCTCCGGCGCTTGCAGGAAAACACGGTGCGGGCGGCGAAAAAGCCGTCAGCAGCTATCGGACGCACCAGGCGAAGCAGGATTCGGACATGGCGAAACCTATCGGGATCGCGGTAATCGGCACGGGCTACATCGGGCAGGGGGCGCATCTGCCGGCCTATCAGAAGATGCAGGACGAGGGGCTGGCGCGGGTCGTCGCCGTCTGTGACATCAACGAGGCGGCCTTACGCGCGGCCTCGGACAAGTTCGGCGTCGCGCACACGTTCACCGACTACCGCAAGATGCTGGAGATGGGCGAGATCGACGCCGTGGACGTCTGTACGCCCAACTACCTGCACAAGCAGCCCGTCGTGGACTCATTCGCGGCGGGCAAGCACGTCATCTGCGAGAAGCCGCTCGCGGTCAACGCCCTCGAAGGGGCGGAAATGGTGGCGGCGGGGCGGGCGGCCGGTCGGCAGCTCGGGGTCGCGCTCAACGTGCGCTTCGGGGCCGGCGCCCAGGCCGTGAAGCGGTTCGTGGACGACGGCAGGCTGGGCGAAATCTATTACGCCCGCGCCCACGCCCTGCGGCGGCGCGGCATCCCCGGCTGGGGCCTGTTCACGCAGAAGGACAAGCAAGGCGGGGGGCCGCTCATTGACATCGGCGTCCACATCCTGGACCTGACCTTGTGGCTGATGGGGCACCCCGAACCCGTGTCGGTGACGGGCCAGACTTATGCCAAGTTCGGGACGCGCGAGGGCGTCCTGGGCCTGATGGGGCAGTGGGACCCCCGGACGTTCACCGTGGAGGACTTCGCGGCGGGCTTTATCCGGTTCAAGAGCGGCGCGACGCTGTCCCTGGAGTCCTCGTTCGCCGCCAACATCGCCGAGAACCAGTTTCACACCCTGCTCCTGGGGAGCGAGGGCGGGGCGCATTTGTACCCCTCGGACGACTCCCGGACGCGCCTGTTCCGCGAGGAAAGCGGGACACTGACCGACACGACGCCCGTTTTCCTGCCGCGCGTCGGCACCCACGAGGCCGAACTACGCGCCTTCGTCCAGGCGCTGGCCGACGACGCGCCCGTCCCTGTCCCCGGCGAGCAGGGCCTGCTGGTGACGCGCCTTCTGGACGCGCTGTACGAGTCCGCCGAGACCGGGCGCGAGGTCTTGCTGTAGCGGCGCAACTGTCTACGCCGTGTTTCGCACCTGTTGCGCCCCCCACCCGAAGTCATTGGAGCAACCCATGAGCCAGCCCCTTCCAGAGCCGAACGCCAAAGCGTACCCCGCGCCGACTGACGCTGCCACGGCTCCCGCCGCGTCCGTCAAGTGGCTGGCCGCCGTCATGCCGGTCGTGCTGATCGCCGCCTGCGCCGAGCTGGGCATCTCCGTCCTGAACAACTCCGCGCTGCCGATCTACTTCACGCAGGGGCTGAAGATCCCCACCGGCACCTATGGCCTTCTGATGATCCCCTTCTTTATCAGTGAGGTGCTCTTCAAATCCCCGCTGGGTGTGCTGGCGGACAAGTTCGGGCGCAAGCCGCTCATGCTGGGCGGTGCGGCCATGACCGTTTTCACTCCGCTCATCTTCATCACGACCAAGTACGACCCTTTGGCGGCAACGGCAGTCATCACGCTGCTCGTCTTCGGCTTCCTGCGGGGGCTGGACGGGCTGGGGCAGGCGGCTCTGTGGCCTTCCCTCTATGCCTATGTGGGTGACGTGGTCGCCGAGAACAAGCGCGGCGCGGCGATGGGCGTCCTCAACGTTGTTTACATGGTCGGGCTGGCCCTGAGCTTCCTGGTCGGCGGCTTCGTGGACGACACGTTCGGCCCGATCCTTGCCAAACAGGCGTCGTTCGGCGACCAGATGCACACCCTGAGCACCCGAATTAACACCCGCGTCCACAACGTCGGGCACCACGTCAGCACCGTGCTGCACCACCACGCAGCGGGCGCGGTTTCGGCCTCGGCACTGCCCACCGCTCCCC
>CAXTWM010000190.1:0-9478 GCA_964247915.1 uncultured Armatimonadales bacterium | reverse complement strand
CACTTTGTCGTCGGGCAGGCACAGCATGTCGCAGGTGAACCCGGCCGTGCCGCCGCCTTCCTCCCCGCCCTGGCGTACCGCCCGATCCCCGACCGCGCCCCGCAGATCGCCGCCGCCCTCCAAGCCTTCTACACGCACCGGACCGACCCGGACGTCTACGCCGCGCCGCTGTCCCCCGCCTTCGCCCTGTCACTCCAGCCCTCCTGGGCCGAGCGGCGCTCCCTCTTCCAGTCCCTCGGCCCCATCCAGTCCGTGGAACTGGTCGAGCAGGTCGGCACCGCCGCCAAGCCCCAGCGCCGCTACCGGATGCGCTACACCAACCTCTCGCTGCTCGTCCTGGTCACGCTGGACGGCGAGGGCAAGATCGCGGGCCTCCAGGCGGAGGAGGAGTGAATTGATCGGGCTACAAATCGAGCGGTTTTTGGTCGCCGAGTTCTGGCGCCTGGCCCCGCTGTGGATGGGGCTGCTCCTCCTAGTGGAGATCACCGTCCTCGGCTGGCTAGCGTTTGACGGCCTCCGGGCCATCCTGCGCCGTTTCGCGGCCCTGCTGGCCCGGAAGAAGCAGGCCGGGAGCGACATCCCGCCCGCCGAAAGCATCTGGCCGCCCGCGCCGAAGAGGGCGCATGGTGAAGAAAGGGAGAACCGACGATGACAGAGGAACCGTGTTTGATCTGTGAACGGGTTCAACTCTGGCGTGAAGGACGGAACCCGTACTTTATCCACGAGTTTGAGCACTCCCTGTTCGTCATCGGCGACCACCAGTACCATCCGGGGTATGCGCTGGTGCTGCTCAAAACGCACGTCCGGGAACTCCACGAACTGACGCCCGCCGTGCAAACGGCGCTGTTCGGGGAGGTCATGGCGGCGACGGGCGCACTCGTTCAGACATTCCGGCCCTGGAAGATGAACCACGCCTGTTACGGCAACGCCGAGGCGCATGTGCATTGGCACCTGTTCCCGCGCTACGACACGCTCCCGAATCACCGCAACAACCCGTGGCTCCACGCCGCCGAGTTCAGGAACCACAGAATTGATGCGCGGGCGGCGCAGGAGATGGCGCTGCGAGTGCGCCAAAATCTGCTCTCGCCGGGTACAATGGTAGACAGGTGATTTAGAAGTTTGCGAGTACGGACCTGCGACGGATTGGGCGAGAAAGACGGCACGGTTTTTGTGACAAGAAAAATGTCAAAACGAACCCTCCACTGCTTCCACCCAGGACGGCTGGCGCTTGCCGCAGCTTGCGGCCTCTTGGCGATGGGACTGCGGCCCGTCGGGGCGGCTCCTGCGCCCCTGCCCCCGCGAGCCGCTGCATGGGGACGGATCGCTAACAGCCTCCACCACGGCGAACGCCTCCTGAGCGCCTTGTTCTTCGCGGGGCCGCCCAACCCCGGCTCCGTGCCGCTGTACACGCGGCACCCGCTGGCTTCGGGTCACGGGAAGGAAAGCGCGGACGGGGGCATGGACGACGCGCTGGCGCAGATGGCCTCGGTCGGGCTGAACACGGTGGAGCTTTCCTATTGGGGGCACGACGGCGAGACCGACTCGTCCGCGCCCGCCTGGCTCTTCTCCCAAACTCGCTGGCCGGGCGATCCAAAGGCGGGCCACTACACCGAGGCGGAGCAGGTCGCCCAGGGGCGTCACTTCTTCGCGCAGGCGCAGGCGCACGGGCTGCTGGTCGCGCCCATGCTGGAAGTCGGCCCCCGGTTCCCGTTCTACGCCGACTTCCCCGCCAACCTGGACCCGCTGGCCGGGCGGGCGGCATGGCTGCTGAAAAACTTCGGGGACGAGGCGAACTGGCTGCGCGTCAGCGACCGGAATGGCCGACCGCGCCACGTCCTGTGGCTCATCGAGACCATCCACGGCGGCGTGATTGATCCCGATGTTTTCGCCCAGGGCTTCGGCACGGCGGCGACCCGGTTGAAGCAGCAGACGGGCGATGATGTCGGCTTTATCCTAGACCCGACGCCGCTCCCGCCCTACGGGTCCGAGGCCGGGCCGGATCCCCAGGCGCTGGGGCGGCAACTGAGTGTGCTGGCGATCAACCCGTTCAACATCACGTCCCAGGGCATCGCGTACCACGCCGACCTCGCCACTATCACCGAGGAGGAGCGGCAGCAGTACGCCGAGTCGGTCCTGCGGCGCTGGGCGAATTCTGGCCTCCCGCTGATCGCGCCGATCATGCCGGGCTACGACGCCCATCATGTCTTCCCGCTCCCAGTCTACGGCTTCAACGCGGCCTGGCGGCAGCGGCAGAAAGCGCTGGCCGTGCGGTATGAGACCGACGGACTTTCGGTGGACATCTGGAACGGCTGGACGGAGGGCTACGCCATCCCGCCGAGCGTCGAGGAGGGGGATGTGAACCTCCGGTGGGTGCGGGAGACGGTGCAGGCCATCAAGGCGACGCCGTGACAGGGGCTAGAAAGAGGCCGTGTTTGGGGAAAGCCTTGTGGCGTTTGGCGGCGGCAGCCGCCCTGTTTTTGGGCGCACACAGCCTGCTGGCGAGCGGCCCGGCCAAAGAAGCCGCCGCTCAGTGGATGGGCGAGCGGCGGCGGAATGCCTTCTACCGCCTCTTCTACAACGCCTTCGCCCTGCTTTCCTTCGGGGCACTGGGGATGTACGCGGCCCGGCTGCCCGACCGGGAATTGTACCGGGTGCGCGGGCTGTGCGCGGGACTGCTGCGGGTGGGGCAGCTTTTCTCGCTGCTGATGATGCTCGGCGGTGCCCGGCAGATCGGGCTGGGGCCGTTCTCGGGGCTGTCCAGCCTGGCGGCCTGGGCGCGGGGGGACGCCGAAGTCCCCGCCGCGCCGGAAGCGCAGGGGCCGGCTTTGAAGGAAGGGGAAGGGCATCGGCTGAAGACCGGCGGGCTGTTCCGCTGGAGCCGGCACGCCCTGAACTTCTGGATACTGCCGCTCTTCTGGCTGATGCCCCGGATGACCGCGCGCCTGCTGCTCTTCAACGCGCTCATCACGCTTTACACGGTCCCCGCCTCCCGGCACGAGGCCGCGCGGCTGCGGACCGCCTATGGGGAAGCCTACGCGGAGTACGAGCGGAGCGGCGTCCCGTTTCTGCTGCCCTGGCGTCCGCGCCGGTAGCCGCTCCTGCCGCTCAAGTGGGTATAGTGCTCTGGCATGAGCACGCGGGAAGCAGTTTGGCGACGCCGACGGGCGGCGGGGCTGGTGGGGGCGAGCGTCCTGCTCGCCGCCCTCCTCGCGGTCGGGCTGCGGGCCGTGCGGACGGCCCGCGCGCAGCAGCGGCTCCAGCACCGGGAGGGGTTTGACCTTCCCGCGCCGCGCGCCCTCTCCGACCCGAAGACGCTGTGGGCGACCTGGTACTGGACGCCGAGCTACCACTCTACGTCCGGCGTCCCGCTGCTGGACACGGACGAAAAGCCCTTCGGGCCGCGACTGCCGCCCGAGTCGTTCTGCCGGGCCGCCGTCGAGGGGGCGGTGCGGATGGACGGCCAGGTCTACACGTTCGCCGGGATCGGCCCGCACCCCCTCACCGACTGCAAGCCGTACTGGCCGACGATGACGCAGGCGCCCTTTGTCCGCTTTGAGAAGTCCGACACGCCCTACGGCGAGGGGGTGGACGACTACGACCTGGTGCCGTACCGGACGATCGCCGTGGACGAATCGCAGATCCCCATCGGCACCGTCCTCTACATCCCCTCTGCGCGCGGCTGCCTCCTGACCCTGCCGGACGGGGCGCGCGTCCGGCATGACGGGTACTTCTTCGCGGGGGACGACGGCTACGGCGTCCACGGCAGCCACATTGACGTCTTCATCGGCGTTTCCGCCGACTGCCCCTTCCCCTGGGTCGTCAGCCGCCCCTGGGGGACCTTCCCGGCCTATGTCGTCTCCGACCCGGCCATCATCCGCGCCCTGCGCCGCCGGCACCTGCCGCCGGATCAAGGCCCCTAATGCCCTGGGATCAAGGCGGGGGCGGGGATCGCTTTGAGGTTCGCCAGAATCTGGCCCTTCTTCTGGACGGCGGGCACGGACGGCAGGGCGGGCAGCGCCTCGTCGGGATGCCGCGTCGTGCCGTGGAGGTTCTTGCCGCTCGTGGCGAAGGCGGCCCCGTGGCAGGGGCAGACGAACTGGCCCACGTCCTTACCCCAGCCGACCTCGCAGCCCCGGTGCGTACACTTGGCCGACACGACCGAAACCGTATCCCCCGTCAGTCGGGTGACATACAGCACGGCCCCGCCCGCCAGGCCCGTCCGCTGCGGCTGCCCCTTGACGAACTGCTCGGCCTTGCCGATGACGGTCCATCCGGTCGTGTCCGGGGGCGCCGCGCCCTTGCCCGTGTCGGCACTGGCCGCCTCGTGCGCCATCGGCAGCAGCAGGAGCAGGCCCGCCCCCGCCGCCGTCTTGACCGCCGACCGCAGCACCTGGCGGCGCGTCACCGTGATCTCTCCGGTCTCGGCGCTGTCTTCCGTTATCGCATGGGTGTTCGTCTCGTTGTTCATTCCGGCTCCTTCGTGGCAGGCAGACTTGCGCCCGCCTGCCCATGATGTCTTTCCATTATATCACGGGCGCGATGAAAACGACATGAAGACCGGCGGTTGCGGCAGGAGAATGAGGGGCAGAAGCCGAAGAGGCCGCTGTGGACAAAAGCATAAAACGGATCATCGGCCTGTGCCTGCTGGCGCTCGTCGTCGGCGTTCTCGCCTGGCGGCTATGGCCGGACGGCGAGCAGGCGCGTCGGCAGCAGCGCAACAGCGATCTTGTGCGTGCAGTGCAGGTGAACGATCTCGCCGCCGCAACACGTCTGCTGAACGAGGGCGCGGACCCGAACGCGCAAGCGGTGCCTCTGAGCTTCACCCAGAAAGTTAAATGGGACTACGTTCAAGTGTCGCATGGAAGAAAGGCGCTGACATGGAGCCAAATGGATGCCTGGAATCCGAGATGGTCCGCGTTAGAAATCGCCGTCTTGCACGGCAAGTTGAGCATGGTCAAAGTATTGTTGTCGAAAGGCGCTGAGGTCAGACACCGCGACGAGTTTGGAGATACGGCCTTAAGTTGGGCGGAAAGGCTAAAGGGTGGTCCCAAGCTAGCGTCCGATACCCATGACCGCCTGCTCATTGCCGCATTGCTCGAAGCGGCAGAGGCGAGGAAGAAGGCCCGGTCCTGAAGGGCCGGTCTACGCCCGGCTTCGCCGGAGGGCCGCCCCTTCGGGGCTTCGGACAAAGTCGCGGGGGTGAGTCTGTAGCCCCGAAGCCCTCTGGGTCTGCCAGTGCAGGGGCGGCCCCTCCGAATAGGCCCGGCCTTCAGGCCGGGTTTCCCGTTCACCCCGCGCCAATCTTGCCGAGCCACAGGCCGATGGCGAAGACGATGCCGCCGCCGACGATGACCTGCACGACGGTCTGCGCCAGCGGACTCTTCATAAAGCGGTAGCGGATGTAGGCGATGGCGAGCAGTTCCACGACGACGACGCCGTAGGCGAGGTGCAGGGCCAGGGCGAGGCTCGCGATCAGGAACGGCAGCGTGTGCAGCATCCCGCCCACGGTCGTCGCCAGGCCCGTAATCAGGCCGCGCACGACCGGCTTGCCGCGCCCGGTCACCTCGCCGTCGTCCGAGAGCGCTTCGGCCAGGCCCATGCTGATCCCCGCCCCCACCGAGGCGGCCAGGCCGACGAAGAAGGCGGACCGGGAGTGCCCGGTCAGGCCCGCCGCCGCGAAGATCGGGGCCAGGGTGGAAACCGAGCCGTCCATCAGGCCGAGCAGGCCCGGCTGGACTTTCTGGAGGATGAACTGCGATTCGGCGTCCGGCGCTTCGACCTTCGGGGGCTTCTCGGGGTCTTGAATGTCGGTCTGCTCAACGGCCATAAAGGGGTTCCTATCGTGCATCAAAGGTCCGTCTTTTTGTTCCCCGGCGGGGCGCGGCGCAAACGCCCCGCGCTGGGCCTGTGTCTGCTCCTGGTCGTCCTGCTTGCCTGGGTCCCGGCGGGGGCGCAGGCGCCGGGGCGGCTCGTGATCCCCCGCGCCGCCCGCGTGGAGATCGGCCACACGGGCATCCACACCCACGCCAACTTTATCCTGTTCGACACCGGGGCGCGCGACCTGGCGGCCATGCAGGCCGATCCGGTCCACTTCCCCCGCCTGACCCTGCGCGCGCATTCGCGCCTGCCGACCGACCGGGCCGCCCTGCCGCCGGACCTGGCGATGCCGGGCGACCCGCCGCTGGACAACCCCTACGGCCCGATCGAGGGCGGGCGGGGCAAGCCCGGCTGGGGCATTTCCCCCGCCCAGGACGGGGGCCGTCACGGGGCCAAAGTCACCGTCCCGACGCGCTTCGCCAACTGGATCGCGCTCCAGCCGCCTGCGC
The DNA here is from genome assembly GCA_964247915.1 of uncultured Armatimonadales bacterium. Classification (GTDB taxonomy): domain Bacteria; phylum Armatimonadota; class Armatimonadia; order Armatimonadales; family Capsulimonadaceae; genus JANXMY01. Next base: position 3,152 of record CAXTWM010000190.1, on the reverse strand, counting down.
GGCGCAAAAGCTATTCCGACCCGCGCCGGTACTGGCTGGAGGTGCGGTGGGGTGATCCTGTGGGTACAACACCTCTACAGACTAACCGATGACGACGGGGGATACACTCATGGAACGACGACCTTTGGGGAAGACCGGGCTGGAGGTGAGCGCGCTGGGCTTCGGCGGGGCCGAGATCGGCTACCAGAACGCCTCGCTGGACACGGTGGAGCGCCTGCTGGGGAGCGCGCTGGACGCGGGGCTGAACGTCATTGACACGGCGGAGTGCTATGTGGACAGCGAGGAGCTGATCGGGAAGGCCGTGGGGCACCGGCGGGACGCCTTCCACCTGTTTACCAAGTGCGGGCACTCGTCGGGGCTGGCCGGCGAGGACTGGGACCCCCGGATGCTGCGCGAGAGCATTGACCGCAGCCTCATCCGGCTGGGGACGGACCGGGTGGACCTGGTGCAGCTCCACTCGTGCGACGAGGCCAAGCTGCGGCAGGGGGACGTGATCGCCGTCTTGCAGGAGGCGCGAGACGCGGGCAAGACGCGGCTGATCGGCTACAGCGGCGACCAGGGGGCGGCGCGCTACGCGGTCGAGTGCGGCGCGTTCGACACGCTGCAAACGTCGGTCAGCATCGCCGACCAGGAGCCGATCACGCTGACTCTGCCGCTGGCGCTGGAGAAGGGCATGGGCGTCATCGCCAAGCGCCCCATCGCCAACGCCGCCTGGACCAAAGAAACCATGCCGGAGAGCGAGTACGCCTACCCGTACTTCCAGCGGCTTCAGGCGCTGGCCTATGACTTCCTGAGCGGCCCGGACGCTGTCTCGGTCGCCCTGCGCTTCACCCTAGCCCAGCCGGGCGTCTCCACGGCCATTGTCGGGACGCAGAATCCGGACCGCTGGCTGTCCAATGCCCGCCTGCTCGACGCCGGCCCGCTGCCGTCCGCCCAGGTCGAGGCCATCCGCGCCCGCTGGCAGGAAGTCGCCCAGCCGGACTGGAAGGGGCAGGGGTAGAAGACCTTCCCGGCAGCAAGAACCCCTCCCCTGACAGGGGAGGGGCGGGCCTAAAACCCTTTGTTGACGTCCATGCGGAAGTTGCCTTCCACGGTGTGGGGGGTGTCTCTAGTCTTGCGCGACCAGTTCGTCACTTCGCCGTTGAAGGCCACCGAGTCGGCCTCGTCGAGCTTGCAGGTGAAGGTCATCTTGAAGGTTTCGCCGGGGACGGTGGTCCCGTCCATGCGCAGCTCGGGGCGGCCCAGCATCAGGGTAATGCTTTCGTGGGGGCTGAGGTCGCCCTTGAACCCAGCCAGCCAGGATTCGAGGCCCGACTTGTCCGCGCGGTTGTCCGTGTGCTCGTACTGGAGGTTCCAGGCCAGCTTCCGGGTCAGCGGGCCGTCCGCGCCGTAGTGCGACAGCACGATGTCTCTGACCGAGCCGTCCGGCTGCTCCTGCTGGTTCAGGTAGTGGTAGACCAGCGTGACGTGTTTGAGCTGCATCCCGACCGAGTAGTCGCGGATGTCCGGCAGGTGCCCGCCCAGCGTCTGCGACCGCGCCTTGTAGTAGGCGCTGTAGTGCAGCCAGTCGCCGGGCGCGATGCTGGCGACGCGGACGGCGCGGCTGACCAGCGAGTTGCGCCCCTTGTCCCAGCCCAGGTCGCTGCCGGTGTACTCGAAATGGACGTGCGTGTCCGCCCGGTCCGAGTCGAAGCACAGGGCGCGGGTGTCGCTCTGCATCTTCCCCTGGGATATGGCCTGGGCCACATTCAGGACCGCCTTCGAGTTACGCAGGCCGCGCAGGCGCAGCCCGTCCAGCGTCGCGGTCATGTCCCGCTTTTCCTCGCGGCTCGCCCCGTTTTTGCCCGGCGCGGCCTGGGCGCTCTGGGTGTTGACGCCCGCCCAGTGCCCCGCCAGCGTGACGTTCTTGCCGGCCTGCCAGCTCATCTCCAGGCGCTCATCCGTTTTGTTCCGCCCTTTTTGGGCCGTGGGGGTGAACTGGAGGACGGAGGCTTTCAGCGACAGCCCTTTCGTCTGGCGGGCCAGATCCAGGGTCAGCGTCTTGTCCCCGTCCCCCCCGCCGCCCTTCTTGGCGCTCCCGCTGCTTTGCAGATTAGAGTTGCTCTGAAGATTGAACGCGACCTGCGTGTCCATGAGCGCCAGTTCCAGGTGCTCAGTCGTCTTGGTCTGGCGGCCGCCATCCTTGCCGGTCGCGGCGAACTGGAGGAACGAGGCTTTCAGGCCCAGGCCTTTGCTCTGCCGGTCAATGTCCACCCCCAGCGTCTGATCCGTCGCTTTTTCTCCGTTTTTGGAGCCGGCGCTTTGGAGACTGTTGGACCCGAAGTGGGTCGCGAAGTGCGTGTTCCCGAACTGGTTGGCGAAACTATAGGCCATGTGCTGCTCGGCGCGGCCCTTGCTGTCGCCGATGAGATTGGCCTCGGCGGAGAACGTCAGCCCCTTGCCGCCGTCCATGCCCAATTTCAGGTGGTTCGTGGTCGTGGTCAGCGCCTGGGACGAACCGCCCCCGGTCGGCTTGGCGCTGAGGGTGTCGCGGCCGGCCTCAAACTGAAACCCGTGCCCGAAGGATCGTCCCAGGGAGAGAGACTGCTGCGTCGTCTTGAGGTGGCTGACCGTGTTGTCGTTCTCTTTGAACCCGACGGCGAGGCTGCCGTGCGCGTCCGCGTGGGCCAGCCCGAAGCCCAGGTCGTTCTGCCCGCGCAGACCCGCCAACTGCCCCGCCGTCGCCGCCGTCAGGTCGGAGGCCAGGCCCATCAGAGGGGCCGCGCCTTTGAGCGTGTCCGCCGCGCTGAAATCCTTGCCGACGGACTGGAAGTGGGCGTCCAGCTTCCAGCCTTTGTTCTCGAACGCCAACGCCTGCGAGATGACCTGGGACGTTTTACCCTTGCCGTCCGCCCCCACACCATTCCCCAGGTACATCAGGCCGTTCAGGTGCAGGGAGTCGTGGCCGAACGCCAGGGCGTTGGAGAAGCCGTAGGTGGCGGCGCGGGGCGCGGCGGGCGCCTTGCTGCCGGGCGTGGGCGGCTGCTCGGCGGCCAGGTTATAAAGGAAGGAAACGCCGCTGCCGTGCCCGAATTGGACGTTCAGCGGGATCGAAAGCGGGGCGGTGAGGCGACCCGCTGCGGCGAAGCTCGGGGCCGTGTTCACGCCGGGGA
>CAXTWM010000189.1:0-9553 GCA_964247915.1 uncultured Armatimonadales bacterium | reverse complement strand
CCCCCCTATCCGGGCCGGACGCCCCCACTGGCGAAAGGCCGACGGCCGTGGTCTGCCACGACGAGAACGTCGCCGCCATCGCCGCCCAGACGCTGGCCGAGATCGGCCGGCGCGTCCCCGCCGACGTTTCCCTCGCCGGCTTCGGCGACACGCCCCGCATGGCCGAGGCGCTGACCCCGCCCCTGACCGTCATCCGCCAGCCCGCCGCCCTGATCGCCAAGGCCGCCGTTGCCGCTCTGTACCGGATGCACGACGCCGAGTCTCCCGACGCCATCGCCGAACGCGACGTCAGCCTGCCCGGCCAGCTCATTCCACGCGCCTCCTGCGCCTCGCCCGCCCGCGTCTGAGAGAACTTCCCATGACCGATGCCCGCCATCCTCATGTCCTGAACCGCGCCGACACCCTGCTGGTCGTCGTGGACATGCAGGAGCCGTTCCTGCGCGGCATCCACGACCGCGAGCGGCTCCTCGGAAACGTCCGCCTGCTGATCCAGGCGGCGACCGTCATGCAGGTCCCGATCGTCCCGACGACCCAGTACGCCGAGCGCATGGGCGGCGTCGTCCCCGAGATCGCGCAGGCGCTCCCCGCCTCCGCCGCCTGTGCCCCCATAGACAAGATGTGCTTCTCCTGCGCTGGGGTGCAGGGCTTCCTCGACGGGATCGTCGCGTCCGGTAAGCGTCAGATTCTGCTGTGCGGAGTCGAGACCCACATCTGCGTCTCGCAGACGGCTCTTGATCTGGTCTCTCAAGGCTATCAGGTCCATGTCGCCGCCGACGCCGTTTCCGCCCGCTCCCTGGAGAAGCACAAGCTGGGCATGGAGCGGATGCGCGACAGCGATGTCCTGCCCTGCGCCGCCGAGGCCGCCGTCTACGAGCTGTTGCGCGAGGCCGGCACGCCCGAGTTCAAAGCCATCCTCCAGCTAGTGAGGTGATCCTCTCTAGTTCGCCCTCCCCCGTGCCGATAATGACGGCAGAACTTCCCGTTCCGTCGTTTCTATCCCGCGAAGTGAGGACTGGCCGTGCCGACTCTGATTGAAACCAAGCTGAAGCAGGAACGCCTGCTGCGTATCATCGAAGACGAGCTACAGGACCTGCCGCCCCTGCCTGCCGTGATCGTGCGGGTCATGCAGACGATCAACGACCCGACCACATCGGCCAGCGACCTGAACCGCCTGATCTCCGCCGACCAGGCGCTGGCCTCTAAGGTGCTGCGGCTGGTCAACTCCTCCTACTACGGCTTCCCGCGCAAAATCGCGACCGTCACCAACGCCGTCGTCATCCTGGGCTTCAACACCGTCCGCAACCTGACCACCTCGCTCGGCGTTTTCAACGCCTTCGACGCGCGCGGCCAGAAGACCGCGCTGGACCGGGACGCCTTCTGGGCGCACTCGATGGGCGGGGCGGCGGCGGCGGGCGTGATCGCCCGCCGCAAGGGGATCGGGGCCAAATCCGTCGAAGAGGTCTTCATCGGCGGCCTGCTGCACGACATCGGCAAGCTGTTCCTGGACCAGTATTTCCCGGACCAGTACGCCATCGCTATCAAACTGGCTGCCGCCGCCAAGATTTCCGTCTGGGAAGCCGAAAAGACTGCCTTGGGCGTCGGCCACGCCCTGGTCGGCAAGCGGATCGCCGAGAAGTGGAACCTGCCCCTGTCGCTGACGGCCATGATCACGCTCCACCACCAGCCGGTCTTCGCCAAGGAGCATTTCGAGCTGGCGGCGACGATCCAGGCGGCGGACCACGTCGCCCGCAAGCTGGCGATCGGCAGCGGCGGCGACACGCTCGTCCCCCCGCTGGCGCCCGAAGTGGAGAAATGGCTGGCCTTCTCGCCGCCGGTCTGGGAGGCCGTCGAAACCGAAACTTGCCGCAAGTTCGATGAGTCAAAGGACTTCCTGAACGTGCTGTAAGAAAGGAGGGCGGGGTTCCCCGCCCTCCTGTCTATATCTTTTCCGCTCCTTGCTACAATGCGCCCCAGCCGCGCTTCGCCTCCGCCCCCGCCGTGAAGAAAGCCTCGATGCGGGCCGCGTCGCCGGATGCCACGGCCTCCTCCAGCACGTCCAGTTCCGCGCGGAAACCATGAAGCGCGGCTAGCAGCGCCTCACGGTTGGTCAGGCAGACGTCGCGCCATATCTCCGGCGGACTTGCGGCCACCCGCGTCCCGTCCGCGAAACTGCCCGCCGTCAGCCGCCGCGTCCGCGGGTGGACCCGCTGCGCCGCCGCCGCCTGACGCATCAGGGCGGAGGCCAGGACGTGCGGCAGGTGGCTGGTCACGGCCAGCATGGCGTCGTGCGCTTCCGGCGTCAGCGTCAGCGTCGTCGCCCCCACCTCGCGCGCCAGCCGTTCCACCGTCCGCAGCGCCCCCGAATCGGTCTCCTCGGTCGGCGTCACCGCCCAGGTTGCCTCCTCAAACAGCAATGGCGTCGCCGCTTCCACCCCCGCCTGCTCCGAGCCGGCCATCGGGTGCCCGCCGACGAAAAACGGGGACCCCGCCGCCCGCCGGGCGATGGCCCCCTTCGTGCTTCCCACGTCCGAGACGACCGCGCTCGGCCGGGTGGCTTCCAGCACATCGGGCAGCGTCTCGACGATGTGCCCGACCGTGGTACACAGCACGACCACATCCGCCTCGGCCACGCCCCGCGCCATCTCCGTCACGCCCGAATCTATCGCCCCCAGCGCCACGGCCTTGTCCAGCCGGTCCTGACTGCGCCCGATCCCGATGACGCGCCGCGCCAGCCGCCTCTGCCTCAAGGCCATGCCCAGCGAGCCGCCGATCAGCCCGACGCCGACGATGGCGACGGTCCCAAAGTGCCCCGGAAAGTGTGCCTCATCTGTCATAGTCACTCCGCACCGAACTCGATCAGCGCGTAGACATCGCTGAGTGCCAACGTCACGTCTACGGAGGGCAGGTGAACGCCGCTATCCGTCCCTTTCACCTCCTGCATCTCCCAACGGCTGTTGCGGCGTGTGAACAGCAGGATACGCGCTTGGTCTTGCTCCACCAGCAGATAATCCTGAAGCGACGAGATCGTCTGGTAGTGGTCGAACTTCTTCCCCCGGTCATAGCCTTCTGTGGACGGTGATAGCACCTCCACCACGAGCAGCGGGTTCAGGATAACGTCGGTCTTGCCCAGATAATACAGCCGTTCGCCGCAGACCACCGACACATCCGGGGCCGTGTCAACCCCATCGCCTGTGTGTACCTTAAGGTTCTCCACATAGACGCGGCAGCCTCGTGGAACCAGCGCATTACCCAGCGCGCGGCCTACGTTGCTGGCAATCATGCCGTGATCATCCGAGCCGCCCGCCATCTGGCGTATCTCGCCGTTCATATACTCCCAGCGCCCGAAGGCCGTGCGCTCGAATTCAAAGTATTCGGCCTCCGTGTAGTGGGTCTTCTCGACGTACTGCTCCGCCAGCGCCATCTGCTTCTTCCTTCCGTCCCGCTCACGCCGGGCGGGCAATCGTTCCCGCCTGCCGGTCCGCCGGCGCGGCCCCGCCCGCCGAGGCCAGCAGCCAGCCGCCCAGCGCCAGCAACACGCCTGAAGCCAGGAACGCCATGTCCGCCGCGAACTGGTGCGGGCCGGGGAGGACGTGGTGGATGCCTAGAATCTGGTGGTCTACCAGCCCCTCCACGAAGTTGAACGTCCCCCAGCCCGCAAAGACCGACCCGCCGAACGCTTTCGCCGTCCAGGGCGTGCCCGGCTGACGGGCGGCGCGGAACAGCAGGAGGGTTCCGATGATCGTGAGTATCCAGACAGCCAGGTGGAAGTAGCCGTCCTGCGTGTTCTGATGCTGGAGCATCTCCACCGACGTCGGCTGGCAGTCCGGCGTGAAGCAGACCAGGTGGTGCCACTGGAGGATCTGGTGCAGCACGATCCCGTCAAAGAACCCGCCGACCCCCAGCCCGATGACCAGCCCGGCGCGCGTGAGCGGCGTCCACGTCATTGGCTCTGTCCCCCGGTTTGCCGGGCGGGAGCGTCCCGCCGGTTCAAGCTTCGTCCTCGGCCTTCTCGGCTTCTTCCCCGTGTTCCACGATGTCGCCGTCTCGGAAGAGGATGCCTTGCAGCGCGACCTTCCACTTCGGCTTCTGGCGCAGCAGGAACTCCAGGTCCATCCCGAAGTGCTTGAACTCCTCCTGCTGGGCGTTCTGCATGATCGCCCGCGCGTCCTTGTTCCGTTCGACCGAGATGCGCTGCTCGTACCAGTTGATTGCCTCGGCTTCTTCGGTAAGCGACGCGATCATCCGCGCAAACGTCCGCGTCTCCTGCGATAGCTCGTCCGCCGGCTCGTGATACTGGTCAAATCCCATGATGGTTGTTCCTCTACTTCCTAGCTCATGCCGCCACTTTGTCTTTCACCCCTTCACGCTTGCGCTGGCGGGCTTCGCGCTCCGCCTCAAACTGCGCCCGGTAATCTTCAAAAGAGATGTCGCCCTTCGGGTCGCTTGCCAGCGACTCGGCGATAGCCTCACAGGCTTCCTCAAAGTCGCGGTTCGCCGCTTCCAGGACTTCCGCCAGCAGAGCATCCGCCAGCGTATTCTCGTCGCGGCCCTCGCGTATCGCCATCTCTTTTAATTTTGCTTCCGTCTGCGGTGCCAGTGTGATTGTCATTTTGGCTTCCTCTCCTTCACTGATAGCTGCGGTTAATCCATGCCCGCGTGAGTGGTGTCCCAATCATCGTCCGTCCCGCTTCCCAAAACCGCCGCGCGAGCGCGCGGCTAGTCCGCCTCGACCCGCTCCGCCTCGACCAGCGGCTTCGTCATCGTCACCTTGCCGACGCCGCGCACGACTTCCAGCAGCATCGTCGCCCCGACGCCCGCACCCAGCGCGCCGAGGATCAGCCACCGCGGGTCAATCGCCGTCGTCAGGTAGAGCCAAAAGCCCGCGCCGACGATCAGGGCCATCGCGGCCGCGACGCAGAGTTTGACGGTCTGGAGCGCCGGCTCCGGCCCGCGCGACTGGCACACCCCGTACTTATCCAGATAGTCGGCCAGGATGCGCCTGCTTTCCGCCTCGGTCAGCTTGAAATACGAAAAAGGCAGGGCTGGGTTAACGCGGTGGTAAAGGCCGTAAGTGTCGTTCTCTACGGAGATGTGGTCAATCTCTGGCCACTCGTGGAAGCGGGTCAGCCCGTGCCGCAGCCCCGCTTCCGAAACCCGAATCTGGGTCCGCTCCCGCAGCATCGTGCCGAACACGAAGCCGAACGCGAACGCCAGCGCCATCGTCAGGAACGCGGACCCCGGCCCCGTGCTCCAAAGCGCGGCGCTGCTCATCAAGCGCGGCGCTTCATAAAGCAGCACGGCCAGGGCGAGCAGCGGGGCGGACCAGAGCAGCCCGAGCATCCACCAGCTCTGTGTCCGGGTCGACCAGAACGTCTGCTGTCCCAGGATCGTTTCGCCAGAGTCGCGGAACTCGAACGGCTTGTAGACCATCACGTAGGCCACGGACAGGGGCAGCAGAACAAGCGCCGCGTGCGCCGCAAGGTTGAGCAGAGGTGGTGTGTAATGAATCATGCCCCCGTTGCTTTTTAAGTAGCGAAGATAAAGCATGGGCAAGATCAGCAAAGCCGCCAATAAATATTGCTTGACGTGGGATGCCGCGCCCGGTTGTTTGATCGTCAGTGGGGATGCCATAATATCGCCTGCTTCCTACGAAAAGGAAAGGCCGCTGAGTGGCGTTTCTTGTACGCTCATTCTCTGCGGCCTCGTCTTTTCCCTGCTTGGCTTTCGTCGGCGTTACAATTCTTCCACACTGACCAGGCCGCTCTCGCGGAACTGCGCGCGCAGCTCCTGGTCGTCTAACAGGGCCGTGCCGAGGAGGGGGCGGCGGCCTGTTGCGATGACGCTCACTTGCCGCTCGATGTTGTTCCACAAAATCGTGGCTGTATGAACGTCGAGCCTGATCGTGCTGCCGTCTGCTAAACCGGCTGTTTCTTGATGGTCGAATGGCAATCGCATGGCCGTGACCGCCGCCGGAGGCAGAGTCAGGAAGTCCGTGAAGCCGGTATCTACTACGAACTCCAACGTGAAGTCGGGCTGCCCCGGCAGGCGGAACGTAACCGGCAATGTGGCTTGACGGCGGATTGTCACGCCGCGCATCATTCGGGAAGGCGTTCCATGTCGCCGCAAAAGGAAGCGGTTGTTTTATAGCCGATACGCAGGGCAAAAAGATTGCCGTTAGGATGACGTTCGCGCACACGGGCGGACGCAGCAAAGCCGAGTTCGTCTTCGGCGATCTCGTAGGCGCCGCTGTCCAAATCCAGCAGAATCAATTTGCCGATGTTGTCCGGCGTCTCGATTTGCGGGCGCAGGCGGTAGTAGATGTCCCACGCGCGGTCAACGGAACTGCGCGCGGCGGGGGCTTGCAGGATAGCCATGACAACCTCCTTACAGGTGCCGGCCCACGGCCTGGGCGATGGGGGCGATGTCGTGCATCAGCGTCCCGAAGGCTTCGGGCAGGAGGGACTGGGCGCCGTCTTTGAGGGCCTTTTCGGGGTTCGGGTGGACCTCGATGATGATGCCGTCGGCCCCCGCCGCGATGGCGGCGCGGGTGACGGCGTTGACCAGGCTGGCCTTGCCCGTCGCGTGGGAGGGGTCGGCGATGATGGGCAGGTGGGACAGTTCTTTCACGGCGGCGACGGCGTTGATGTCGAAGGTGTTGCGGGTGTAGGTCTCGAAGGTGCGGATGCCGCGCTCGCAGAGCATGACGTTTTTGTTGCCCCGGCTGGCGATGTACTCGGCGGCCTGGAGCCACTCTTCAATGGTGGCCGCCATGCCGCGCTTGAGCATGACGGGCGTCTGCGTCTTGCCGATCTCCGTCAGGAGCGGGAAGTTCGCCATGTTGCGCGTCCCGACCTGCAAGATGTCCGCGTAGTTGCAGACCAGCTCCACGTCGCGGACGTCCAGCACTTCCGTGATGATGGGCATGTTCAATTCTTCGCGGGCGGCGGCCAGCATTTTCAGAGCCGGCTCGCCATGCCCGTGGAAGGAGTAGGGGGACGTGCTGGGCTTGTAGGCCCCGCCGCGCAGGATGTGCGCCCCGGCGGCCTTGACGGCCCGCGCCGCTTCCATGAGCTGCGGCTCGGTCTCGACCGTGCAGGGGCCGGCCATGACGGCGACGAAGGCCGGGTTGCCGATGCGGACGCCGCGCACGTTGATGACCGTTGGCTCCGGGTGGAACTGCTTGTTGACGACCTTGTAGGGCTTGGTGACAGGGACGACTTTGTCCACATAGGGCAGGGCGGCGAACTGCTCCATCACCTCGGCCTTGCCCGACGGGTCGTTGGGGACGCCCACCGCGCCCACGATGGTCGTCTCCACACCCTCCGAGAGATGGACCCCGTAGCCGCGCTCCTCCAGCATCTGTGTCACGTGCTTTAAGTTCTCCTTCGTCGCCGCTGACGAGAGTATGATGATCATGGCCTGCTCCTCGAACCGCTCTTTCCGAAAATCGAGTCTTGAAAATAGTGTTTGTCAGTGTACCTTGTGCCCGCCCCGTTGTCAAGGCGAAGGGAAGCAGGGAAAGAGGGGTGGGGCGGGGAACTACGGGGGCAGGAGATACTTCCATGACGAACTATCAAGCCGAATATGACCTGCTCGCGCGGCGCCTGACCGACGAGGAGATAGATGTCGCCACCGTCGAGGCACGGCTGAAGGCGCAGGCGGTCGAGACGCCTTCGTGGGGCTACGCGGACAGCGGGACCCGCTTCGGGGCCTTTCGGATGGCGGGGGCGCCGCGCACGGTCTTTGAGAAGTTCGAGGACGCCGCCCAGGCGCACGAGTACACGGGCATCGCGCCCCATGTCGCCGTCCACATCCCGTGGGACGCCGGGGCGGACTGGCAAGAACTGTCGGCCTATGCGCGCTCGCTCGGCGTCGGGGTCGGCGCGGTCAACCCGAACGTCTTCCAGGACTTTGAGTACCGGTTCGGCAGCCTGGGCAGCGCCCGGCAGCCTGTCCGTGACAAGGCCGTCGCCCATATGCGCGAGTGTGTCGAGATCATGAATGTCGTCGGGAGCAAGAATCTGTCCCTGTGGTTCGCCGACGGCACCAACTTCCCCGGCCAGGGCGACATGCGGGCGCGCAAGCGGTGGTTCGCGGAGGGGCTGGCCGAGGTCTATGCCGACCTGAAAGACGACCAGCGGATGCTCATCGAGTACAAGCCCTTTGAGCCGGCCTTCTATCACACGGACATCGCCGACTGGGGCATGGCCTACGCCTTCTGCGCGGCCCTGGGCGAGCGCGCCCAGGTCTTAGTAGATCTCGGCCATCACCTGCCCGGCGCCAACATCGAGCACATCGTCGGGTTCCTCTTGGACGAGGGCCGTCTGGGCGGCTTCCACTTCAACGGCCGCAAGTACGCCGACGACGACCTGACGACCGGCTCCGTCAACCCGTATGAACTGTACCTGATCTACACGGAGCTGGTCGCGGGCGAGAACGACGGCCTGGCCGGAGGCGTGGCTTACATGATCGACGAGAGCCACACGCTGAAAAACAAGATCGCCGAGATGATCCAGAGCCTGGTCGCCCTGCAAACGGCCTACGCCAAAGCCTTGATCGTGCCTCAGCATCTCTTAAAGACCGCACGGGAGGCCGAAGACCTGGTCGCCGCCGAGGAGGCGATCAAGGCCGCCTTCGCGACGGACGTCCGGCCCCTCTTGTGGAAGGTGCGCTCCGAGATGGGCCTGCCGGACCCCGCCGACCCGGTGCGCGGCTTCGTCCAGAGCGGCTACGCCCAAGCCAAAGCCGAGGAGCGCGGCATCGGCGGCGGGGCGGGCCTGGGGGCGTGAGGCGTCAGATGCGCTTTGAAAGAAAAGAGAACAATCCATGAACCTTCACGGCTTTGACCTGGTGCGTGACCAGGCGATCCCCGAACTCAGTACCGAAGCGCGGCTTTATCGGCATGTCAAGACCGGGGCCGAACTGCTCTCGCTGGAAAGCGACGACGAGAACAAGTGCTTCGGCATCACCTTTGCCACTCCCCCCGTCGACTCGACGGGCGTGGCCCATATCCTCGAACATGCCGTGCTGTGCGGCTCGCGCAAGTTCCCGCTCAAAGACCCCTTCGTGGAACTCATCAAAGGCTCCATGAACACGTTCCTGAACGCCATGACCTATCCCGACCGGACCTGCTATCCCGTTGCGAGTACCAATCTGAGGGATTTCTACAACCTCGTGGATGTGTACCTGGATACGGTTTTTTACCCACGCCTAGCCCGCGAGACCTTTGAGCAGCAGGGCTGGCATTATGAGCTGAACGATCCCGCTGACACGTTAATCTACAAGGGTGTCGTGTTCAACGAGATGAAGGGCGCGTACTCGTCCCCGTCCTCGCTGGTCTACCGGTACGCGCAGGCGTCCCTGTTCCCGGACCAGTTGTACCGGCTGTCTTCGGGCGGCGATCCGAAAGACATCCCCGACCTGACCTATGAGCAGTTCGTCGCTTTCCACCAGGCCTACTACCACCCGTCCAACGCCCGCGTCTTCTTCAGCGGCGACGACGCCCCCGAAGAGCGCCTGCGCCTGCTCGACGCCTACCTCTCCGATTTCAACC
>CAXTWM010000188.1:0-9557 GCA_964247915.1 uncultured Armatimonadales bacterium | reverse complement strand
TCGGCGGGCCTGGCCTTCAAGGCTTCGCCGGATTCGGACATTTGCCCCTGCCGGTTGCGGCCCTAGTCGGGTACGGCGAGTTTTTGGGCGGGCTGGGCGTTCTGTTCGGCGTGCTGACGCGCCTGGCGAGCGTCGGCATTCTGGTCATCATGTTGGGCGCGATCTTCAAGGTCCATCTGCCGCATGGCTACGACGTACAGAAAGGCGGCTTCGAGTACCCGCTGACCCAGGTGTTTCTGACCATCGCCCTGCTCCTCGCCGGCCCCGGCCTCCTTACCGCCTGGCGGCTCGCGGGACGCACCGGCCCTGTCCAGTCCCTCCTACAGTGACACGCCGGCATCTGAAAAAGCCGATCATTCCGCAGACTGCCCGCCTGAGCGACACACCACGAAGGAAAACTAACCATGCTTCGCAACCAGACTCCAGCCCCCGACTTTTCGCTGCGCGACCAAGACGGGCAGCAGCGCACCTTGTCCGAGCTGCGCGGAGACAAGCTCCTGCTGCTGTTCTATTATCGCGGCGAGTTCTGCCCGACTTCGCGCAAAGGGCTGATGGACTTTGCCGACATCTACCCGCGTTTCGAGCCGCTGGGGGCCGAACTCGTCGCCGTCAGCGTTGACCCGCCCGAAACCTCGCGCGGACTGCGCGACCAGATGAAGCTGCCGTTCACGCTGCTTTCCGACGCCGACTTCCGGGTCGCGCAGAGCTACGGCGTGTACCGCTCGGACGACGAGGACGGCCCGCAGCCGCACGGCGAACCGGCGGTGTTCATCCTTGACGCCGACGGCAGCCTCGCCTACTCCCAGGTGCAAACCGGCCCCAAAGGGAGCGCCAATCCCGCCGACCTCGCGCTGGTGCTGCTGTACATGCAGGGCAACGGCGGGCGCTACCGATGAGCCGTCGCCCCGCCCACCGTTGTCGCGTGGCGGCTTTTACCTCGGGGGCCGGCCCGGCCAGTGCCGGGCCGGTCTGCCGGGGCCTACGGCTCCAGCACGACCTTCCCCGAGGTCCTGCGGGACGCGACGGCGCGGTGGGCCTCGGCGGCGTCGGCCAGCGGGAACCGGTCGCGGGCGATGATGCTTAAACTGCCGTCGGCGGCCCAGGCGAGGAGCTGTTTCAGCGTTTCCGAAATGACTTCGCGGGGTGTGCGGGTCAGGTTCCAGCCGCGTATCGTCTGCCCGCCGAAGATTGTGCCTGACAGGTCGCTGCCCGTGAGCGCCGTCTCTGAGGTCGCCTGTGCGCCGTAGACGACCCAGTAGCCGCCGTCGGCCAGCGGCCTGACGCCGCCCGCGCTGTCGCCGGTCGCGTCCAGATAGATGTCCACGCCCTTGCCGCCCGTCGCGGCCTTCACCCGCTCCGGCCAGCCGTCTTGGGTGTAGTCAATCGCCGCATCCGCGCCCAGTTTCTGGACCTCGGCCCGCTTGTCTTTGGTAGACGCCAGGCCGATGACGGTCCCCGCGCCCAGCCGCTTGGCGAGCTGGACCAGCAGCGAGCCGACGCCGCCCGCCGCGCCGGTGATTAGCACGCTTTTACCCTGGATCTCGGGCACGGCCAGCGTCAGCAGCCCGTGCGCCGTCAGGCCCTGAATGAGCAGCGCGGTGGCTTCGGCAAAGCCCACTGTCTCGGGCAGAGGCGCGGCCCCGACGGCCTCCACCACGGCGTACTCGGCGTAGCCCTGGGTGCAGTTTTCCGAGGTGAGCGACAGAACCCGGTCGCCGGGCTTCCAGCCCTCGACGCCCTCGCCGACGGCGGAGACGACCCCGGCGACCTCGTAGCCGGGCACGAACGGCGGCGGCGGGGCGGGCGGATAATGACCCTCGCGGGCGATGAGGTCCGCGAAGTTGATTCCCGCCGCCTTGACTTCGATGAGTATCTGCCCCGGTCCGGGGGCGGGCGTCGGCAGGTCAACGAGCTGGAGCACGTCCGGCCCGCCGGACTGGGTGACTTGGATGGCTTTCATGGGGTGTGCTTTCTCCCGCGCGGGGCGGGGGACTTACCAGGGGAGTGTTTCGCCCCGGTGGAAGTAGCCGCCAGTGGGGCCGTCGTCGGGCAGCGTGGCGAGCGTGACGGCGGTTTCGGCGCCGTCCTCCAGGCTCAGTTCGCCGCCGGGGTTCATGTCGGTCTTGACCGAGCCGGGGTGGGCGATGTTGACCTTGACCGGCGTGTCCTTGAGGCGCGCGGCCTGGATCACGCCCAGCATGTTCAGCGCGGCTTTGGAGGAATTGTAGGCCGGCAGCATCCATTCCGTCGGCAGGTCGCCGGAGGCATGGGTGGCGAGCGAGCCGAGGACGCTGGACTGGTGGACGACGCGCCCCGCCGGGGCGGCCTGGAGCAGCGGCAGCAGGGTCTCGGTCAGGAAGTAGGGCGCGATGACGTTGGCGTCATACGTCCGGGCCAGGGTGTCGGGTGTGACGCCCTCCGACGTTTCCAGCATGATCCCGGCGTTGTTGACCAGGATGTCCAGCCTGCCGAACTGGTCTTGCAGGAACGCTAGGGCCGCGTCGCGGTCGGCGGCGTCGGTCACTTCCAGCGTGACGGTGTGGGCGTCAATGCCCTCGCCTTTGAGCGCTTCGGCGGCGGCCTGTCCTCTCTGCGGGTCGCGCGACCCGAGGACGACCGTGATGCCCTGCCTGCCGAGCTGCCGGGCGATCTCCAGCCCGATGCCCTTGTTCGCGCCCGTGATCAGGGCGACTTTGTTTGCGTTTGCCATTGTGTGTGATCTCCTGCGAGTGAGCATCGCCCCCCAACCCCCAATTCTGGGGGAGCCGGACCCTCTTGAATCTGGTTCCCCCAGAACTGGGGGCTAGGGGGTGATCTCTCTGCCCTACGCCCCGGCGAGCGCCTTGATCTTTTCGCGGGCCGCAGCCACGACCTGCGCTCGCTTTTCTTCCGGCAAATGGGGCGCCATGCCTTCCACGCTGACGAACTCAACGTCAGTCACGCCCATAAAGCCCAGCACACTGCGCAGGGTCGGCACAAGCTGGTTGTAGGACTCGCGCTCCTGGCCGGGGCCATAGCCCGCGCCGCCATGCGCCGACACGACGATGGCCTTTTTGTTCTTCAGCAGGCCTTCGTGAGTGGCACCGTTCCACGTCTCGTTGACGCGAGCGACGTAGTCGATGTAGGCCTTGAAGACGGCGGGAACGCCGAAGTTGTACATGGGAATGCCGAACACATACACGTCGGCAGCCTTCAGCTCGGCGATCAGCTCGTCGGAGAGCTTCAGGACCGCCTTCTGCTCGGGCGTCCGCGCTTCGGCCGGGGTGTACATCGCGCCGATGAACTCTTCGGTGACGAAGGGGATGGTCTGGTGGCCGAGGTCGCGGTGGGTGACGGTGTCGCCGGGGTGGGCCTGGAGCCAGGTCTGGACGAACTCGCCCGAGATCTGGCGCGAGTGAGAGGCCGCGCCGCGCGCGCTGGCATCGAGGTGCAGGATGTGGGTCATGGGTGTTCCTTCTTAGTGAGTAATGGGAAACGAAACGCGGCGTTTCGTTTCTTTCACCCGGAACACGCCGCACCGGGGGTTCGTTCCCGCCGCATCAGACTCTCGGGGAACTATTTTGGGAGGGGGCAGTCGGGGCGCAGCCCGTGGAAGACCAGGGCGAGCAGGGAGTCCACGAAGGCCGCGTCGAGCGGGGCGTGGCCCGCCGTCAGCCGGAAGTAGAGCGGGCCGTAAAGCGCGTCGGCGGCGGCCTCCAGGTCAGCGCTGGGGCAGAGCTGACCCCGCGCGCGGGCGCGCTCCAGGACGTGGCGCGTCTCGGCCCGGCGCGGGGCGAGGTAGCGGGTGCGGAACGCCTCGGCGGCCTCGGGATCGGATTGGGCTTCGGCCAGGACGCCGCGCAGGACCGTCCCCGCGCACCCGCCCAGGGCCTGGGCCAGCGCCCGCATCTGGCCGCGCAGGTCTTCCTCCAGGCAGCCGGTGTCCGGGAACGGGGTGGGGGGGCCGGCGGCGGCCAGGAACGCATCCAGAAGGACGGCGGCCTTGCCGGGCCACCAGCGGTAGAGGGTGGCCTTGCTGACGCCCGCCTCCCCCGCGATGGCCTCCACCGAAACGTCCGCGAAGCCGTCCCGCGCCAGCAGGTCCGTGGCCGCGCGCAGGACCGCCCGCCGCGCCGCCTCGCTACGCGGCCGGCCCAGTTTGCATCCCGTCAGGCTCTCGCAGGGGTGGCGCTCGGCTTCTTCCATGCGAGCAGTATACCCGATGCGGCGGTTCAAGTCGCCGCCGCCGCAGGCTATCGCTCCCCCGCGACGGCGAGCAGGGGTCTTAGGAGAGAGTTCAGGCGGACGTTGTGGTCGGCTAAAGGAAGCATGAAGGGGGTGCTGTCAGGGGAGACCCCGTCGTCCGGCAGGTCGCGCAAGCGGGAGAAGAAGTCGGTGAGGGCCACATTCAGGTCTGCCGCGCTGCCGAACTCCTGGTGCTGCCACTGGACGGCTTCTTCCGTCTCCGTGCTCACTATCTCCGTGTCACAATAGCCCCGGCCTGCGTCTAGCTGTCCAACGGTGACTCGGGCCATGTAGCCAGGAAAAACAAGGTCCATGTACATGCTGCTGCCGTCCGGCGCTTGAACGGTCTCAACCTGGATTCTCTGAAGGTTATTCATTGGCATAGCGGTTCAGGCTACTTTGTGGCAATGTGCTGGATGTTCCCGGCTGCTGGCATCTGCGGGATCGGTTGTCTTTTCGCGGCGGCAAGACGCGCTTCCAGTGTGTTTGGCCCGAGCAGCTTGGCCCAGCCCTGCTGAGTCGGCTTCAGGCTGTCGCGCGGCACGTCAAACTCAACGTAAAGGCTTCCTGCTACGGCTTGGGCTTGAAACGCGGCCCGATCGGCTAGCGAGGCGACGTGGGTGGTGCCGCTCATGCTCTCCTGCACATATCCCGTGGCCGTCATCCGGTCGTATTCCTGCCGGCTCATCCAGCGCCCGACCCGGATCAAGTCCCTGACCTCAGCCATAAGCATCCTTCACGAGCATCCCTGCCTGGTGCCCCACATGAGTATACCCTATAGCCTTTTATGCCGCGTCAGCCCTTCCAGGGTCACATAGAGGACGGGGGCGATGAGGAGGGTGAACAGGGTGGAGACGGATAGGCCGCCGATGACGGCGATGGCGAGCGGCTTTTGCAGGGCCGCCCCCGCGCCCAGGCCCAGGGCGAGCGGCAAGAGGGCCAGGATCGCGCCGACCGTGGTCATCAGGATCGGGCGCAGGCGCTTTTCGCCCGCCTCGGCCATCACGTCAGCGAGCGGGCGGTCCGGGTGCTCGCGGCGCAGGCCGTTGAAGAAGTCGAACAGGACGATGCCGTTCTCGGTGATGATGCCGATGATCATGATCGCGCCGGTGAACGAGGAGATGTTGAGCGGCGTCCTGGTCAGGAAGAGCGCGAGCAGGACGCCGAACAGGGACAGGACGGCGGCCAGCAGCAGGGCGGCCGCCTGGCGGATGGAGCGGAACTGGAAGACCAGCAGCGTGAAGACCAGCAGGGTCGTCACCAGCAGCGTCGTGCCCAGCTCGGAGAAAGACTGCTGCTGGCTGGCGTACAGGCCCCCGTACTCGATGGTGTAGCCCGGCGGCAGCGGCACCTGACGGCGGACCTGTGCCCGGATGTCCTGCGTGGCGCTGCCCAGGTCGCGGTCTTTGAGGGAAGCGGTGACCGAAATCATCTGCCGCTGGTCCTCGCGCGTCACGACGGAAGCCCCCGGACGCCGCTCAATCGTGGCGACCTCGCTGACCGGGATGTCCCCGCCGGTCACGGGCGACGCGACCGGGATGTCCGGCAGGAAGTTCTGGTCGAGTGTCTGGCCGGGGCGGGCCAGCACGACCCGGACGCCGACCGCCTCCTCGCCCTGCTGGACCCGCGTCGGCTCGACGCCCTGCAAGGCCGCCGAGGCGGCCTGCGTGACGTCGTCCGCCGTCAGCCCGTACCGCTGTGCCCGCTCGGTGTTGACGCTCAGGACCGCCTCGGGGCTGCTGTGGACGACGCCGCTGACGTCGCCGACGACGTAGGGCAGCTTGGCGAGGACGCCGTCCACCTGCTGCGCCAGCCCTTCCAGCGTCGCCTGGTCCGGGCCGAAGATCTTGACCTCCACGGGGTTCGGGCTGCCGGCGATGTCGCCGATGTTGTCCTGCAAGATCTGGTGGAAGTCCACGTCGGCGGCCGGGTACTCCGCCGTGACCCGGTCGCGCACGTCGTCCATGACCGCGTTGATGTCGCGCGTCCGGTCCGACTTGAGCCGCACTGACATGTCGCCCCGGTTCTCTGTCGTGATGTCGAAGCCGAGCTGCGCCCCCGTCCGGCGCGACCAGGCGGCTACCTCGGGTGTGCGGGCCAGCACGGTTTCGATCCCGCCCGCGACCTTGTCGGTCTCGGCCAGCGACGTGCCGGCGGGGAGCTGGTAGTCGAGAACGAACCCGCCCTCGTCGAACTCGGGGAAGAAGCCGGTCTCGATGCGCCCGTAGAGGAGGTAAGTGCCGGCAACGAGCGGGAGCAGGAGCAGCAGGACCACGGCCCGGCGGCGCAGGCACCAGCCCAGGAGGCGCGCGTAGACGCGCACGATCCGGTCGAACTGCCGGGGGAAGAAACCCAAGACGCGCGCCCCGAGGGATGGCCGCTGAGACGCCGTCGCAGCTTTGGGGGGCAGCAGCCAGCCCGCGAGGATGGGGGTCAGCAGCAGGGACAGGGCCAGCGAGACGGCCAGGGTCGCGATCATCACCAGCGACAGCGGCCCGAAGAACTGGCCGGTCAGGTCGTTCAGGAAGGTCAGCGGCAGGAACGCGGCCACCGTCGTCAGCGACGAGCCGATCATGGCGGGCGTGATCGCCTTCAATCCCGCCGCGATGGCCTCGGCGCGCGCCTTCCCGCTTTCGAGTTCGTGGAACATGTTCTCCACGACCACGATGCCGTCGTCAATGACCAGGCCCAGGGCGACGGCCAGCGCGCCCAGGGTCATGATGTTCATCGTCTGCCCCAGCAGCCTCATCAGGGCGAACGTGATGACGACGGTGAGCGGCAGGATGACCAGCACGATGGCCGCCGTCCGCAGGTTGCCGAGGAAGAACATCAGCACGACCAGGGCCAGCGCGCCGCCCAGAATCAATGCCTCGATGACGGAGTGCTGGGACCCGATGACGATGTCGGCCTGGTCGTAGAAGTTCGAGACCGTGATGCCGGGCGGCAGCAGCGGCTTGGCCTCGGCCAGAGTCTTCCTGATGCCGTCCGAGACCTGCACCGTGTTCCCCGCCGGCTGCTTGATGATGTTGAGCAGGACGGCGGCCCGTCCGTCCCCGCTGGTCTCGACCGTGTGCGCCTCGACGCTCCGCCTCACCGTCCCCACCTGGCCGACGGTGACCGGGACGCGGTCCTTGACGGCGACGGTGACGTCCGCGATGTCTCCCGTCGTCCCGAACAGGCCCGAGACGAGGACCTGGTAGCGCAGGAACGACTGGTCGTAGTGCCCGACCGCGTTGATCCCGTTGTTCTTCGACAGCGCGTTCTCCACGTCCTGGGCGCTGACGCCGCGCGCCAGCAGGGCGGTGGGGTTCAGCTCGACCAGGAAGTCCGGCGTGTCGCCGCCCTGCACGGCGATCTCGCGGACGCCCGGCACGCGCAGCAGGCGCGGGCGCAGGGTGTAAAGGGCGATCCGGCGCAGCTCCTGCTGGCTGACCGTCGGGGAATACAGGCTGTAGCCCATGACGGGGAAGACGGACGGGTTGAGCCGTTCCGCCGTCACGTTCGTGCCGGGGGGCAGCGTCGCCTGGAGCTGGGCGACGCGCGCCTGCACCTGCTGGAGCGTCCCGGCCATGTCCGTGCCCCAGCTGAAGTTGACGTCCAGCTCGTCGCTCCCGCGCTCGGTCAGCGAGTGGACGCGGGTGACGTTGGGGACGCCCGCGACGGCGTTCTCCAGTGGCCGGGTGATGTTCGCCAGGACGGTCGGGATGGGCGTGTCCCCGGCGTCCGCCGTCACGATGATGCGCGGGGCGGTCAGGTCGGGGAAGATGGCGACCGGCAGGGCCTGGGACGCATAGAACCCGCCCAGGCAGAGCAGGACGGTCAGCAGCAGGATGGCCTTCCGGTAGTGCCCGACGAACGCGCTAAGGCCCATGCGAGTCTCCCTCTGCTTTGGCCGCCGCGCCCGGCTGCACCTGGACTTTCGCGCCGTCCGCCAGGCCGTACTGCCCCGAGATGACCACCCGCTGCCCTTCCGTGACCCCGCCCGTGATCTCCACCTCCCCGCCGACCGACAGCCCCGTTCCGACCGGGACCACATGGGCGGCCTTGTCGCTCCCCACCGTCACCACGCTGCTTTTGCCCGTGTCCGGGTCGGCCAGGAGGGCTGCGCGCGGCACGATCAAGACGTTCTCGCGCCGCTCCGTCACGATCTGGACGCGGGCCAGGGTGTCGTCGCGGAGGAGGCGGCCGGAGTTGCCGACCGTGGCGAGGGCCGGGACTGTGCCGGTGGCCGCCTCCACGCCGGGCGCGACGGACTGGATGCTGGTGCGGAAGACTCGTCCGGGCAGGCTGCCGACGGTGAACGTGAGAGGCTGGCCCCGATGCACCTGCGAGACCACGCCGCCGGGGAGGCTGATCTTGAGCTGCAAGAGGCGCAGGTCGGCGACGACGGCGATCTTGGTCGTGGCGTCTACGGTCTCGCCGGCGGTCGCCCCCACGGAGATCACCTGGCCCGCCAGCGGCGCGCGCAGGGTGTAAAGGGCGGCCTGCGCCCGCGCCGTCGTCAGCGCCCCCAGGGCGTTCCGCACCTGCTGCCGGGCGACCAGCACGTCCTGGCGCTTGACCACGTCCTGCGCCGCCGCCGCCCGCGCCGCCTCGACCGCCGCCTGCTGGCCCGCCACCGTCTGCCGCTGGCCCGCCACCGTCTGCCGCTGGGCGTCGCGCTGGGCTTGGGCCGTCCGCAGGGCGAGCTGGGCCGCCTCGACATCCTTCTGCGCCACCAGCCCGTCGGCATAGAGCTTCTGTGCCCGGTCCAGGCTCTGCCGGGCGTTCACCACGCCCGCCTCGGCCCCCGTGAGCGTCGCCTGCGTCCCTTCCAGGGCGGCGCGCGCGTTCTGGAGACTGGCCTGAGCCTGGAGGATGGCGGAGCGCGTCTGGGCCTGCTGCTGCAAGGCGTTCGCCTGGGCCTGCCGCACCTGCACCTGGGTCTGCCCGAGCGTCGCCTGGGCCTGCTGGATCTGGCCAGCGAGGGTCCGGGTGGAGAGCCGCGCGACGGTCTGCCCCTGCCGCACGGTCTGCCCCGATCGGACGAACAGAGCGTCCAGGACGCCCGCCACGGGCGGGGTGATCGTCGCCTCCCGGCCAGGCAGCGTTTGCAGCGTCCCCGCCGCCGCCGTTTCCCGCTCCAGCGTCCCGCGCGTGACGGCGGCGACCTGGACCGTCGGCAGCGGTGGGTCTTTCGCTTCTTCCTTCCTGTCGCCGCCTCCGTGCCCGCACCCGGCGGCGAGGACGGCGGGCAGCCAAAGGAGTAGGATTCTTTGTGTTCGCGTCATGGCGTTCCTCGGCCTCCGGCGCCCGCCCCGCCCGCTCCGGTTCCCGGCGTGCTGGTCCCTGAA
>CAXTWM010000187.1:0-9576 GCA_964247915.1 uncultured Armatimonadales bacterium | reverse complement strand
CAGACTGAACGGGCTGCTCCGAGAACTGCCGACCGTCGAGGCTGTAGACCACCCGTGCGCTCCCGGCGGCATCGCCCTCCGCCGAACGGGCGACGTAGACGGTGCCGGTCGGGACCGGCTGGGTGACGACCAGCCCGCTCACGGGAGCCACGCCGGTGTTCTCCGCCAGCACCCGATAGCGCAGGGTGTCGCCGGGATGGACCCCGCCCGGAGCCGCCGTCATGGCAGCCCAGGAGATGTGCGGCCTGCCCTGCGGGTCGGCGGCGACGGTCTCGCGCTCCACCGAAAGGCGCAGCCGGACGGGAGCGCCTTTCGGGGCGGCGGGCGCGGGGGCGGCGTGGTTCACAGACCCCGCGCCCAGGACGATCAGAGGAACGGCCAGGGCGGCGAGCGGGACGAGGCGTGCGTGCTGCTTTTTCATGGTGTGTTCTCAGTGGCTCTCGCTAGTTGATCTTGCGCCGGAAGGTGAAGGTGCGGGACGATCCAGGAGCCAGACTGCCCGAAATCGTGTCCACATACTTGGTAACGTCCGTGGCCGCCGTCGTCCCCGTCCGGTCGGTGCCTGCTGCGGGCGGGCCGCCGTTAAAGAAGGTGACGACGCCGCCCCCCGAGTCCACGGCGGAGCCGACGACGTTGCTGGTGTCCAGGACCCCGTTGCCGTCGCCGTCCAGCGCCCAGTTGTTGCCGCCCGCCGTGCCGTCCTCGACGATCACGGCGCTGCCGGCGTTCAGGAGCACGTTCCCGCTCCCGGCGGGGGCCGACGAGACGTTGATATAGGTGATCTGGTAGTCAATGTAACGACCCGGCTGGATGTTGGCCGAGGAAGGCCCGGCGCTGTAATTCTGAATCACCGTGGTGCCGTCTGCGGCCACGATCCGGGCGAGCTTGGTCACCTGGAGGAAGCCCGTATACAGCCGGTCTATCGTCGTGTTGGTCGGCTCGCCCGCGTCGAGCGTCCCGTTGCCGTTGGCGTCCACGACGGCCAGGATCGGGACGGGGAAGCCCCGGCCCGTGTCGGTGGAAAGCGGCGTGTTCGCGGGGAGGAGGACCGAGGCCGTGTAGTTCACCGACGCCCCCGCCGCGAGGCTGGGGATGGAGATCGGCGTGCCGCTCGTCAGGGTCCAGTGCGTGCCGTCGTAGGTGTAGACGGCGCTCGTCCCGCCGTAGGTGAGCGTGACGCGGGAGCCGGTGGGCAGGTCGGTCGCTGCCCCGCCGGTGAGCGCCGCCGGCGGCTGCGGCACGAGCAGGACGCTGCCGCTGATGGGGGTCGCGCCGGGGTTTTGCAGCGTGTTGGTGAAAACCACGGCGGCGGGCGTGATCGTCGTGCCCGGCGCGGTCCCGGCGGGGACCGGCGTGGACAGGTTGGAAAAGTCGTCGTTGTTGCCGGACGGGCCGGTCGCGGCGGGCTGGCCGTTCGGCCCGTTCAGGACGACGCCGGCGGGCGCGACGCTGTAAACGTTGTCCTCGCCGCCCGGCCCCGTGCCGGTGTTGTTGCCCGCCGTGTCCGTCCCGTCGGTGCCGGGGGCGGCGACGCCGGTCGTGGGCGTGTTGGAGCCTCGGCTGCCGTCGTCGTTGAAGTCGCTCGGGCTTTGGTCGCCGGACTCGTCATAGACCAGGGCGTTGGAGGCGTCGCCCGCCGTCTGCCCGAAAAGCTGGGCGATATTATTGATCAGGGTGGGGGAGGTGGCGCTCGCCCCGGTCGTCGTGACCGTGTACGAGAAGCCGGTCAAGGACGCGCCCCGCGCGATCGGGCCGGGGGCGATGAAGCCGACGCGGGTGACGGTCGAAAGGTCCGTCGGCGCGGTCGTGGTCCAGGCAGCGCTCCCGGCGACCGTGCTCGTGGCCGTCGTCGTGTAAACCACGGTCCAGCCGGAGGGCGCGGCGGGCGTGCCGGTCAGGGTCGTGCCCGCCGGGATGGCGTTCGCGATCAGCACACTCGGCGTGGACGCGCCGTTGACGGCCAGCGGGGCCGCGACGAGGTCGGCGGCGGCCAGGGCGTGGGACGCGCCGCTGCCCGTCGGGACGCTGCTGCTGACGTTCAGGCCCAGGGAGTAGGTCAGGGTGTCTGCGGCAGGAATCGCCCCCTGCGTGAACCCGGTGCGGGTCAGCAGCAGGACGGCCAGCGCCTGCGGCTGTGTGCCGACCGTCCCGTTCTGGAAAGCGCTAGCCTCCCGCAGCCCGTTCTGGGCCGTGGCCGAGTCGGTGTGGACGTCGGCGGCGGACGGGGTGGGGTCGGCGATGTTCTGCGTCCCGGTGCTGTTGTCGTTGGCGCCCGTGTCGCCCAGCAGCACCTTGATGACGTCGCCCGTGGCCGCCGAGGCGGCGACCGTGATGGGGACGCGCACCAAGACTGTGCCGTTGGCGGCGACGGGGGAGGTGGACGCGCCGCCGGACGCCAGCGCGGTGAAGTGGGCGCCGCCGTCGGTGCTGTACTGGAGCGCGCCCGCCGTGCCGGGGCCGGTGACGGTCGCCCCACCGGGCAGGGTGATCGCGTTGGCGCCGTTGCCGATGTTCGTGACCGTGAAATCATAGTTCACGACGTCGCCGGGCAGGAGGTTGTTCGCGTGCCCCGGCGTGGTGTCGGTGACGGCCGCGCCGCCGACCGTGACGCCCGCGACCTCGGCGACCGTCACCGAGACAGTGTTAGACGTGGCGTTGAGGGTCTGGCCCGTGTTGTTGGGGTCGTTATAGGTGGCCGACGCGGTGTTGCTGATGGCCGTCCCCGCCGCCGTCCCCGCCGCCCGTGCCGACGTCCCGTTCGTCAGGATGCTCTCGCACACCCCGCCGACCAGGAACGTCGCGAGGAGCAATCTGCGTGTCTGCATGTCGTCCCTTCCGTTGCCGAGTAAAATGTGGCCGATAAAAAGTTTGGCGCAGCCCAGAGGGAAGTGGGGAGGCGAAGCGGATGAAGCTGAAGATGGGTCCCGACGATGCCACGCCCTCACACACCTGTGAAGACTACTGCCAGCATATTTATCGGGGAGCGCAGGAGGATTCTTTAGGGGCGGACGAGAAGTCATTTCAGAGAGCAGACAAGCGAAAAGGGCAGACAAGTTACTGGCCGGGTTGGGACAGGGTGGGACTCGACGCCGAGGCCAGGCGGCGCGGGGCGGACACGCAGGCCGTGTTCAACGACCAGCCGGAGCGTGAGACGCTGGCGATCATCCAGGGACTGAAGGGAAGCTTGAAATGAGACGATCTGAAAGGCTGAACCATGACAGACACGATTAGCCCGCTTGCCGCAAGCATCCAACCCTTTGTTGACGACCAGGTGATCGCGGGCGCGGTGCTGCTGACGGGAGCCGGCGACAGCGCACCGGTCGTCGAGACCCTGGGGTACGCGGACATCGCCGCGCAGAGGCCCATGCAGCCCGACACCCTGTTCTGGATCGCCTCCAACAGCAAGCAGATCACGGCGGCGGCCTTGATGCTCCTGGTAGATGAGGGGCAGATCACGCTCGATGACGCGGTCTCGGAGCGCCTGCCGGAGTTTCGCGGGCAGATGTTCGTGGCCGAGGAAGACGATGCCCGCAAGGTGCTCCGAAGGCCGACGCGCTCGCTCACCGTGCGCGATCTCCTGTCCCACACCGGCGGCGTCCTGCCGTGGTTCCATGACGGGCGCTTGAACGCGGGTTCGCTGCGCGAGCGGACGCTGGCCGGCGCGCTCACGCCCCTGCGCTTCGATCCGGGGACCCGGTGGGAGTACGGCAACGGGGGGTTCGAGGTGGCCGGGCGTCTCATCGAGGTCGTGAGCGGTGAACCTTTGGAGGCATTCCTCCAGACCCGCCTGTTTGACCCGCTGGGCATGTCCGACACGACGTTCTGGCCCTCCGCGGAACAGGTCGGGCGCCTGGCGACGCCCTACGCGCCGGACGCGGACGGGACGGGCCTGAAGGAAGCCGCGCTGCCGTTCACCTACCCGCTGTCCGCGCTTTCCGGGTCCCCCAGCCCCGGCGGCGGCCTGTTCTCCACGGTCGGAGACTGCTTTCGGTTCTGCCGGATGGTCGCCGGGGGCGGCGTGTTCGAGGGGCGGCGTCTGCTCTCCGAAGCGGCGGTCCGCGCGATGACGACGACTCAGACGGGGAGCCTGCTCAGTGCGCCGGACAACGAGAACGGCTACGGCCTGGGCTGGAACACCACGAGCCGGGATCAGGCCCGGCCCTGGCCGGCGGGGATCGGTCCGGTCCATCACGGCGGGGCGCACGGCACCAGCCTGTGGGTCGCCCCGCAACGGGACCGGATCAAAGTGTTCCTGATCGCTCAGGCGGGTTGGCGGGCGGGGTTCGACGGCGGCCGTCCTGTGCAGTCCTTTTGGGCCGCTTCCGACCATGCGCCGGACCCATGACAGCGGTGACCCATTCGTTGGCCCGGCGGCGGCACGGCTCCCCAGGCACCCCCGCCGTTCGTCTCCACGACGGCAAAGCCTGGAGCCGCCGCCTTGGGCTGGAACGGGTTAGCCTTCCTGAGCCTGTCCGCTGCCGTCCTCGCAGCGCTGACCTCTGGTAACGCGCGCCTCCTGACTAAAAGGTCCCACAACCGTGAGGCAGGCCCGTTTATGTTCTCTTGGGGGAGCGGAATAAGGAACCGCCGGGAGCAGTGAATGCTTCGGGCCGGAAAGAACCAACACTCCATGAGCACATCATCAAGCAGACAATTCGCCGTCGTGACCGGAGGCTCCAGCGGCATCGGCTACGAACTCGCCAAGCAGTTCGCCCGGAACGGCTTCGATCTGTTGATCGCCGCCGAGCCGGACGGCTTGGCCCAGGCCGCGCAGGACCTCCAGAGCCTGGGCGCCCAAGTCGAGACCGTCGCCGTCAACCTCGCCGAGCACGACGGGGTCCACCAGCTTTACGACAAGATCCAGGCATCGGGCCGCCCCGTGGACGCGGTCGCCATCAACGCGGGCGTGGGGGTCGGCGGTGACTTCCGCGAAACCAGCCTGGACGAAGAAATCAACCTGATCAACCTCAACGTCATCTCGACGGTCCACCTCGCCAAGCACATGGTCCAGGACATGGCCGCGCGCGGCCAGGGCCGTATCCTGTTCACTGCCTCGGTCGCCAGCCTCATGCCCGCGCCGTTCGAGGCCGTCTACGGGGCGTCCAAAGCCTTCGTCTTCTCGTTCGCCGAGGCGCTGCGGAACGAGCTGAAGGACACGGGCGTGACGGTGACGGCCCTGCTGCCCGGCCCGACCGAGACGGACTTCTTCCATCGGGCGGACATGGACGACACGACCGTAGGTCAGAGCAAGAAGGACGACCCCGCCGACGTGGCAAAGGACGGCTTTGAGGCGCTGATGGCCGGCAAGGACAAGGTCATCGCCGGCAGCCTGAAAACGAAGGTCCAGGGCGTCACGGCCGAGCTGATTCCCCCGACCGCCTCCGCCGAGATGCACCGCAAGATGTCCGAACCCGGCTCCGGGGAGAAGTAGCCCGTCTGTGGGGGAGAACGGTGGCCGATGAGGGGTGACTTAGGGGGCGGACGCAGAGGCCAGAGGGCCAGCGGCCCCTGCACCGGCGACGGCTAGGGCGCGGTAGGCGTCCACCAGCGGGGTGTGACGGCGTTCCAGCGTCTCCGGGTCCAGCCCCCACAGGCCCATCGGCACGACGAACCGGCCCAGCGGGGCCTGGCTGTGCTGGTACGCCCAAGCGAGCAGGTCGTATACCGGCCACCAGGTATAGCCGACCAGGGGCACTCCCCGCGCCCGCAGGCGGCGTACCCCCTCCACGGACTCGCCCAGCCAGGCCAGACGCCGCGCCACCCGGCCCCGGCCCGCCGTTTCGCCGATCAGCAGGGGGCGGCGGTAGCGCTCCCAGTAGTCCGTCACGCCCCGCTCCACCGTCTCGGCGGAGCCGTAGGGGAAGCGGATGCGCGCCCGCCCGCCGGGCGTCCGCACCCACTGCTTCTGCGACAGCATGGGGTACAGGTTGATGCCGAGGATGTCGGGCGTGGCCGGGCGCTCCCGGAACCACGCCAGCTCCCGCTCGGTCGCGCCGTGCCGGAGCAGCCAGGGCCACAGGCGATGGCCTACGTCCACGCGCCCCGCCAGCAGGTCCAGGGCCAGAAACATCAGGTCGCGGCGGAACTCGGTCAGGGCGACCAGCGCCGGCTCGGCGGGGTGGGGCGGCAGCCACCGGTTGGCGGCGTCAATGGCGACCAGGACGTTCTCGGGGTCGGCGGCGCGCAACCTCTCCCCCGCCAGCGTGATGCCCCGGCAGACGGCCAGCAGGACGGCGACGAAGCCGCGCCACCCGCGCCGATGGGGCGGCCAAATCCCGCTCATGCCGCAGCCCCAGGCGGTGATGCGTGGCTCGTTGAGCGGCGTCCACAGGTGGACGCGCCCGGCGAACCGCTCGGCTGTTCGCGCGGCATACTCGGCCATGTGTTCGGGCAGGCGCGGGTTGTCCCACGCCCCTTCGATCCACGTCGGCGTGCCGTAATGCACCAGGTCTAGGATAGGGTCAATTCCCGCCGCCAGCAGCCGGTCCACCGGCCCATCCGCCCAAGTCCAGTCCCACTCTCCGGGCAAGGGGTTGATGCGGTGCCAGGGGATGCCGTAGCGCACCGTCCGTACCCCCAACCCGGCCATCAAGTCAATGTCCTCGCGCCAGCGGCCATAGTGGCCGGTCAGTTCGTACTCGTCCAGCGTCCGCCCCGTGCGGGGGGATGGCGTCGGCAGGAACGAGTCCTCGATTCCCACGGCCCACCAGAACGTGTCCGGCCGGAGCAGATCGTCTAGCTGCGAGCGCCGCATCCCGGCCCCTCCTCCACCCGTCGGCGTCAGCCGAAGACGTGCCGCAGT
The DNA here is from genome assembly GCA_964247915.1 of uncultured Armatimonadales bacterium. Taxonomy (GTDB): domain Bacteria; phylum Armatimonadota; class Armatimonadia; order Armatimonadales; family Capsulimonadaceae; genus JANXMY01. The sequence goes on along the minus strand of CAXTWM010000187.1, from coordinate 2,774 downwards.
GACTCGGCGATGTGGCGCAGGCCCAACTCGGGCGCGGCGGCGTAGCCGTCCACCTCCGCCGTGACGAAGCCGCCGTAGCCGATGCCGTCCAGGGCGTCCCGCACGTCCGCCCACGGCACGTCCCCTTGCAGCGGGTTGGCGAACGCCTGGATGTTGCCGATCTGCGTCTTGAAGTCCTTGACGTGGACCTTCTTGATGCGCGCCCCCAGAATCTCGATCCAGTGCTGCGGAAAGCCGTAGGCCAGAATGTTGCCGGCGTCGAAGTAGACGCCGGCCCAGGGCGAACCCAGCCCGTCCACGAACCGCGCCATCTCCAGCGGCGACAAGAGGAATTTGTTCCAGACGTTCTCCACGCCGATGGAAACGCCCAATTCCTCGGCTTCAGGGGTTAGCTCCCGCAGCGCGGCCTGCGCCCGCTCGTAGGCGACATCGTAGCGGACATCCGCCGTCACGATGCCCGGCACACACAGGATGGTATCCACGTCCAGCCACCGAGCGGCCTGGAGCGCCGCCCGCAGGACTTCCGTTCCCCGGCGGCGCACTGTTGGGTCGTTGGATGTGAGCGGGTATTTCCACCCCAGCCCGTTGGACAGGCTGGACAGCGCGACCCCCGCCGCGCGGGCGCTGTCGGCGATCCGCCGCACGTCCGCCTCCGTGCTGGTCAGGGTCAGTTCGCCGTCTTCGGCGAGGTTGATCTCGATGCTGTCAAACCCGGCCCGCGTGGCGGCCCGGAAGCACTCGGCCAGGCTCCACTCCGGCGGCATGGTCCAGCGGTTGATCCCGATCTTCATAGCCCGGTCTCCACCCCGACAGGCTGGCCCGTTTCGGCAGACCGATAAGCGGCCAGGGCGACGGCCAGAGCGCGCAGGCCGTCCTCGCCGGTCGCCAGGTCCGGCGCATCTTCCCCGGCGCACAGGCGCAGGAAGTCGGCGACCAGGCCCGCGTCCATGCCGCTGCCCCAGTGCGCCCAGCAGACGCGCCCCGCCGCGTCGTCGTAATGCACGAGGTTCTGGGCGACCATGTCCAGGTCCAGGACGCCGCCCGTGCCGACCACCTGCATCGTCACGTCCCCCCACGTCGGGTAGGTCTTGGGGCGCGACCAGCTCGTGTCCAGCGTGGCGAAGACGCCGCCGTCGTATTTGATGGTCAGGAACCCCGTGTCGTCCCAGTTTTGATGGTAGAAGCCGCTGCCGATCTCGGCGCAAACCTCGGTCGCTTCGCGGCCCAGCAGCACGCGGTTCAGGTCGGCGACGTGGACGGTGTGGTCAATGACAGCCCCGCCGCCCGACAGCGCCCGGTCGGTGAACCAGCCGCCGGGCATGGACCCCCGGTTGGTGCCCCGGATCGCCAGCACCTCGCCGATGGCCCCCGCCTGCACCCGCGCGCGGAGCCGCCCGAACGCGGGCGCGTACCGGCAGGGGAAGGCGGTCGCCAGTCGCACGTCGTTTTGGGTGCAGAGCTTGGTCATCGCCCGCGCGTCTTCCAGCGTCGTCGCCAGCGGCTTCTCGCAGAGGATCGTCTTGACGCCCGCCGCGACGGCTTTCTCCACCAGCGCCCGGTGATGGACGTTCTCGCTCGTGACGATCACGCCGTCTAGGGATCGTTCCAGCAGGGCGTCGTCGGATTCAAAGAAGGCCGTCCCGAAGCGCGCGGCCATCGCCTGGCCCCGCGCCGCGTCCGGGTCGGCGATGCCCGCCAGCGTCGCGCCGGGGTGGGCGGCCAGGGCCGACGCATAAGAGGCGGCGTGCATGTGGGCGAACGAGAGTATCCCGATTTGGAGCGTCATGCCAGTACGACCGCCTTCCCCGTCTCGATAGACTCCAGCGCGGCCAGCGCGATCCGGGCCGCCTCGCGTGCGTCGTACACCGTCACCGGCGGCGGGACGCCTTCTTGCAGCGACCGGATGAACGCGCTCAGTTCCAGGAAGTACGGGTTTTCGTCCGCCGCGAGAGGGCTTTCCGGCACGGCGACACCGCCCCCGCCTCCCTCCGTCTTGTGCGGCGAGAACGTCAGCGGGGCGCTGTGGGCGCTGTCGTGCTCGATCAGGCCCGCATCCCCGGCGATCTCCAGGGTCGTGCGGAAGCCGCCCGGATGCGCCCACGAGCCGGAGACATGGGCGACGGCCCCGGATTCGAGTCGCAGCGTCACGAGCGCATAATCCCGCTTCCCGGCGTGTTCCGGCCTGCCGTACAGCCCCTGGGCGAAGACCCGCGTGACCGGGCCGAAGGTCCAGCGCAGCCAGTCGAAGTCGTGGACGATCATGTCCAGGACGACCCCGCCGCTCTGCGCCGAGTCGCCGTACCAGGTCCTTCCCCCGGCTGGCATCCCCGCCAGGCGGGCGGTCCGAATGGCCGCCGGCTTACCGACCCCGCCCGCGTCCACCAGACGCTTCGCCCCCGCGTACTCCGGGAAGAAGCGCAGGACATGCCCCGCCATCAGCGGCACCCCCGCCCGCTCGACGGCGGCGACGATGGCGTCGCAGTCTTCGGGTGTCCGCGCCAGCGGCTTCTCGACGAAGACCGCCTTGCCCGCCGCCGCCGCCCGCTCGACATACTCCCGGTGGACGGGCGTCGGGACGCACACGTCCACGATGTCCGGCTGCGTCTGCCGCAGCAGGGCGTCGAACTCGTCCCGCCCGAACGCAGGGCAGGACGCGGCATCGGCGGCCCGCGCGGCCCCCTCCCGGTTCTCGGCCCGGCCGCCGACGACTTCGGCCCCCGGCACGCCGGCCCCGGTCGCTTATACACATCTCCGAGCCCACGAGCCCCTCGCGA
>CAXTWM010000186.1:0-9590 GCA_964247915.1 uncultured Armatimonadales bacterium | reverse complement strand
CAATAAAACCTAATCCTGGGGGAGCCTCCCTCCCTCAGCGCTGGATACTGTCACGCCTCCAGCGCACGATCCAGACGGTAAACGACTCGCTGGCGAGCTACGACATGGACGACGCCTCCGGGGCGCTGTACGAGTTCCTGTGGAACGAATACTGCGACTGGTTCGTGGAACTGTGCAAGCCCACGTTGCAGGGCGAGAATGGACCGGCGAAGGACGCGGCGCGGGCGACGCTTTACACCGTCCTCGAAACGACCGTGCGCCTGTTGCACCCGATCATGCCGTTTGTGACCGAGGCCATCCGGCAGGAACTGCCGGGCAAAGAAGGCAGCATCAGCCAGGCCCCCTACCCCATTGCCGATGACTCGCTCATAGACCCGGAAGCCGAGACCGGCATGGCCCTGGTCATCGGCAGCATTACGGCGTTGCGCGCGTTGCGGGCCGAGTTCACGCCGGGCGGCCCCGAAAACGAGGCCGCGCGGGCGGCCATGATCGCGCGCCGGTTCACCGTGACTGCCGTTCCCGAAGGGGCAACAAATGCCGCAACCTTGCGCGATCAGTTGCCTTCACTGATCTCATTGGCTCGGCTGGGGACGGTGACGCTGGCCGAGGCCCCGCCGACCGATGGCAAATACGTCTCAACGGGCGTTCCCGGTACGGCGTTTTATGTCGCCGCGAGTGAACTGCTGGAGGGAGTGGATCCCGCCCGCGAGTCCACACGGTTGGCGGCGGAGATCGCCAAGCTGGACAAGGAACTGGCAGCGGTGCAGGGGCGATTGAACAACCCCGGCTTCGTGCAGAAGGCCGCGCCCGAAGCGGTGACAAAGGCGCGGGAGGACGCTGGGGAGCTGGCGCAGCGGCGGGTGAAACTGGAGGCACGGCGGGGGCTATTATGATCCTCTCCCCGGCGCGTCCTACCCCCGGCGGCAAGCCGCCGACCCCTCCCTCGGAGGGAAGGGTGAGTGAAAGAGCGTTTCTTTGATCTTGTCGTCAGCCCTGCCGGGCACGGCAAGGCTGACGACACGACGCGCCCTAGCCTTTATTCACTCACCCTTCCCTCCGAGGGGAGGGTCGCGACTTGTCGCGGGGAGAGGACGCCTTCGGGTACAATCATTCCCGATGCCCAAGCTTTCCGCCGCCCCCCTACCCCTCCTGGGCGTCCTGCTCCTCGCCCTCGCCCTGCGGGTCTGGGGGCTGACATGGGGGCTGCCCTCGGCGACCCACTACTTTTCGTATCACCCGGACGAGAGCCGCGTGCTGGAGGCTTCTTCGCTCCCGGTGATGAACGTCTTCGCGGGGCGGCTTCTGCCTCACTTTTACAACTACGGCTCGCTCCAGTTGTACCTGGTCTGCTTCGCCAACACGCTGGCGGCCCTCGCGGGCGCGACGGACATCGTCCCCAAAGACTACGCCGTCTGGTATCCGCAGTGGGCGAAGATGTACCTGGCCGGGCGCTGCCTGACCGTGGGCATGGGAGTTGGCACGGTTTTTGCGGTGTACCGTATCGGGGAGCGTCTGTGGGGGCGTCGGGCGGGCCTGCTCGCCGCCCTGACACTGGCCGTGATGCCGCTGCACGCGCAGCACTCGCACTTCCTGACCGTGGACGTGCCGGCGACGTTCTGGGCCATGCTCTCCTTATCGTGGGCGGTGCGGCTGGCGACGGGCGATCCGAAGCCGTGGCGGGCTGCCTTATGGGCGGGCGTCTTTGCGGGACTGGCGGCGGCGACCAAGTACAACCTTGCCTTGGCCGTCCTGCCGCTGGCCGTTGCCTGCGCCGTGACGCGGCAGCCGAAGGCTCTGGCGCTGGGCCTGCCGGCGTTCGTCCTGGCATTTCTTCTGGCCTGCCCCGGCGCGATCCTGGAACACGCGGCGTTCCTGCGCGACCTGCGCTTTGAGGCCGTTCATGTCCAAGATATAAACGATCCGACGTTCCGGGACACGGGCAGCGGGTTCGTCTACCATGTCGCGCGCAACCTGGACGCCGGGCTGGGGCTGCCGCTGCTCGTGCTGGCCCTGGTTTCGGTCGGCTATGCCGTCTACAAGCGCGGGCGCGGGGATGGGCTGCTGGCGGCCTTCGCCCTGCCTTACTATGTCTTGATTAGCCTGGCTGCCGTGCGCTACGCGCGGTACACGATCCCGCTTCTGCCGGTTTTGGCCCTGTGGGTGGGCCGGGTGGTAGCGGATTGGTCGCGCCTGCCGCGCCCCTCCCGGCGGCGGCTCGGGATAGCTGCCGGTGCGGGCGCGCTGGCTTGGACTCTGATCGCTGCGCTCTGGCTGATCGGGCCGATGGCCGCGACCGATCCGCGCGACCGGGCTTACGCCTGGATACAGGCCCATGCGCCCCGCGCGGCGGTCGGCTTCCCGACGATGCCGTGGTTCGGGACGGTCCCCCTCAGCCCGTACTTTTCGTATTACGCGCCGGGAGCCTGGCGCAAGACGCTCACGCCTGGCGAGGCGGCGCGAATCGTCTATACCGGCAAGAACTGGGATACCTCGAAACAGCCGCCGATGATCGCCGTCAGCGAATACGACATTGCCGATGCGCTGCGTCTGCAAGACCCGGCGGCGGCGCAGTATCTCGGGATGCTGCGCGCCGACTACGTCCTGGCGGCGTCGTTCGACCGGACCGGCCTGAATGGCTTGCGGCAGGCCCTGCCGCACGATATGACTTATCCCAGCCCGGCATTGTACCTTTATCAGCGGAGACCTTGAACTCATGAACACACAGCGCGCACAAGAGATATTAGACCGATTCGACGACAAGAAAGTGCTGGTCGTCGGCGACGTCATGCTCGACGAGTACGTCTGGGGGCGCGTCAGCCGCGTCTCGCCCGAGGCGCCGGTCATGGTCGTGGACGCCGACAGCCACACGTTCGTGCCGGGCGGCGCGGCGAACGTCGTCAACAACGTCTGCGCCCTGGGCGCGAAGGCACTCATCGCAGGAATCATCGGCGAGGACGGCGCGGCGACGACTTTGCGGGAGAAGCTGGCCGAGGAGGGGGCGGACGTGGCCGGCCTGGTGGCCGTGGCGGAGCGCCCCACGACGCTGAAGACGCGGGTCATCGCCCACACCCAGCAGGGGTCGCAGCAGGTGGTGCGCGTGGACCACGAGCGGCGCGACGGCATCGGGGCGGACGTGCAGGCGCGCGTGCAGGCTTACCTGGACGCGGCGATTCCGGGCTGCGACGCGTTGCTGCTGTCGGACTACCAGAAGGGCCTGCTGGTGAGGGATTTGGTCGCCCGGACGGTCGAGGCGGGCCGCACGCACGGCAAGGTCGTGACGGGCAACCTCAAGCCGAAAGGCATCGCCGGGCATTGCCGCCTCTCGATGATTACGCTCAACGTGTTCGAGGCCAGCGAAGCGTCGGGCCTGATCCTGGGCGACGGCGGCGGGGACGAGGGTACTCTGCGCGAAGCGGGCCGGATGCTGCTGCGGAAGTCGGGCGCGGACAACGTCCTGGTCACGCGCGGCGCGCACGGCCTGACGCTGTTTGGGGCGGACGGACTGGTCGTGAGTATGCCCGCCCACCCCGTCGAGGTTTTCGACGGGACGGGGGCCGGCGACACCACGATCACGACGCTGACTCTCGCCCTGGCGGCGGGTGCGACCCCGGAGGAAGCGGTGACGTTGGCGAACGCAGCGGGAGCGGTGGTGGTGCGGAAGCTGGGGGTGGCGACGGCGACGCGCGAGGAGATACTGGCGCAGGTGCGGGTGGAGGCATAGGAGGGGCGAATCTTGTTCGCCCCTCCTTACAAGCTGGCTACGGCACGGCGGGCGGCGTCGGAGGCGTCGGCGTGGTGGGCGGCGTCGGAGCGGCGGGAGCAACCGTCTTCGGCGCCTGGATGTGGACCTGGGCGGCGACCGGCTTGTCCAGGTCGCCGTTGGTCCGGGCCGTGATCAGGGAGTCCACCGTCAGGTCGGCGAAGGTGCCGGACGGGTTGCGGCGCTCGCCGATTTTGTAGATCTTGGTGCCGTCGGGCACGGACAGCGTCGTCGTCCTCTTGCCTTTCTTGCCGCGCGCGACGGTGACGGTCTTCGCCGTGGCATCCACGGCGGTGATGCGGCCGTTCACGCGGTCGGCGTTCCGAGCGGCGGGTGCCGCAGGCGTCGGGGCGGCGGGCGCGGCGGGCGGCGTGGCCGGGGTTTGGGCGGACGCGGCCAGCGGGGCGAGCAGGGCGGCGGCCAGGGTCAGGGGGATCAGTTGTCGCAGCATCGGGTCATGTTCCTCTCAGGGAGTGTGATTATGCCTCTCCCGACGCAGGACATTCGGCAATGTTCATGGAATAACTTTACTTTACTTAGGAAGTAAACGAAGGATGAAAGCTTTATGACGTACTGCTTAGGCATCATGACCCGCGAGGGGCTGGTGATGATGTCCGACTCGCGCACCAACTCCGGGTATGACCAGGTCAACGTCTGCCGCAAGATGTACACGTTCGTGACGCCCGGCGAGCGCGTCTTCGTGCTGCTGGCGAGCGGCAGCCTGTCGCTGACCCAGAGCATCATCACCCTGCTGGGGCGCGACTTCGACCGGGGCGTAGGCCTGGCCTCCGCGCCGTCGCTGTACGACGCCGCCCGCGTGGTCGGCGACCAGGTGCGCCAGGTCTCGGACCTGGACCGGGCCGCCCTGGAGCGCGACGACTACCGGTTCAACGTCCACTTCATCCTGGGCGGCCAGATCGGGGACCAGCCGCACGACCTGTACCTCGTCTACCCGCAGGGGAACCCGCTGCGCGCGACCGAGGACTCGCCCTTCTTGCAGGTCGGCGAGCACAAGTACGGCCGGCCCATCCTGGTGCGCGGCATCCGCTACGGCGAGACGCCCTTGGGGGAGGCGGCCAAGTACGCCCTGATCTCGATGGACTCGACCATGCGGTCCAACGTCACCGTCGGCCCGCCGATTGACCTGGCGGTGTACCGCAAGGGCGAGCTGGAGATCACCCAGCGCCGCCGCCTCACCGCCACGGACCCGGACCTGCGCGGAATCCACGTCCAGTGGGAGCTGGCCCTGCGCCGGGGCGTCGGCGAGCTGCCCGAGATTGACTTCGAGACCTTCGGCCAGAAGATCTAGCGGCCAAGCCCCTCGCGTCTGCGAGGCTAAGAAGACCTATTCCTTCCGCGAGTGTCTCGACCTTGTTGGCCTGTGATGATGTAACTGAAGTGGAGCAGCAAAAGAAAGCGGCGACAGCGCCGGAGCCTTGGAGGAAAGCTGGGCATCCATGTCATCTACGACGGGACGGCAGAGTCAAACAGAAGCCTTTCAGGAGCATCTCACGGGACTGTCTCAAGAGGACCGCTTCGACATCCTGCTGGCTGCCGCCCGGAATCTGCATGCGAACGGCGAGGAGACCAGCGGCACGCTGGAGGCGGCCAAGCAGCTCTGCGACCGGCTGGGCCTGCGCGCGACCCTGATCCCGGCCTGGGGCGAATTGTTTTTGCAGGTGGATGGGGACCGCGTCCGCGTGGCTGAGGCGGCGGCCACGGACATCAACATGAACCGGGTGGCGGCCACCCTGCGCGCGGTCGAGGCGATCTGCGCGGGGCGTCTCGATGGCGCGGGGGCGATGGCGGCCCTGGATGCCGCAGGCCGCGCTCCGGCATCCGGCCTGCCCCTGTTCGCTTTTGCCTGTATGGCGGGCGCCGGGGCGCTGACGCTGATCAACGGAGGTTCCCACTTTGCGGTGGTCGCCGTTGTCATGTTCAGCGCCGGGATGGGGGCGCTGTTGCGGCGCGGCCTCGCCGGGCTGTCCGCCGGCTCGTTTTTGCAGATGTTCGCCGCCACCCTGCTGGCGGGCGGCGTCGGCGCCCTGGCGCTCCGCGAACACCTGTCTTCGCCCCTTCGACTCGTGGCCCTGGGTCCTCTGCTGGTTCTCATACCGGGGCCGGTCCTTATGAACGGCGTGTTCGACATCGCCGCGTACCGCCTGCCGCTCGGCGGCGCCCGCCTCGGCTTCGGCCTGCTGACGATTTTGATCCTGAGCGCCGGGGTTCTGACCGGCCTGGCGCTGGGCGGGGCGACGATGTCCGCCGGCCTGCCGACCCATCAGCTTCCGCTCTGGGGGGATGTTTTGTGCGCGGGAATCACTTCCGCCTCTTACGCGATCTTTTTTTCCATGCCGCTGCGGATGCTGGCGTACCCGGTCGGGATGGGGATGCTCGCGCACGCGGTCCGTTGGGAAGTGATCTCCGGGCTGGGAATGAGCAATGCCGCGGGCGCGGGCGCGGCCTGCCTGCTGGTCGGGGTGGTCCTGGTGCCGGTCGCAAAGCGTCTGCGGCTGCCGTTCGCGGCGGTCGGGTTCGCGTCCGTGGTTTCGATGGTGCCAGGCTCGTTCCTCATCCGCATGGCGGGCGGCCTGGTGCAGATCCAGAAGGCATCCGCAGGCGCCCCGACGTCCCTCATCGGCGGAACCCTAGCCGACGGCATCACGGCGCTGGCGACCATGCTGGCAATGGCGCTGGGCCTGCTGCTGCCGATGCGCGTGTACCGCTATTTTTGGAGCAAGGGGAACAAGGGGGCGGTGAGCCAATGACTGCGGGAACACCCCTGAGCGTCCCCGACAATGGCGAGGAGGCCGACAGCCGGCTGAACGCTCAGGAACGGGGGCCGGCACGATAGACCTCATCGGCGTCCTGACGCCAGGGCGGTTCACAACGAATGTATGGATGAGAAGGAGGTCACCATGAGCGATACTCTTCCGAAAGAGGCCTTGCCTGCGCTGGCGCTGTTCCCCGGCTTCCAGCAGAAGATGATCCAGACGTCCGGGACGGAGATCAACACCCTCGTCGGGGGCAGCGGCCCGCCGGTGCTGCTCCTGCACGGCCACCCGGAAAGCCATGTAGCCTGGTGGAAGGTCGCGCCGAAGCTGGCCGAGCGGTTCACGGTCGTTCTGACGGACCTGCGCGGCTACGGCGATTCGGGCAAGCCGGACGGCGGCGAGAACCACACAAACTATTCCAAGCGGGCGATGGGGCGGGACCAGGTGGAGGTGATGTCGGCGCTCGGCTTCGGCGAGTTCCAGGCCGTCGGCCATGACCGGGGCGGCCGGGTGCTGCACCGGATGCTGCTGGATCACCCGGAGGCGATCACGCGCGGCGTCGTGCTGGACATCGCCCCGACCGGCCTGATGTACGCCGGCACGAACGAGGAATTCGCGACCAAATACTTCTGGTGGTTTTTCCACACCCAGGCCGCGCCCCTGCCGGAGCGGATGATCGGCTCGCAGACGGAGCTTTATCTCAAAAGCCATCTGGACGCACAGAACAAGACGCCGGGCGCGGTCTCGCCGGAAGCCTTCGCCGAATACCTGCGCTGCTACAACGAACCGGCCTGCGTTCATGCGGTCTGCGAGGACTACCGCGCGTCCGTGACGATTGACCGGCAGCACACGGAAGACGACCGCGCTCAGGGCCGCAAAGTCACCCAGCCTCTGTGTGCCGTTTGGGGCGCGAAAGGCACGGTCGGGAAGTTGTTCGACGTCCTCGGCCTGTGGCGTCAGGAGGCGGACGACGTGAGCGGCCAGTCGCTTCCCTGCGGCCACTTGATTCCTGAGGAAGACTCTGACGGCCTCATCAAAGCGCTCCACTCGTTCCTCAAAGCGTGATGACCTGCAAAGCCTGACATTCCGTGGCGATCCTGCAAGACTTCAAACCGCGATCATGTTTCCGTTAGCGTGAGGGGTGGGATGAGCAGAGAACAACAAATCCTTATGCTCGGCATTCTGAGCCTCGTCTGCTGTGCCGCGCTTGGTCCGTTTGCCTGGCTGCAAGCCAACGACGCTCTCAGCATGATTGACCACGGCGGCTATGATCCGGTCGAGCGTAACCTTGTCGCCGCAGGGCAGGTCTGCGGGATGATTGGGACGGGCCTTCTGGTGCTGGAAGGATTGGTCCTGTTGATGCGGCTCGCTACCGGCAATCATTAGCAGCATTTTATTTTTGTCACGCCCTAAAGAAGTCAAGAATTTGCGCCTATAATAGAGGTGTCGCTGGGCAAAGTGCCCGCGACACAAAAACAACGACGACACAACGAAGACGACAAATGGCAAACCCGCCGGATGGACCGGCCCCTCAAGAGAGGGAGTCGAAAGACGGGGACGCAAAGCTAAAGGGTCTAAGGCAGCGCCCCTCCGGGGAATGAGCGATGCTGCTACGACAGCCAAGCCGCCGCACCGCCTGCGTTACCGGGAGCATTCCTTCCGTGCGGGAGAGTCCCGCACGGAAACGACCCAACCAGCAAGGCACATCAGGGGGCAACAGACTATGAAGATTTCCAGCGAAGAGTCACTGCGGGCCGTCCGCGTCGAACCGACCGCGCCCGCGCAGTCCGGCACCGTCAAGGCGCAGCCGGTCGCCGCGCCGAACCACGGCCCGGCGGCGCAGGTCGAGCTGTCCGCCCAGGCGCAGGCCCTGTCGGCGGCGAAGACCGAGGCGGCGAAGTATCTGCCCGCCGTCCAGGCCGCGCCCGAGACGCGCGACGACCTGGTTTCGCGGCTGAAGGCGCAGGTCGAGAGCGGCAGCTACCATGTCAGCGGCGCGGACATCGCGGATCAGACGATCCGCCGCGCCAAGGCGGACAGCGTTCGTTAACGGAAAAACGTACATACGTTCGCTAAAGTAAATCAGGTTAGGAAGAGCGCGTGGGCAGTGGCCACGCGCTTTTTCGTGTTTCCAAGCCCGCTCAGGCAGGATTCCGGCGATGCGCGTGGAATAAGACAGGAGTTCGTTGCTCATCACGCAGAAGGAAATCAACGCATGGCTTGGACATTGGCGGTCGTCAACCAAAAAGGCGGCGTCGGCAAGACGACCACGGCGGTCAACCTGGCGACCACCTTGGCCCAGGCGGGTCGCCGGGTGCTGCTGCTGGACTGCGACCCGCAGGGCAACGCGACCAGCGGGCTGGGGCGCAAGGAGACGGTGGAAGGGAGCGTTTACGACGCCCTGACCGGCGGCGTCCCGCTGGCCGACGTCATCTTGAAGGATGTTGGCGTCCCCGGCCTGGACCTTGCCCCGGCGACTCTGGACCTGGCGGGGGCGGAGATGGAGATGTTCCAGGAACTATCCCGCGAGACCATCCTGAAGAAGATACTAAAGCCCATCGAGAAGAATTACCAGTACATCTTCATTGACGGCCCACCCTCGCTCGGCCTGCTCACGCTGAACATCCTGACGGCGGCGGACGCCGTCCTGATCCCGATCCAGTGCGAATACTATGCTCTGGAAGGCATCTCGCAGCTCATGAATATCGTGGAGCGCGTCCAGCACCACCTGAACCCGAAGCTCGCCATCGGCTTGGTCATCCTGACCATGCATGACGAGCGGATCAACCTGTCCCGGCAGGTGGTGGCTGAGGTGCGCGAGTTCTTCGGCGATCTGGTCGCCAAGACCATCGTCCCCCGCAACGTCCGCCTTAGCGAAGCGCCCTCGTTCGGCCAGCCCATCGCGCTGTACGATCCCAAGTCCAAAGGTGCCGTTGCTTACGCCGATCTCGCCCAGGAGGTGATCGCACTTGGAAAAGAATAAGCCCTTAGATAAGAGTCGTTTGGGCCGTGGCCTGTCTTCTCTGATCCCCCCCTCCGCCAAAGCGCCCGTGATG
>CAXTWM010000185.1:0-9620 GCA_964247915.1 uncultured Armatimonadales bacterium | reverse complement strand
GGGATGATCCGGGTGGGGAAGACCTTCTACTGGTTCGGCGAGGACAAGACGAAGGGGTATGCGTTCCAGAACGTCAAGTGCTACGCCTCCACGGACCTGGCGCACTGGACGTTCCAGGGCAACGCGCTCACCCTCCAGCCCGGCGGCGACCTGGGGCCGAACCGCGTGGTGGAGCGGCCCAAAGTCATCTACGTCGCCCGGACGCGCACGTTCGTCATGTACCTGCACATTGACTCGCCTAGCTACGGCGGGGCCAAGGTGGGGGTGGCGACGAGCCGGGCCGTCACCGGCCCCTACACCTATCTGGGCAGCTTCGCGCCGCTGGGGCATCAAAGCCGCGACATGACGCTCTTTCAAGACACGGACGGGACGAACTATTTGGTCTTTGAAGACCGCCAGCGCGGCGTCTCCATCGCGCGGCTCACGCCGGAGGGGTGGGGCGTTGAAAAGGAGGTCGCCCTCATCCCCCAGCACTATGAAGCGCCCGCCGTGGTCAAGGTGGCCGAGACCTATTACCTGCTCGGCTCGCGCCTGACCGGCTGGAACACCAACCCGAACCGGTACGCGACCGCCCCCACGATGGCCGGGCCGTGGTCGGACTTCAAGGACATCGCCCCGCCCGCGACCAAGACCTATGACTCGCAGACGGCTTTTATCCTGCCGGTCGTGGGGAGCAGGACGACGAGCTACCTCTACCTCGGCGACCGCTGGAAAAGCAAAAACCTGGCCGACTCGCGCTACATCTGGCTGCCGCTGACGATCAACAACGGCACGATGTCCGTCCCGCCGGACCGGCCCTGGACGGTTGACGCCGCTACAGGCGTGACGGCTGCGGGTGCGCCCTGATGCCGACGTTGACGCTAGTGACTGAGATTCATGCCCCCATCGAGCGGTGCTTCGATCTGTGCCGCGACCTGGATGTCCACACGCGGACGCTGCCGCACACGCGCGAGCGGCTGGTGGGGGCGAAGACGGGCGGGATGGCGGAAATGGAAGACGTGCTGACCTTCGAGGCGACGCATCTGGGCGTCCGGCAGCGGCTCTCGTCCCGCATTGTGGAGTTCGAACGGCCCACGTTGTTCGCCGACGAGGCCTTGTCCGGCGCGTTCTCCAGCCTGCGCCACGTCCACACGTTCACCGCCGTCGAGGGCGGGACGCTGATGCGCGACGCCCTGACCTGGACCGCGCCCCTCGGCCCGCTCGGCGTCCTCGCCGATGCCCTGTTCCTCCGCCGCTACATGCTGCGCTTCCTGGTCACGCGCAACCGGAACCTGAAGGCCATCATCGAGGCGGAAGTCGAGCCGCAAGCGGAAGGAGTTGCCGGGCAGCGTCGCGAATAATAGACACCTATGACAGACGCCGATGACACCCCCCCGCCTCTGGTCGCCGTGATCATGGGCAGCAAGTCCGACTGGGAGACGATGCGCCACGCCGCCGACCTCCTGACGCAGTTCGCCGTCCCGCACGAATGCCGGATCGTGTCTGCCCACCGGACGCCTGAGTTGATGGCGCTCTTCGCCCGCGAGGCCGAGGGGCGCGGCCTGGAGGTCATCATCGCCGGGGCAGGCGGGGCCGCCCACCTTCCCGGCATGGTCGCTGCCCAAACGCTCGTCCCCACCCTCGGTGTCCCCGTCCAGAGCCATGCCCTGAGCGGGCAGGACTCGCTGCTGTCCATCGTCCAGATGCCCGCCGGTATCCCCGTCGGGACCCTCGCCATCGGCAAGGCCGGCGCGACCAACGCCGCCTTGCTCGCCGTCGCCATCCTCGCCAACACCCGCCCCGCCCTGCGCGAACGCCTGCGCCGGTTCCGCGTGGAGCAGACCGAACGGGTTTTAGGGGACACACTGCCTTGACGCCGTTCCAGAAGCCGATGCGGCTGAGGCCGGGCGACACGGTGGCCGTGCTGTCGCCCTCTTGGGGCGGGCCGAGCGTTTACCCCGATGTCTTTGACCTGGGCCTGGCAAATATGCGTGAACTGCTGGGCGTGGAGATCAAGGAATACCCGACGACGCGCATGTCCACCGAAGGGCTACACGCAAACCCGCGCCGCCGGGCCGAGGATGTCAACGCCGCCTTCGCCGACCCAGGTGTGAAAGCGATCATCAGCAGCATCGGCGGGGACGACTCGGTGCGTCTGTTGCCTTACCTAGACGCGGGGACGATTTCGGCAAACCCGAAGATACTGATGGGCTTCTCCGACACGACGACGCTGCTGGCTTACGCCAATCAGCAGGGGTTGGTCACGTTCAACGGCCCCTCGGTCATGGCCGGATTCGCACAGATGAAGACGCTGCCGCCGTCCTTCGCCGAACACATCCGGCAGATGCTGACCGAGCCGTCTGCGGAGTACGTTTACGCCCCTTATACCGAGCGCGTGACCGAGTTTCAGGATTGGGCGACGCCGGGTTATACGGGCGGAGTGACCCTCGCGCCGAACGGCGGCTGGCGCTGGCTGCAAGGCGACTCGGTCGCGCAAGGACCCCTGTTCGGCGGCTGCATCGAGGTCCTGGAGTTCCTGAAGGGCACGGCCTGGTGGCCTCCCCATGATTTCTGGGCGGGCAAAATCCTGTTCCTGGAAACTTCCGAGGAGAAGCCGACGCCGGATCAGGTCAAATACATGCTCCGCAACTATGGGATGCAGGGGATTTTTAATCAAATTGCGGGCCTGCTGTTTGCCCGCCCGCAGTCATACACGATGGAGGAGCGGGAGATTCTGTCCCGCACCATTGTCGGCGTCGTCGCGGACGAGTTTGGGCGGCCCGATCTGCCGATCGTCGCCGGAATGGACTTCGGCCACGAAGGGCCGCAGAGCATCCTGCCGCTGGGCGTGACGGCGGAGATTGACTGCACCCGCCGGACGTTCCGGCTCCTGGAGGCGTGCCTGCAATGAACCCAATCCTCCCCGGCGCGACCGTTGGCGTTCTGGGCAGCGGGCAGCTAGGGCGGATGTTCGCGCTGGCCGCGCGGCGTCTGGGCTACCGCGTCCACACCTTCTCGCCGGACACGGACACGCCGACCGGGCAGATCGCCGACCGCGAGGTGGTGGCCGCTTATGAAGACCTGGCCGCCGTGCGGGACTTCGCGCGGCAGGTCTCGGTCGTCACGTTTGAATTCGAAAACGTCCCCGCCGGGACGGCGGAGGCGGTCGCCGCCCTCGTGCCCGTCCGGCCCGGCGGCCAAGTCCTGCACATCGCCCAGAACCGCCTGCGGGAGAAGACGTGGCTGGCCCGGCACGGCATCCCCTGTGCCCCCTTCCGGCATGTCGCGACGCGCGAGGAGTTGTCGGCTGCGCTGGGGGAGATCGGCACACCCGCCATCCTCAAGACGGCGGGCTTCGGCTACGACGGCAAGGGGCAGGCACGGATCAGCCACACAGACGAGGCCGACGCCGCCTGGGAGGCGCTGGGCGGGCAGGAGTGCGTCCTGGAAGGCTTCGTCGCCTTCGAGCGCGAGGTGTCCGTCGTCGCCGCGCGCGGGCTGGATGGCGCGTTCGCCCACTACGGCCTGATCGAGAACGCCCACGTCGGCGGCATCCTGGACGTGTCGGTCTGCCCCGCCCCCGCCGTGCCGCCCGCCGTCGCCGCCGAGGCCGTCGCCATCACCCGCGCGGTCTTCGAGGCGCTGGACGTGGTGGGGACCCTCTGCGTCGAGTTCTTCCTGACTCCAGACGGCCGACTCCTGGTCAACGAGATGGCCCCGCGCCCGCACAACTCCGGGCACCTGACCATTGACGCCCACGTCACCAGCCAGTTCGAGCAGCAGCTACGAGCGGTCTGCGGCCTGCCGCTCGGCTCCGTGGAGCAGTTGCGGCCTGCGGCCATGGCGAACCTGCTGGGCGAGGTCTGGGCCGACGGTACGCCCCAATGGGGGCGGGCACTGGCGATGCCGGACGTGAAGCTGCACCTGTACGGCAAGGACGAGGCGCGTCCGGGCCGCAAAATGGGGCATCTGACGGCCCTGGCCGACACCCCCGAAGAGGCCGCGCGGCTGGTGCGCGCCGCCCGCGCCGCCCTGCACCCCTAGCCCTATGCCCCAGCCCCTCTTGATCCTGGTCTCCGGCCCGCCTGCGGCGGGGAAAACGGCGCTGGCCCGCCGACTGGCGGCGGAGTTCGGGTTGCCCCTGGTCAACAAGGACGGCATCAAGGAACTGCTGTTCGACACCGTCGGCACACGGGACTACGAGTGGTCGCAAAATCTGGGCCGGGCCAGCATCGCGCTGCTCTACGACTTCACCGAGCGCCTCTTAGCGGCAGGCGTTTCGCTGATCGCCGAAAGCAACTTCCACAGCGGAGCCGACTCGACCCGGCTGGCGGAACTGCGCGGGCGGCGGGAGTTCACGCCGCTGCAAATCCACTGCACGGCTCCGGCGAACGTGCTGGAAGAGCGCAACGAGCGCCGCCGCCACATGGGGGAGCGCCACCCCGGTCACGTCCCGGCGCCCGAGACGAGTTTAAAGCCGCACATCGAGGCGGGCGTCTGGCGGCCCCTGAGCATTGAGGGTGAGACCGTGATCGTTCAGACCGACGACTTCGACGCCGTGGACTACGGACCCGCGTTCCGCGCCGTGCGCGCCGCGCTAGGACTCGCCGCATGAGCGAACGAAAGACAGCTCTCGTCACGGGCGCCTCGCGCGGCATCGGACGCGCCCTCGCCGTCCACCTGGCCGCCGCCGGACTCCGCGTGGCGGCCCATTACAACGCCAACCATCAGGCCGCCGAGGAGACCTTGCGCCAGTTACCCGGCGAGGGCCATTCGGTGCTGCCTGCCGACCTCGCCGACCCCGACGCCGCCGAACGGCTGGCCCAGGACGCCCAGGCCACGCTGGGCGGGCGGGTGGATGTGCTGGTCCACAACGCCGGGATGTACGAGCCGACGCCGCTTCTGGAGAGCCGCGACTTTGGGGCCTGGCGCGCGGCCATGCACCGGCAGATGCAGGTCAACTTCTGGGCGGGCGCGGACCTCGCCTACCTGCTGGCCCCCGCCATGGCCTCGGCGGGGTGGGGACGGATCATCCAGGTCTCCTCCCGCGCCGGCCTGCGCGGCGAGGCGCGGCTCGCCGGCTACGCCGCCTCCAAAGCCGCCCAGATCAACCTCGTCCGCACACTGGCCGCCGAACTCGGCCCGTCCGGCATCGGCTGCTTCGGCGTCGCGCCCGGCTGGACCGACACGGACATGGCGGCGGAGGCGCTGGCAACGCGCGGCGAGCAGATACGCGCCGAAACCCCGCTGGGCCGGGTGGCGACGCCCGAGGACGTCGCCGCCCTGGTCGCCTTCCTCGTCACCCCCGCAGCGGATTACCTGTCCGGCAACACGATTGATGTCAACGGCGCTTCGTATCTGCACTAGCCGGGTGGTATACTACGGCTTTGGAGGCCCGCCATGTCTGCAACCAATCCAAACCCCCTCACGACCATGACTGATGAGGAGCATGAAGCCCTGACCAATCGGGGCCTTGCCATCTATGAGGAGAAGCTGAAGCCTATTCTCGAGCCTGAGTTCGACAAGAAGTACGTCGCCATTCATGTAGATACGGGTGATTACGAGGTAGCCAACTCTTCCGGCGACGCCATGCGTGCCATGCGGAAGCGCCACCTGGAAGGGCGTCTGGTCATCATGCGGATCGGCAATGAGCCGGAATGGGGTTTGGCGGGGTGCATCCTGGCGGGTGAGCTGGCGGCGGGGCACATCAATCTGGACCATCTTTCATCAACATCAAGGAGCATTCATCGTGGCACAAAGCAGTGAGCGCAGGGCGCTGATCGTGTGGGGCGGCTGGGACGGCCATGAGCCGCAGCAGGTGGCGGAAATCTTCGCGCGGGAGCTGACGGGCAAGGGCTTCGGGGTGGAGGTGGCGACGACGCTGGACGCCTTCAAGGACGCCGAGAAATTGAAGACGCTGTCGCTGATCGTCCCTGTCTGGACCATGAGCCAGATCAGCGGCGAACAGCTCAACCCCGTGCTGGAGGCGGTCAAGGGCGGCGTCGGGCTGGGCGGCTGCCACGGCGGCATGTGCGACGCCTTCCGCGAAGCGACCGAGTGGCAGTGGATGACCGGCGGCCAGTGGGTGGCGCACCCCGGCAACGACGGCACGGACTACACCGTCCGCATCACCGCCTCCAACCATTTCATCACGCAGGGGGCACCCGCAGAGTTCGCCGTCAAAAGCGAGCAGTATTACATGCATACGGACCCGTCCAACGTCACCCTCGCCGTCACCCGCTTCCCGGTTGCCGACGGCCCGCACGTCCCGAACGGCCAGTTCGACATGCCCGTCATCTGGACCCGGATGTGGGGCCGGGGCCGCGTCTACTACAACTCGCTCGGCCACCACGCCGACATCGTGGCGCAGCCCGAGATCCTGCCGCTGATGGTGCGCGGCCTGCTGTGGGCCGCCCGCGCCGAAGACGCGGCCTAAAAGAGACAAGGATGCTGCGGGACCTAGAGGTCAGCCTGCCGACCGGGTGGGGCGTGGCGAGCTACCCGCCCGGCGCGTCCTACGGTCCGCGCCGGATGCGCGACTGGGAGTTCGTCTGGCTGATGCAGGGCGACGCCGAGTACCGGCGGGACGAGATGGTCGTGGCGGCCCCGGAGGGCGCGGTCGTCCTGTGCCGGCCTGGCGCGACCGACTTCTTCCGGTGGGACCCGCGCCGGCGGACGCGCCATGCCTTTGTCCACTTCGGGGTGGAGCACGTCCCGGAGGATTGGCCGCAGTGGTCCGACTGGCCGCTGGTGCGCGCGGGCGAGGAGGATGACATCCTCCGGCCCCTGTTCCGTCACCTGCTGACGTGGGCGGACGGCGGCGACGCCGATCAATGCCGGCTGACCCTGATGACCATGCTGACGGCCTTTCGGACCGGGCAGCGGGCGACGGGTAGCCTCGCCCGCGAGGCTTGGCCGCCCGCCGTCGAGGCCGTCTGCGCCTTCATCGCCGCCCGTCTCGACGACGACCCCGCGATGGCGCTCCCGCTCCCTGCCCTGGCCGCCCACGGGTGTGTGACGCCTGAACACCTCTGCCGCCTGTTCAAAGCCGCGCTGGGCTATGGCCCCGCCGAAGCCGTCCGACGGGCGCGTCTGGAGCGGGCCGCCGTGCTGCTGGCCCGGAGCAATTACACGGTGGGTGAGGTGGCGTCCCTGTACGGCTTCGCCAGCCCGTTCCACTTCTCCCGCGCCTTCAAGCGGGCATTGGGCCATTCCCCTTCGGAACGCCGCCCGGCGCCTTCGCAGTGACGGGCGGCGTGTCAATTTCCGTCATGCTTTTGCCGAATGTGAGCATTCCCTTTTGCTTGCGGTTTGGGCATAATAAGCCATCACCCGTTGTGGAGGAGACTGACCCATGACCGTCACGCTCGACAAGCCCATTCCCGAAGCCATTCCGGCAAGGGAAGAACGGATGGATCGCTACCACGTTTCCGTCGAAGAATACCGCGCGTTCAAGCGCGACGGCTTTCTGGTCGTGCGCGATTTAGTTTCGCCTGAGCAGATCGCCGAGCTAAGGCAGCATACGGAAGACTTGATGCAGGGGCGGCTGCCAGAGCAGAACCGGCAGATGAAGGAGGGCGACAAGCCAGGCGGCGGCACAGCCGTGCAGGGCCTGGAGGCGCCGCCCGCGCACCTGTCGCCGGACGAGAAGGCGCAGTATTTTCTGCGTATCCACATGCTGCACCGGCAGCTCGAGCTGCACGAGCGCTATATGCTGCACCCGCGCGTCCTGGACGTGCTCGAATCCCTCATCGGGCCGGACGTGCTGGCCTTGCAGACGATGCTGTTCCTCAAGCCCCCCGGCAAGCCCGGCCAAGGCTGGCACCAGGACCGGTTCTACATCCCGACCCACCCGGATACCCTCTGCGGCGCGTGGATCGCCATTGATGACTGCGACGAGCTGAACGGCGCGATGTGGATGGCCCTAGGCAGCGGCTCGGAGCCGGTCTACCCGCCCCACGCCAGCCTGGGCTACGGCGCCTTCGGCCAGCGCGAGCTGGAGGGTATTCAGTACGTCGGCGGCGTTTCCGACCCCGATGACGAGAAGAACGACCTGGCGCGCATCGCCGACAAGTACCCGCAGGTTCTGGTCCCCGCCAAAGCCGGCGACGTCGTCTTCTTCAACGGCCACATCCTGCACCGCTCCAAGAAGAACTGGACCGAAGACCGCTACCGGCGGTCGTTCGTGTCGCACTACTGCAACGCCCGGTCGTTCACCCAATGGGGCGGCGACGGGCCGCAGACCGTGGACCCGATCACGGGCATGACCAATGGCACGCACATCCTGGCGCGCGGCGACACGCACCTGCCGTTCGCCCGGCCCAGGTTCGGGACGCCCTGCGCGGCCCTGCTGTCGCCCGAACAGCGGCACAGCCAGAGCGAGGCCGCCGCCTCCATGATGATGGGGGACATGGATAGCGGCCTGATGGGCGTCGCCCCCGCCGACCCGGACCGGAACCACGATCACAAGTAGGCCAGGCGCGAGTCGTGGCCGACGGGGGGGTAAAGGAGGCGCTCCGGGCGACGCCACCAGCCGGGGGAGCGCAGTTCGGGGGCGTCGTGAAAGCCTTTAGCCGCCAGATCCCGCAGCATCGCCGCCAGTGGGGTCGGGCGCGGCTCGGGGCCAGAAAGCTCGAAGGCGCCGGCCTCGTAATAGCCCTCGACGCGCGTGACGAGGCTGTTCCATTCGTAAGCCCCCAGCAGCGCCCAGGAGGTAACGGCCCGCACGTCCGCGCCTTCGCGCCGCACGGCAAGCGCCGCGTCCCAGTTCTCCTGGAACCAACGCATCTGCTCGTCACAGGTAGAGGCGAGGTGCGCCTCGGTCAGCGCCAGGGGCCGCCCGTAGCGCGCCCATGTCTCGCGCAGGATGCCCGCCGGCCCTTCGCTCGGCTCCTCGCAGACGCGCACCGCCTCGACATCCACATAGCGCTCGTGCTGGTTGCTGCCCCACAGGGCGGGCGGGTAGTGCTCCAGGCGCTCGTCCAGGAACCGTTCACTCGTGACGTAATGGTCGCAGCCAAAGACATCCGGGGGACATGGTTCATCCCCGAAGACCCGCCACTCGCGGTCGGGCACACCCAGCCAGCGCAGGTAGTGGGCCATCGGATGCCCGTCGGCCACCCGCCCGCACAGCAGGTCGAAGCTCAACCAGCGGCGCTCGTTTTCGAATTCGGCCTGGTAGGCCAGGCGGGGCGTACTGTACGTCTTGCCGATGTCCTCCGTCTGCACCAGCCGCGCGTCCGGGTTCACCGCGCGGATCGCCCGCATCGCCAGAACGGTCGCCCGGCACTGCGCCAGCAGGACGCGCGCCCAGGTCCGGGCGTCGCGGCCATGCGGATACCAGTGCCCGTAGATGCCGCAGAAACGTGCGGTCGTCATAGGCTCGTTGATGGGCGTATAGGAGCGCACCCAAGGAAAGCGCCGAGCGACCACCTGGGCATATTCCGCCAGTTTGTCCGGGAAGGTCGAGTCGAGGAGGTGGGTGTACCGGGGGCCATTGCCATGGTGCAGCAGCCCCACGATCGGCTCGATGCCGATCTGCCGCAGGCGGCCGAGCCGCGCGTGCGCCCCGGCCCCCACCGCCGGGGCGCCGCCGGGCGGGGCGGGCCGCGCCCAGCCGCGCCGGGCGCGCCGCGCGCCGC
>CAXTWM010000184.1:0-9698 GCA_964247915.1 uncultured Armatimonadales bacterium | reverse complement strand
CGCCCGCGTTTTCCCCCCGCCCCCGCCGGCCCGGCCCGCCGAAGACCGCTTTGTGTTCGTCAGCGCCGACCCCGCCGACCGGGCGGAGGCCAGGGCGCTGGCGGACCGCTGGCTGCTGCCCCAGGGCATCGCCTACGCCATGCCCCTGGACGACGCCGACCCGGCCCGATACGCGGAATGGCTGGCGTCCGGCCTGCGGCTCTGCGACGCCGCCCTGGTGGTCTATCACGCCGCCGACGAGGCTTCCGTGTTCAGCCAGGCGCGGCTGTGCCGCAAGTACATCGCCCTGCGCGACCCGCCGACCCCCGCCTTCGCGCTGTACGACGGCCCGCCGCCGGAAAAGCCGCAGCTCAGTTTCGGGCTGCCCAACCTGCGCCACCTCAACTGCCGGGCGGACGAGGCCGAGCTGGAGGCGTTCCTCCAGACGCTGGGAGGGGCCGCGCCATGACCGTCTCGCCGTCCCGCGCCGCCGACGCCCCGCCCCCCGGCCTCCTGATCCCCGCCGCCGGGCCGCTCCTGGGCTTCAGCGCGTCGCCCTATCCCGGCCTGCGCTCCTTCGGGCGCGCTGAGGCGGACACCTTTTTCGGGCGTCAGGACCAGACGGTCAAACTGCTGCAAAAACTCCAGCAGGCCCGCTTCCTGGCCGTCGTCGGCTCGTCCGGGTGCGGCAAATCGTCTCTGGTGCGCGCGGGCCTGATCTCCGCCCTGGAGGCCGGCTTCCTGACCGACGCCGGCTCGCGCTGGCGCTTCGCCGAGATGCGCCCCGGCAGCCGCCCGCTTTCCGGGCTGGCCCTGTCCCTGCTCGCCCCCGACGCCCTGGGGCCGGCGGGGGCAGCCGAAGTGGACGCGCCCTCGTTCCTGCTGGCGGCCCTGCGGCGCGGCCCGCTCGGTCTGGTCGAGGCGCTGCGCGACCGCCCGCTCCCGGAGCGGACGAACCTGCTGCTGCTCGTGGACCAGTTCGAGGAGATCTTCCGCTTCCGCCGGCAGGGCGATTCGGACGAGGCGGACGCCTTCGTGGCGCTCCTGATCGCCACCGCCGCCCAGCGGGACGTGCCGGTCTACGTCGTCTTCACCATGCGCTCGGACTTCCTCGGCGACTGCGCCGTCTTCACCGGCCTGCCCGAAGCCATCAACGAAAGCCAGTTCCTGACGCCGCGCCTGACGCGCGAGCAGTGCCGGCTCGCCATCGAGGGGCCGGCCCGCGTCTTCGGCGGCGGCGTGGACCCCGCCCTGTCCAACCACCTGCTCAACGAGATGGGCACCGACTCGGACCAGCTCCCCCTGCTCCAGCACGCCCTCCTGCGGATGTGGGGCCGTGCCCGGACGCGCACGGGGAGCGAGATGCCGACGCTCACCCTGGACGACTATGCCGCCGTCGAGAGCCTCGCGGACGCCCTCTCCGACCACGCCGATGAGGCCCTGGCGGAGCTGGATGCGGCGGGTCAGGAGGTGGCGCGGGTCCTCTTCCGGCGCCTGGCCGAGCGCGGGCCGGGCGGGCGGGACACGCGCCGCGCCGCCCGCCTGAGCGAGCTGGCCGCCGTCGCCGCCGTTCCCGACGCGCAGGCCGCCGCCGTCGTGAACGTCTTCCGGGGCGAGGGCCGCAGCTTCCTGATGCCGCCCGCCGATGTGCCTCTGGCCCCGGATACGGTCGTGGACATCACCCACGAAAGCTTGATCCGCCAGTGGAAGCGCCTCCAGGACTGGGTGGCGCAGGAGGACGCTTCGGCGGCCCGCTACCGCCGCCTCTGCGAGACCGCCAGGCTCTGGGCGGCGGGGCAGGCCGCCCCCTGGGGGATGCCCGATCTGGGCGACGCCCTGAGGTGGAAGGAGGAGGAGAAGCCCACCCCCGCCTGGGCCTTACGCTACGGCTCCCCGGAAGATTTCACGCGGGCGCTCGCCTTTCTGGAGGCCAGCGTGGCGCACCGGGAGGCTGTACGCCGCCGCGAGGAGGAAGTGCAGGCGCGGGACAAGCGCGCCGAAGAGGCGTCTCGGGAGTCTGAAAAAAGGCTGGCCGAGGCACGGAAGCTACGCCGCTTCGGCCTGGTGCTGGGCGCCCTGGCCTGCCTCGCGGTCGTCCTCGCCGTTTACGCGGGCATGAAAGACTTTGAAGCAGCCCAGGCACACGACTCAGCCATCAAGGCGTATCATTCAGTCGCCGAGGCCAGCAAACAGGAGCGTCTCAGCGCCAGCGACGCCAACAATCAGCGCCTCATCGCCGATGAGCTGCGTCGCATCGCCCAGGCGCACAGGGACGATGAGGAGAAACAGTACCTAGAGAAAGAGCACTGGATTGAAGTTAGCCAACATTACCATGATAGCGCGCTGAAGGATCGGGCGCGCGCTCTTGACAGCGCCCGCGTCGCCGCCGCGAGCGCACAACGAGCCGCCGCGAGCGAGGCCAAAGCCAGGAAGTCCGCCGCCGCCGAGCGCCAGCTCGTGAGCAAACTGGCGGCGGCCCGCAAATCTGCCCAGGATGCACTGGCACTGAACCGTAAGGCATTGCACCGCGAACACATCGCTCTTCGCTCGTCCGCGATCACCTACAGTGCAAACGACGCCTATCTCCTCTCTATCGCTCAGGATGGGGCGGCGGTGCTGCACGAAACCAGAGACGGCACCACGCAAAAAAACTCGGTCTCTCTGAAAGGGGACGCTTCCCCCGTCACGTTCACCGGTTTCAGCCCGGACAGTTGGTGGGTCGTGGTCGCTCATCAGAGCGGCGTTGTTGACCTTTATGATACTCCGCAAGGTCAGGACAAGCGCGTCTTTCGCGGTCACGCCGGCCCCGTTCGGAAGGCCGACTTCAGCCCCGATGGCCGCCTACTCGCAACCGCCAGTGATGACGGCACGGCGAAGATATGGGACATCACCTCCGGCAGACTGCTGCACACCCTCGCTGATACGAAAGACCCGGAAAACGCCGCCCCGATGATTGATGTACGCTTCAGCTCGGACGGGACGGTCATCACATCGAGTGACACCCGCGGCGTGACGACGACTTGGAACACGCTCACGGGGAAGTCCAAGTCCAGGGCTATGGCTTTATGACGACAGCCGCATAAAGCGGTCCCGGAGCGCCCTCACCCCGAACAGCAGCCCGCGCCGGGGAGCATCGGCAGGGCGGACACCGGCTCCCCCGTTCCTCCACCGCGTCGTCGAGCAGCACATAAACCTCCCACTTGTTGCCGTCGGGGTCCTGCACCCAGACCTTGTCCTGACGGGCGTAGCAGCAGACGGTATCCCCCTCATCGAACGAGACCAGCCCCGACGCTTCCAGGCGCTCCCGCGCGGCCTGGACCTGTTCAGGGCGGGGCATCTGCAAGCCGAATACACCGGATGCACCGCGATCGGGAACCGGGGGCATTTCGGGCGGGTTGGAAGAGTCATGGCATCCGGCACGACTTTTCCAGACAAGCTGATGGGCGCGGGCCTGTGGCCGCTGACGGCGGCGGGCATCGAGACGCTGCAAGTCAACGTCGGCAAGCGCTGCAACCAGGCGTGCAAGCACTGCCACGTCGAGGCCGGGCCGAACCGGACGGAGAGCATGACGCGCGACACGGCCTGCCAGGTCATTGACGCCCTGCGCCGTCACCCGGACATCAAGACGCTGGACATCACCGGGGGCGCCCCGGAACTCAACCCGAACTTCCGGTATTTGGTGACCGAAGCGAAGGCGCTGGGGCGGCACGTCCTGGACCGCTGCAACCTGACGATCCTGTTCGAGCCGGGCCAGGAGGATCTGGCCCGCTTTCTGCGGGAGAACGACGTCGAGGTGGTCGCCTCGCTGCCGTACTACCTGGCCCAGCGCACCGACGCCCAGCGTGGCCTGGGCGTCTTTGATCTGAGCATCGAGGGCCTGCGCCTCCTGAACTCGCTGGGCTACGCGCGGGACGGCGGCCCTCCCCTCAACCTTGTCTACAACCCCACCGGGGCGTTCCTGCCGCCCGCCCAGGGGGAAATCGAGGCCGAATACAGGCGCGAGCTGGACCGCCGCTACGGCATCGCCTTCACGCGCCTGTACACCATCACCAACATGCCCATCTCGCGTTTCCTGCATTTCTTGGAGCGGTCGGGCAACCACGAGCGGTACATGGAGAAGCTGGTCGGGGCCTTCAACCCCGCCGCCGCCGAGGGCGTGATGTGCCGGGGCTTGGTCAGCGTCGGCTGGGACGGCCTGCTGTACGACTGCGACTTCAACCAGATGCTCGACCTGCCGGTCACGGACGGCCTGCCCCGGCACGTCCGCGACTTCGACTCAGCCGCGCTGGCCCGCCGCGAGATCGCGGTCGGGGCGCACTGCTTCGGCTGCACGGCGGGGGCGGGTTCGTCCTGCGGCGGGGCGACGGCGTGAGATTTCCTACTCCAGCCCGCCGCTGGGCCTCCGCGCCCGGTTTCACCCGAGCCTTCACATTGATCGAGCTGCTCGTCGTCATCGCCATCATCGCGATTCTCGCCGCCATCCTGTTCCCCGTCTTCCAAAAAGTCCGCGAGAACGCGCGCCGGGCGGCCTGCCAGAGCAACCTCAAGCAGATCGGGCTGGCGATGATCCAATACGAGCAGGACAGCGACGAGCGCCTGCCGGACCGGCGGGACCTGAAGAACATGCCCGGCGGCAACCCCCTCTGGGGCGCCGGCTCGTTCCCCGGCTCCGACCCGCGCGCGGGCTGGGCGGCGACCGTCCTGAACCCGTACATTAAAGGCGACGGCGTGTGGTCCTGCCCCAGCGTCAAAGGGTCCGCCCTGGACCAGCCCGACCCGGCGGGCTTCAACCGGGTCGCCGAGACGACGCCGGGCGGCCTGACGACCCGGTACTGGCTGTGGCGCTTCGACCGCCCCGACTTTTCCAAGCCGTCGGAGTGCTGGGGCAAGCTGCCCCAGCAGTGCGTGGGTGACATCGACGCCTGGAACTCCCCGGTCGTCCACGACGCCACCATCGTCCCGCCCGTGCCGGGCAGCGAGGCGGACCTGGAGCTGGCCGTGGACCCGTACTTCCCCAGCACGTCCCCCGCGCCCGCCGGCCTGAAGGGCCGGGGCGTCCACTTCGGCGGGCGCAACCGGGTCTTCTTCGACGGCCACGTCAAGTACCTGCGCGACATCCGCACTGGCTCTTAATCCCCCGGCCTCAAGGCCGGGTCTAGGGTTTCATTGGGGTATTCGGATGGACCACCCAGCACCCGGCCTGAAGGTCGGGCCTACACGGAAGGGCCGCCCCTTCGGGGCTACGGATAAAGCCCCGTGCTCGGCAGCCTGCACTACAGCCCCGAAGGGGCGGCCCCCGGCGGAGCCGGGAATAGCCCGCACCGGTTCTTGACCGGCCCGGCGACGGGAGGGGCCGCCGTTCACGGAGGCGGCGGCTTGTTTTTGCGTCTTCGCCCCCGTTTTCATAAAATTACACCCATTCCTTGACAAAAGCGCCGGGGTGTGATATTTTATAGGAAACGCGATGCCGTCAATCCAAGCGCTAAAGGATTCCAATTCCGTGAAAGTATCATTTCCGCCCATGCACCGGGGCCGGGGTCCGCTCCTCACCCTGTTCACCCTCTTGCTTTGCCTGTCCCTGCCCGGCACCCGGTCGGCGGTGCTGGCCGCCCCGGCGCAGCCCGCGCCGGCGCAGCCCGGCCCGGCCTCGATGCGTCTGCCCGGCCATGTCCCCGCTGCCGTGGGCCGCGCGCAGGCCCTGGGCCGCCTCCCGAGCAGCCAGACCCTGACGCTCGCCCTGGCCCTGCCGCTGCGCGATCCGGGCGGCGCCGAATCCTTCCTGGAGCGCCTGTATGACCCCGCCGACCCCCTTTATCAGCACTACATCACGCCGGCCGAGTTCACGCGCCGGTACAGCCCGACCCAGCAGTCCTACGACGCCGTCATCGCCTTCGCCCGCGCGCACGGGCTGGTCGTGAACCACACCACCCCGAACCGCGTGCTGCTGTCGGTTTCCGGGCCTGCCGCCGCCGTCGAGGCGGCGTTCGCCGTCCGCCTGGGCCGCTACCAGGCCGCCGACGGGCGCGTCTTTTACGCCCCGGACACCGACCCGGCCATCCCGGCCTCGCTGATCGGCCGGCTTTCGGGTGTCGCCGGCCTGGACAATGCCGGCCTCCGGCGGCCCCTTTTTCGCCGCCGAGGCGCCGGCCTGCCCTCCACGCTGCGCCCCCTCGTGCCGACGGCGCCCAAGCCCCGTTCCCTGAAGCCGGCCTTCGGAGCCTTCGCGCCCGCTGAGATCGGCACTGACCCCAACACGGGCGCGCTCACGCCCAGAGACATCAAGACCGCCTATAACCTGACCACGACCCCCCTCACCGGCGCGGGCCAGACGATGGGCCTTTATGAGCTGGACGGCTACCTGCCCAGCGACATCACAACTTACAACAGCACCTATGGGCTGACGAGCATCCCGCTGGAGAACGTCCTGACCGGCGGGTTCGACGGCTCGGCGGGGGGCAACGCGGGTGAAGTGACGCTGGACATCGAGGTGATGAACGCCCTGGCGCCCGGCGCGAGCAAACTCATCGTCTACGAGGCGCCCAACGGCACCGCCAGCTCGGCGGAGCTGTACAACGTCATCGCCATGGAGAACCGCGCCAAAGAGGTCAGCGTCTCCTGGGGGCTTGCGGAAGACCAGATAGACTCAGGAAGCGTCAGCATCGAGAACAGCGCCTTCACCCAGATGGCGATGCAGGGCCAGAGCGTCTTCATCGCCGCCGGGGACAACGGCGCGTACACGGACGGCGCGACCCTCAGCGTGAGCGACCCGTCCTCCAACCCCCTCGTCACCTCCGTCGGCGGCACCACGTTGAGCGTGAACGGGGCTGGGGGGCCTTATCTGTCCGAGACCACCTGGGGCACTCCCAGCCCAGTCGCACCGCCGCCACTCCCTCCCGACGGCGGCGGCGGCGGCGGCATCAGCACCCTCTGGCCCCTGCCGAAATACCAGGTGGGCGTCGGCCAGTCGGCCACGCAGCGTAACCTGCCCGACGTCGCCCTGGACGCCGACCCGAACACCGGCTATGCGATCTTCCTCAAGGGACAGTGGACCGTCTTCGGCGGCACCAGCGTCGCCGCGCCGCTCTGGGCGGCCTTCACGACCCTGGCCAACCAGCAGCGGGCGAAGTACGGCGAGCCGCTGATCGGGTTCGCCAACCCCCTGATCTATCAGATCGGCAAGAGCGCGAGCTACTCCGCCGGCTTCCACGACATCAAAGACAACAGCACGAACTTCTTTTACCGCGCCACCACCGGCTACGACGACGCGACCGGCTGGGGGTCGTTCAACGGCGCGGGCCTGCTCCCGCTGTTCGCCCCCGCCCCCAACACCACCACCGGCGCCATCGCGTCGGTCACGCTCACGCCCAACCCGGTCGTTGGCGGCCTGGGGGTGACGGGCACGGTGACGCTGGCGAACCCCGCGCCCGCCGGCGGCGCGACCGTCACCCTGGCCTCGACCGATGACGCGGCCGCGCCCGTCCCGGCCAGCGTCTTCATCGCCGCCGGCCAGACGACCGGCACCTTCACCTTCACCACGGGCGTCACGACGACCGGCACCACCGTCACCGTCACGGCGACGTTCCAGGGCAGCAGCCTGGGCGCCTCGCTGGTCATCTCGCCCACCCCGGTCACCATCGTCCCCGCCTCCCTGAGCTTTGACCCGCCCAGCGTCGCCGGCGGCGCCTCCTCGCAGGCGACCGTGACGCTGACCGGCCCCGCGCCGAAAAACGGGCTGGTCGTCGCCCTGTCCAGCAGCGACCCCGCCGCCCAGGTCCC
Organism: uncultured Armatimonadales bacterium; assembly: GCA_964247915.1. Classification (GTDB taxonomy): domain Bacteria; phylum Armatimonadota; class Armatimonadia; order Armatimonadales; family Capsulimonadaceae; genus JANXMY01. The sequence goes on along the minus strand of CAXTWM010000184.1, from coordinate 1,943 downwards.
CGCCAGCGTCACCGTGCCGGCCGGGTCCACGTCGGCGACCTTCACCATCACGACCAGCGTCGTCACCCAGCAGGTCGTCGCGACGGTCACGGCCTCGGCCAACGGCACGTCGGTGACGGGTGACCTGACCGTGAACGCCCCAAACCTGGAGCGGATCGCGCTCACCCCGCGGACCCTGCCCGGCGGCCAGACCGCCACGGGGACGCTGACCCTGACCCTCCCGGCCCCGGCCGGGGGCGCGGTCATCGCCCTGAGCAGCGACAACCCCGCCGCCGTCGTCCCGGCGACGGCGACCATCCCCGCCGGCGGCACGACCACGACCTTCACCGTCACCACCAGGCCCGTGCCCAAGACCATCATCGCCAACATCAAGGCCACCTTCGCCAACCTGAGCCAGACGGCCCAACTGGAAGTCCGCTCCGCCCGCATCACCGGCGTCTCGGTCGCGCCCGCCAGCCTGACCGGCGGCGCCCCGGCGACGGGGACGGTGACGCTCGACTCGCCCTCCGCCATCGCCGCCGGGCTGCCGGTCAGCCTGTCCAGCAGCGCCCCGGCGGGGACGGTCCCGGCCACGGTCCTCGTGCCCCTGGGGGCGACCACGGCCACCTTCCCGATCACCACGGCCGTCGTGCCTGCCCCGGTCGTGGACACGCTCACCGCCACGCTGGAGGGCATCAGCAAGACCACCGCGCTGACTCTCCAGCCGATCCAGGCGACGAGCCTGATCCTGACGCCCGCGAACGTCATCGCCGGTGTCCAGGCCGTGGGCACCGTCACCGTCAACGCCCCCGCGCCCCCCGGCGGCCTGGTCGTCACCCTGTCCCAGACGGGCGTGGCCGAGACCCTCCCGGCCACCGCGACGGTCCCCGCCGGCGCGACCACGGCGACGTTCACCATCGGGACGCCCACGGCGGGCAGCGCGACGATCGCCGCCGTCGTCGGCGGCCAGACGCGGACGGCGACGCTGACCGTCACCACGGCGGTCGGGACCTCCTTCCCCGCCGGGCTGAACATGATCTCGGTCCCCTATGACTACTCAGGGCAGTCGCTGGACACCCTCTTCGGCTACAGCGGCGTCCGCCTGGCGACCTGGGACGGCGCGGCCAGCCAGTATGCGCTGACGCCCACGCCCCCCGCCGACGCGCTCCGCCTGGGCCGCGGCTACTTCGTGCGGCTGCCCCACGCCGTCACGCTCGCCAGCGTCGGCACCCCCGCCGACCCGACGGCGGACTTCTCCATCCCGCTCCTGCCGGGATGGAACATGATCGGCGACCCGTTCCTCGTCCCGATCAGCCTGAGCGCCATGCACGTCTCGTCCGGCAGCGCCACGGTCACCTTCTCCGCCGCCGAGTCCGGCACGCCCCTGCTGGTCAGCTCGCTGCTCTACAGCTTCAGCCCCTCGGCGGGCGGCGGCAAAGGCGCCTACGTCACGCTCTCGCCGACCGGCTCCCTCCAGCCCGGCCTGGGTTACTGGATCTACGCCTACTCGTCCGCCTCGCTGGTCGTCCCCCATCCGGGCCAGTAGCGGGCACTGAAAAAGCAGCCGCCGGGTCTAAATCTTAGACTCGGCGGCTTTTTTCTCAATATGACCTCTTGCCTAACTCCCCTGGAATAAATTCCAGGTCTAGGAAAGTGCAGCCGTCCGAGGGTAAGGACTTAAGGGCCTGCCGCCCGAGGCGTTCCTGATGTCCTTACCCTCGGACGTTTGCACTTACGAAGACCCGGATTTCAATCCGGGGAGCAGAGGCGGGGGACTTATGCAAGAGGTCTAGTACGACCGCTAGCATCTTCCCCGCCTTCGACGAGCGCGGCAACGTCGCCCGCTCAAACGAAAACAGCCGCCGGACCTAATTTCTAGGTCCGGCGGCTGTCTTCTTCTTGCTTGTGATGCCGAAGGGGGGACTCGAACCCCCACGAGGTTGCCCCCAAAGGTTTTTGAGACC
>CAXTWM010000183.1:0-9738 GCA_964247915.1 uncultured Armatimonadales bacterium | reverse complement strand
GTCCCCGACGGGCAGGACATCCAGAAAGCCGAGTTCTTCGATGAGGGAGGGGGGCATGGTGCTGGTCGCCACCAGGACATCTAAGTCCTGCGCGAACAGGAACTCGACTAGCCGGTGGAAGCGGGAAAAGGCGTCGCCGTAGCCGTGCGCCTCGTCGAAAAAGAACAGGTCGCGGCGCGGCTGCTCCTCCTGGGGGCCGAGCAGGGCGGCGGGCAGGGCGTGGACGCCGCCGCTGCCGAAGAACAGTTCGCCGAAGCGCGAGAACGTGGTCAGGATCAGATCCACATCGGACTCGAGCGGGTTGGTGACGACGTGCGGGTCTTCGGTGCCGTCGGGGAAGAACCGGCGGCACTCGTTGCCCTGTTCTTCTTCTTTGCCCTGGGCGTCCTCTTCGGCCAGGTCGAGGCACAGCGTTCGGGGCGTCTCGTCGGCCTGGACGAACGCCTTCAGGTAGGGGACCAGCCGGTACAGGTAGTCGTCCAGCGGCGAGCCGTCCGGCCCGATCAGGAACAGGCGGCGGGGGGCGCCGCCCCGGTGCAGGCCCAGGGCCGGGATGACGACCGACTCGACCTTGCCGGCGCCGGTCGGGGCGGGCAGAAGCTCGCCCAGGTCGCCGTCCGGGTCGGACAACTGCTTATAGAGGCTCGCCTGCCACGGGTACGCCGCCAGCAGCGCCCCGTCGCTCGTCAGCCGGTAGGCCGCCGCCGCCACCCCATCCTCATTCGATTCCGACTCGTCCGCTTCCAGTGCCGAAGAAACCATCTTTGTCGCCTCGGTGTTATTATAACACGAGTCGGCTCTATCGCGGGGGCATGGGGCCGTCCCCGCAAAAAAGCTGTGGTATAATCGTCCCTAATCTGCCTTACAGGAAATTTATCGTCTATGATCACCGTCCAGGATGTCTCCAAATCATACGGAACGCGCACCCTTTTCGACCAGGTTTCCGTCAAATTCACGCCCGGCAACCGCTACGGGCTGACCGGCCCCAACGGGGCGGGAAAGTCCACGTTTATGAAGATCCTGACCGGCGAGATCGAGCCGACCAACCGGGGCACGGTCAGCCGCCCGCGCAAGGTCGGCGTCTTGAGCCAGAACCAGAACGCCTTCGACGGGGAGCGCATCCTCGACACCGTGATGATGGGCAACCCGACGCTCTGGAACGCCCTGAAAGAGCGTAACGCGCTCTGCGAGGCCGAGGAGTTCACCGATGCCATGATGGAGCGTCTGGGAGAATTGGAGACGCAGATCGCCGACGACAACGGCTACGAGGCCGAGATGGAGGCGGCGGAGATGCTGCGGGGCATCGGCATCCCCGACGACAAGCATCAGGACCTGATGGCGACTCTCCCGAACGACTACAAGTTCCGCGTCCTGCTGGCCCAGGCCCTCTTCGGCGGGTCGGACGCCCTGCTGCTGGACGAGCCGACCAACTACATGGACCTCGAAACGATCCACTGGCTGGAGGAGTTCCTGCTCGACTACAAGGGGACGCTGATCGTCATCTCGCATGACCGGCACTTTTTGAATGCCGTCTGCACCCACATCGCCGACATTGACTACGACACCATCATCAACTACCCCGGCTCGTATGACGACATGGTGGAGCACAAGATGCAGGCGCGGCAGCGGATCGAGAACGAGAACAAGGACAAGGGCAAGAAGATCGCCCAGCTACAGGAGTTCGTCAACCGCTTCGCGGCGGGCCAGCGGTCGTCCCAGGTGCAGTCGCGCCGCAAGGAGATGGCCCGGCTCGCCCCGACCGAGATGAAGAAGTCCAACATCCAGCGCCCCTACATCCGCTTCGACCAGAAGAAGCCTTCGGGTCGCGAGGTCGTCACGGTTGCGGGCCTGTCCAAGTCGTTCGATGGGTTGCCCGTGTTGAAGGACATCAGCTTTGAAGTGTCGCGCGGCGAAAAGGTGGCGATCATCGGTCCGAACGGAGTCGGCAAGACGACCCTGATCCGCTGCCTGGTGGGCGACCTGACGCCCGACGCCGGGACGGTCAAATGGGGCACGGGCATGACCTGGGGCTACTACCCGCAGGACTACCGCAGCGGCATCCCCACGGGGCTGCCCGCGCTGGACTGGATCATGGGCTTCGACGAGGAAAACCAGGGCCAGCAGTTCGTGCGCGGGCTGCTCGGCCAGATGCTGTTCAAGGGCGACGAGAGCCTGAAGCCGACCGAGGCGCTGTCCGGCGGCGAGGCGGCCCGTCTGCTGATGGCGAAGCTGATGCTGGAAAAAAGCCCGGTCCTGATCTTCGACGAGCCGACCAACCACCTGGACCTGGAAGCCGTCTCCGCCCTGGCCGAAGGGCTGTCGCAGTTCGCCGGCACGGCCTTCGTCGTCTCGCACGACCGCGACCTGATTTCGGAGATGGCGACGCGCATCCTGTCCTTCACGCCCGACGGCCTGGTGGATTTCCGGGGCACCTACGACGAGTATCTGGAAGCGCACCCGCTGCCGGAGCGCGTCAAAAAGGGCGGGTGGTAGTCCCCCGGCGTGGGCGGAAGGAAAAGGAGGGCAGAGGGACCCTACACGGTGTTGCGTAGGGGTGAGGTCTCCTCGCCCTCCGTTCCTGAGTGCCGGTTTCCGCCGCCTACTATGACAACCTGCCTCTACCACGTCACGCCGCTGCACTACCTGCCGCACGTCCTGCAAAGCGGCGCGCTGTACGCCCAGAGCGTCCTGGCCGGGCGCGGCATCGCGCCCCGCGCGACGGCGGCGCGGCGGGACCGGATGCTCGGGCTGGCGGACTGGGTACACCTGTCGCTGGCCCCTGACACGCCGCTGCTACGGCACAAGATGGGGCTGGGCTACCCGCACGCTCTGCTGGCCTTTGAGCGCGAGGCCGTTCTGTCGCTGCCCCAGGTCGCCCTCCTGCCGTACAACACGAAAGCTTGGCGCTCCCGCGCCGCCTGCCGGCCCGTCACGGACCCCTCCGAGAAGGCCGCGCTGCTGCGCCGCCACATGGACACGGGCCGCTTTCCCAGCCTGGAAGTGCTGGTGCAGTACGGCCTTGACCTGGCTTCTCTGGTACAGGTGTCCTTTGTGACGGACGAGGAGCGGGCGATGATGGCCGACCTCCTCAACGCGCTGGCCCTGGCCTCCCCCGCGCCGCTCGTGGTGACTCCAGAACTGTTCCCAGATGCCGAAGAGTATAGGGCGACAACGGGCGGGGCGGTCACGGCCTACTTCGCCGCCTGCCGCGCGTCGGGCGTGCTCCTGCCGCCGCCCGCGATCCCCTTTGACTGAGATGATCTCAACCCTCTGGCGGCACATCACCGAGATCGGCGGGCAGTACGGGGTCAACCCCGCGCTGTTCGCCACCCTGTACCTGGCCCACCACCCCCTGTTCTGGGGGACGATGGCCTGGCTGGCGGCGCGCGTCCGCCAGAAGAAGCCGACGGCGGCGATTATCGCGCTGGGCGTCTTCTTCTGGTTCCTCCCCTATACCTATGTCTTCGTCTTCGGGCGCGGCCTGCCCCCGTGGGTCTACGCGCTGGCCGCTGTTGTTGTCGCCGTCGGCGGGACGCACGCCGTCCGAGAGATCAAGAAGCGGCTCGCCGCCAAAGCCTGATCGGCTAAAGCGTGATGCTGACCATGACGAACGGGCGCGGCTTGACCCGCCCGTGCAGCAGGGGGAACTCAACCCCGACGGACGAGATCAGGCCGATCCGCGCCGACGCCGCCAGGGACAGCCCGTGCAGCGTCACCTGACCGTCAATCGTGTAGCGGCCCGGCCCGTCGAAGTTGAGGATCGGCGTTGCGATGACGGGGCTGACGCCTTCATGGCCGCCGAGCAGCAGGCCCCCCTTGACCGTCCGCGCGGGCAGGCCGTCGGGGCGGCGGAAGCCCGCCGTCTCGCCGAAGAAGCGGGCGCGCAGGAACTGCTCCCCGAGTTTCGCCGCCGCGTCCGCCGCCGAAGCCGCCCCGTAGTGGCCCGTGTTGAGCCAGACGATCTTTGTCCCGCCGAAGTCTCGGGCGAGCGCCTTCGCCCCATCCGGCAGGACGACCAGGTCGTAGCGCCCGTTGATCATCAGCACGTCTTCGGGGTTGAAGTGGCGCTTGGGGAGCCAACTCGCGGCGTCCACCGGGGCCATCGCCGCTTGATAGGTCTCGTAGGTGTAGCCGCTGCGCTTGATCTCGTCCCGATAGCGGCGGGTCGCGATCCCGTTCCAGAAGCCCTTGGCGAAGTCCGCCCCGCCGACGATCGTGATCGCCACTTTGATGCGCGGGTCTACGCCCGCCGTCAGCCCGCTCAGAATGCCGCCCAGGCTGATGCCGGCGATGCCCAGCCGGTTCGGGTCAACGTCCGGGCGGTGCGCCAGGTAGTCCAGCCCCCGGCGCGAGTCCAGCACGGCCTGACGGAGTGCGCCGACCATGTGCGGCACGTTCCCCGACAATATCTCCACGTCGTCCCGGCCCGCATACTGTGCCCCGCGCGGCTTGCGGTTCAGGCTGTATGGCTCGACGACGACCAGCGCGGCCACCCCGGCGCTGACGACGGCACGCGCCAGCTTGAACGCGCCCACGGTGGACCCGGCGTTCCACTCGTGCAGGACGATCATAGCGGGGTGGGGACCCGGAGTGGTCGGCTGGAAGAAGTAGGCGGTGACGGTGTTGTTGACGGCGTAGGGCGAGACGACCGGGCTGGGGTAGGTCAGCCGGGTGATGGCGATGCCGTTCTCGACCGCGAACGGCTTCTCCGTCACGGGGAACAGTGCCCGGCTGTCGTAGTCATAAAACGCCGGGTCCACGGCGGGCGGCGGGGAAGTCGTCGGGGGCGCGTCGGCGTTCGCGACGCGCAGCAGGAGCAGCAGGCCGAAGACGGCCAGCGCCGCCCCCGTCCGAAACCAATGAGTTCTAATGGGGATGCCTCGTTCTCGCGGCGGGCCATGTTGTCCCCGTCCGCATTTGTGGGTATTTTCAGGGAAGTACGCTTTCAGAGAGGATTTACCCAAAATGGCGGATCATGCCCAGCATCAGGACGAGGTGAAGAAGATCGCCGCGCTGATCAAAGAAATAGACTTCGGGATGCTGACGACCGTGGACGCGGAGGGCCGGCTGAACTCACGCCCGATGTCCGCGAACAAGAAGGTGGACTTCGATGGCGACGTCTGGTTCTTCACTTACGGCGAGTCGCCCAAAGTCCACCAGATCGAGACCAGGCCGCACGTCAACGTCGCCTTCTCGGACCCCAAAACGCAGACCTATGTTTCGCTGTCGGGCCGGGCCGAGCTGGTCCGGGACAAGGCCAAGATCGAGGAGCTGTGGGAGCCGGCCCTCCAAGCCTGGTTCCCGAAGGGCGTGGACGAGCCGGACATCGCCCTGCTGAAAGTCAACGCCGACCAGGCCGAATATTGGGATGCCCCCTCCAGCCCCATCGCCCACCTGATCAGCTTGGCAAAAGTCGCCGTCACCGGCCAGCCCGCCCAACCCGGCGAGAACGAAAAAGTCTCCCTATAAGCCGCCGCGTCCTATCTGTAGGGGCGAACCTCGTGTTCGTCCCTATTGCCGAGCGGCTTCCACAAAGTACGCCTTGTTTTTAGCACTCTCTTGACACGAGTGCTAAAACCGAGTATACTCATGCGCGGAAGTTTTCCATTTCTTGAGCGCGAGACACTAAACCAGACACCCATTGAAGGAGGTCAAACCCATGTTGAAACCGTTGGGCGACCGCATCGTCGTCAAGGCCCTGGAGGCCGAATCCCAGTCGAGCGGCGGCATCATCCTGCCGGACGCCGCCAAAGAAAAGCCGCAGAAGGGCGAAGTCCTGGCCGTCGGGCCGGGCAAGACCCTGGACAACGGCAAGGTCAGCGCCGTGGACGTACAGGTCGGCGACAAGGTCGTCTACTCCAAGTACGGCGGCACCGAGATCAAGGTCGGCGGCGAGGACGTCATCATCCTGCGCGCCGACGACGTGCTCGGCATTCTGAACAGCTAACCCACACGGGCTAACCCCTAGCGAACGAGGAGAAACAAACACAATGGCAGCCAAAGAATTGCTGTTCGATGAGGCGGCGCGGCGCGCTCTGGAGCGCGGCGTCAACACGCTGGCCGACGCGGTCAAAGTGACCCTGGGGCCGCGCGGCCGCTACGTCGTGCTGGAAAAGAAGTTCGGCTCCCCGTCCCTCGTGGACGACGGCGTCACCATCGCCAAGGAAGTGGAAGTCGAGGACAAGTTCGAGAACATGGGCGCCCAGCTCGTCCGCGAAGTGGCCTCCAAGACCAACGACGTGGCCGGTGACGGCACCACGACCGCGACCGTGCTGGCCCAGGCCATCGTCCGCGAGGGCCTGAAGAACGTCGCCGCCGGGTCCAACCCGCTGGCCGTCAAGCGCGGCATTGACAAGGCCGTCGAGGCCGCCGTCGCCGAGATCAAGAACCTCGCTGTGCAGGTGGAGGGCAAAGAGTCCATCACGCAGGTCGCCACCAACTCCGCCAAGAACACGCTGATCGGTGAGCTGATCGCCGACGCCATGGACAAGGTCGGCAAGGATGGCGTCATCACCGTCGAGGAGAGCAAGGGCACCACAACGGCCCTGGAACTCGTCGAGGGGATGCAGTTCGACAAAGGTTACATTTCGCCCTACTTCGTCACCGACCCCGAGCGGCTGGAGGCCGTGCTGGAAGACCCGTACATCCTGCTCTTCGAAAAGAAGATCTCCAGCGTCCAGGACTTCCTGCCCGTGCTGGAAAGCGTCGTCCGCAGCGCCCGGCCCCTGCTAATCATCGCTGAGGACGTGGACGGCGAGGCGCTCGCCACCCTGGTCGTCAACAAGCTGCGCGGCACCTTCAACGTGGTCGCCGTCAAGGCCCCCGGCTTCGGCGACCGCCGCAAGGCCATGATGGAGGACATCGCGGTCCTGACCGACGGCAAGTTCGTCACCGAAGACCTGGGCATCCAGCTCAAGAACGTGGACGAGTCCTACCTCGGCTCGGCGAAGCGCGTCACCATCACCAAGGACGAGACCACCATCGTTGAGGGCAAAGGCAGCGCGGCCTCGATCCAGGGCCGCATCGCCCAGATCAAGGCGCAGGTCGAGAAGTCTGATTCCGACTACGACCGCGAGAAGCTCCAGGAGCGGCTCGCCAAGCTGTCGGGCGGCGTCGCCGTCATCCAGGTCGGCGCGGCCACCGAGACCGAGCTGAAGGAAAAGAAGCACCGCATCGAGGACGCCCTTTCGGCCACCCGCGCGGCGGTCGAGGAGGGCATCGTCCCCGGCGGCGGCACCACCCTGATCAAGATCATCTCCGCCCTGGACAGCCTTCAGGCCGAGGGCGACGAGAAGGTCGGCGTGAACATCATCCGGCGCGCGCTGGAAGAGCCGGCCCGCCAGATCGCCAACAACGCCGGCGTCGAAGGCTCGGTCATCGTCGAGAAGATCAAGCAGACCGGCCAGGGCTACAACGCCGCGACCGGCGAGTTCGGCGACCTGGTCGCCCAAGGCATCGTGGACCCGGCAAAGGTCACTCGCTCTGCCTTGCAGAACGCGGCCTCCATCGCCGGCCTGATCCTCTCCACCGAAGCCCTCGTGGCCGAGCGCCCCGAGAAGACCCCCGCCATGCCTGCGGGCGGCGGGGGCGGCATGGGCGGCGGAATGCCCGGCATGGGCGGCATGGGCGGCTTCTAAGCCCAGGCGTCATTCGCTGCGACTACGGCAGAAAGCCGGAGGCCATACGGCCTCCGGCTTTTTCTGTTCGCCGATGGTCGTATCCCCACCACTCGTTTCGTTCGGTGTCCTCCTGCTCCTGAGCGGTGTCGGTCCTGCGGCCCGAACGCGAGAGCGACGTAAGGCGTAGACCCTAGGGAGCAAGATCTGCATTCACCCCGCCGAGGCTTGTTCCGATGCCTCGGAGGGGCGTTTTTGCGTCATAGGCTGTGTGCTTTCTGTGAGTGGAATCAGGTACAATTTGAGGAAGGGGAACCGAAACCGCAAGGAAAAGCGGATTAGGTAAGGCGGGATAACGGCGCATGAATTTGTCAAAACGAACTGGTATACTGAGGCCATGAGCGAACGGATGATCTCCCCGCAGGCGGGCGACGAGGACCGCGACGAGTATTCGCTGCGGCCCAAGCGGCTGCGCGAGTTTATCGGGCAGCCGAAGATCAAGGAGAGCCTGAGCATCTTCCTCGTCGCCGCCCAGCGGCGCGGGGAGGCGCTGGACCACGTCCTGCTGCACGGGCCGCCCGGCCTGGGCAAGACCTCGCTGTCTCTCATCATCGCCAACGAGATGGGAGCGGCGCTCCGGGCCACGTCGGGGCCGGCCATCGAGCGGCCCGGCGACCTGGTGGCGATCCTGACCAACCTGGAAGCGGGCAGCGTCCTCTTTTTAGATGAGATCCATAGGCTCTCCCGGCCCGTCGAGGAGATTCTCTATTCGGCGATGGAAGACTACCAAGTGGACATAGTCATCGGGCAGGGGCCGTCGGCGCGGACGGTCAAGCTGGACGTGCAGCCGTTCACCCTAGTCGGCGCGACCACGCGCGCGGGCCTGCTGTCCTCCCCGCTCCGGGACCGCTTCGGCATCCAGCACACGTTCGAGTTCTACACGCCCGAAGACCTGGTGGAGATCATCACGCGCTCGGCGGCCATCCTGGAGGTGCCGATGGACCTGGACGGGGCGGGGGAACTGGCCCGGCGCTCGCGCGGGACGCCGCGCGTCGCCAACCGCCTGCTCAAACGAGTCCGGGACTTCGCCCAGGTGCGGGCAGACGGCCATATCAGCCGCGAAGTCGCCGCCGCCGCCCTAGCGATGCTGGAGGTGGACGCGCTGGGGCTGGACGAGTTCGACCGCCGCCTGCTGCGGATACTCATCGAGAAGTTTGGCGGCGGCCCCGTCGGCGTCGAGACGCTGGCCGCCGCCATGTCCGAGGAGCGGGACACACTGGAAGACGTCTATGAGCCGTACCTGATGCAGATGGGCTTCTTGCAGCGCACCCCGCGCGGGCGAGTCGCCACCCGCCGCGCCTGGGAGCACCTGGGCCTGACCCCGCCGCCGCAGCCGCCGGGTCAGGGCGGCCTGTTTTAACCCGCCGGCCCTTGACAAACCGCCGCGCGTGTGATATTCTTAGGGAACGAAGTTAGACAAGTTCTCGCGAGACGGACTCCGAGACGGACCCGAAGGAGCGGCAAGTGTACTGCCATGACTGCAACACGGCGAACACCGTGGACAGCAAATACTGCAAAGAATGCGGCGCCAAGATCAACGACGGCTACCGGACGATGATGCTGTCGGTCCAGGACCTGCCCGTCGGCGGCAGCGAGGAGACGCTGGATAAGCTGACCCGCCTGCTCGACATGGCCTTCTGGCACAACGAGGCGGGCAACGTCGCCGCCGCCATCACGGCCAGCGAGGCCGCGCTGGCGATCAACCCCAATTCCACCACGGCCCATTCGCTGCTGGGGTCGCTGTACGAGAAGAAGGGCGAGGACGCCCAGGCCATCCACCACTTCGAGGCGGTCCTGGCACTGAACCCGGACAGCGCCGCCGACGCCGCCAAGCTGGACCAGATTCGGCGCGGCGTCCATGTCAAGGCGGTCGCGCCGCCGATCACGCACCAACTGGTGCCGCCCGTCCTGGTCAAGCTGGGGCCGACCCTACGGCAGAAGTGGGCGGGGCTGGCCGAGGCGGGCACGCCCCGGACCGGCCTCCAGCGCCGGCCGCTGTACGCCGCCGGGGGGGCCACGGCGGGCGTCCTGCTGCTGGGCCTTCTGATGACGCGGCCCTGGG
>CAXTWM010000182.1:0-9785 GCA_964247915.1 uncultured Armatimonadales bacterium | reverse complement strand
GCTGGGACGGGCGCAGTGACGGGTGCGCGCGGGCGCAGGGCCAGGACGTGCTGCCGGTACGCCGCCGCGCCGCCGACGACCAGGACGCCTAGGGCAGCGATGACGGGGAGTTTGTTGGTCTTCTGCATCTTCGAGAGCAAAGGTCTGGCTGGGGGGTTAAAGGCGCAAAAACCAGCGGCCTCGCCGGGGATGCGAGGCCGCTGACAGGGAGCCGTCTTGGGAAGCCCTCGTCGGCTAAGGATTGTCGCCTGGGTCCATCGTGCTGTTATCCACGTCACCGGAGTTGCGGCGCCAGGTGGGCTTGCTGCCATTCGGCGCGATGGGGTTACCACTTCCGTCCATGGCGCCCTCGGCGATCTCGATGGACTTCCTGGTGGTCGCAGCGCTGCCGCCTCCCAGATTGGCGGCATTGATCCACTTCACATGGCTGTCCGTGAACAGATAGTTCGCGCCACCGTTGTGCTTCGTCAGCGTTCCGCTCGGCTGGAGACCTGCCGATGCGGATTTGGTCCAGCCCCACTGCACGTTCTCGGAGCTGCCGCCATGCGTGTCGGAGCCGTTGGTGCCGTCATTGGCTTCGGTCAGGAGAAAGGTGGAGGCCGGGAAGTCGAACTGGTTCAGCTTGCTGAACTTGGGCACCGCCGCTGCGGTGTCGGACTGCGTGACGGCGCCACCGAAGCCGGGCGGGTTGTTGTTCGCGATCCAGAAGTTGTAGGCATAGCCGCTGGCGCCGATGTTGCCGTCTGAATTGCAGTTGCCGCCCGCATTGCCTGCCGGCGGGACGTCCGGGCACCGGTAGGCGCCGGTGGACTTCACGAACGGGTAGATGGCCTCCGCCCAGCCGACTTGATCCTCTTTGACGGTCCCGCAGGAATTGGTAAAGGGCGAAACTCCCCCCGCTGGATTCTGGTAGGAGATCAGCGGGTATCCTTCGTCCGCATCCTGTGCGTACTGGGTGAAGGCAATGCCTAGCTGCTTCTCATTCGAGGCGCAGGAGGCACGGCGGGCGTTCTCGCGGACTTTCTGAAAGACGGGGAACAGGATGGCGGCGAGGATCGCGATGATAGCGATGACGACGAGCAGCTCGATCAGCGTAAAGCCGCGCTGCAACTTGCGAAGGTACAAGCGGTACATGAGGAACACCTCCCGGCGAAAATGACAGATGAGCCTGTCTGTCTTCCATTATAAGACCTTTTGTGGGAATTGTCAACTATTTTTTTACTGGCGGGGCGGGTGTGCATTTCCCGCCTCCCCGCGCGCCGGGCGGGTATAACAGGCCGCATGAACGGCTGGCACATGGGGCTGATCGGCGGCGGGGTCGTCCTCTGGCTGTGGGTGCGTCGCGCGATGCGCCCCCGGCCGCCTCGGCGGCTCGTTCCGCGCTATGGGCCGCAGGCGCTGGAGGTGGTGCGGCGGAAGAATCGGGCGGCGGGCAGGTATAATGGCCGGCGGAGGACTTTAGGTATGCTGGTAGTGACAGGCGGGGCCGGCTTCATCGGCAGCGCCCTCGTGGCGGCCCTGAACGCGCGCGGGCGCGACGACATCCTGGTCGTGGACGATTTCGGGGATGGCCCGAAGTGGAAGAACCTGCGCGGCAAGCGGTTCCTCGATGTCGTCGCGCCCGAAGCGTTCGCGCGCGACCTGGCGGCGAGGGCGCATCAGGGGAAGATCGAGGGAATCCTGCACATCGGCGCGATCACGGACACGTCGTTCCCCGATGTGGACGAGCTTTACGCCCGCAACGTCCGCTACACGCGGACGCTGGCGCAGTGGGCGACCGCGAACGGTGTCCGGTTCGTGTATGCCTCCAGCGCCAGCGTCTACGGCGACGGCGCGCGGGGTTTTTCCGATGACGACGCGCTGACGCCCACGCTGCTGCCGATGAACCCGTATGCGTTCTCCAAGTGGCTCTCGGACACGGAAGCGATCCGCGAACGCTGGACGGACAAGGTCGCCGGCCTGCGCTTTTTCAACGTGTTCGGGCCGAACGAGTACCACAAGGGCCGGATGGCGTCCGTGGTCTGGCACGCGACGGCCCAGATCCGCGAGACCGGGCGGATCAACCTGTTCCAGTCGCACAAAGAGGGCTACGCCGACGGCGAGCAGGAGCGCGACTTCGTGTACGTCAAGGACGTCTGCGCGGTCGTCCTGTGGTTCCTGGACCACCCGGACGCGAACGGCATCTACAACGTCGGGACGGGCCGGGCGCGGACGTTCAACGATCTGGCGCGGGCGATCTTCCGGGCGCTGGACCGGGCGCCCCAAATCGCCTACATCCCGACGCCGGAGAACATCCGGGCGGCCTATCAGTATCACACCGAGGCCGACCTCTCCCGCCTGCGCGGGGTGGGCTGCGACGTGCCGTTCACGTCATTAGAGGAGGCCGTGAGTGACTATGTGGGGAACTACTTGCAGAATGAAGCCAATCCGTACCTGTAGCCTGTTGTCTCTGCTGGCCCTGGGCGGCCTCCCCGCCCTCGCCGCGCCGGACCTGCCGAACTTCCACGCCGTCGCGCCCGGCATCTGGCGCGGGGCCGCCCCGACCGAGGCGGGACTGGCGCGGCTCAAGGCGATGGGGGTCAGGACCGTCATTGACCTGCGTATCTCCCCCCGTCTGGTCCGGCGGGAAGGGGCGGAGGCCCGCGCGCTGGGCTTCCACTGGATCAACCTGCCGATGGGGGCGGACCCGCCGACCCCAAAGCAGGTCGCGACGTTTCTATCTACGCTTGGCCGCGCACCGGGGGAGCCGGTCTTTGTGCATTGCCAGCACGGGGCGGACCGGACGGGGTGCATGGTCGGCATCTACCGGGTGACGCAGCAGGGCTGGGCCTTCCCGCGCGCCTATGCCGAGATGCGGCAAGACGGCTTCGACCCGCGCTGGGGCCGTCTGCGCGAGGCCGTCCGCCTCCGAGCAAAGCCTATCGGACCTTCTGCGGCTTCGCCCTAGCGTTTCTGGGGCCTCAGCGCGGCGTCAGCAGGTAGGCGTGGAGAGGATGATTATAGCCGCCATTTGAGTCCAGTGTTGCTCCGTCGCCGACGATTTGCCCTCGGTCGTTGATGCCTGCCGCTCCACTCAGGCTCCACCATTTTGTCCCACCTGGGATCAGTTTCGTCAAATCCTGAACCTGACCGTGTTCCCATAGAACAGGATAACTGCTCAGGCGGTTGCCTTTAACGTCTGAGTAGCCGACGATTTGGCCTTTAGAATTGATTGCAGTCGCGCGGCTGCGGTGGCCTCCCGGCAGTGTGCCTAAATCCCGCATCTTGCCTTTCTCCCAAAGGAACGCATGGTCTCGCCAATCGTGTATGACGGGATCATCGGTGAGCATCGCGTCTCCAATGACCTGCCCCGCATTGTTCAAGGCGGCCGGCTCGCTGTCCCCCCCGCCGAAAGTGCCGAGGTCAGTCCATCTTTTGTCGCCTCGGCGCCAGATGAACGCATGATGAGCCGTCATCTTGTTACGCATCTCGCCGGTGTCCCATGTCCCGGCGACCATGCCGCTGTCATTGATAAACATCGGCTTGATCTTCGGACCGCCGATGACCCCGACGTCGCGCCGGATGCCGGGGCCGAAGCCCTTGGGGTAGAACCAGAGGTGAAACTGCTTTTGGGGGCCTTGCGGCGGCGAGGCCGCGTAAACCGCGCCCGATTGGGTGATATGGATCGCGCTCGTGCCATGAAAACGCGGGTCGGCGCTCAGATCGGTCAGCGCGTGCCCGTTCCACAGGCAGACGTGGGTGATGTCCGCTTCGGAATGTCCCCGCCCGGCGACCGTTGCCGTGCCGATGATCTGGCCGCCGTCGGTGATCCTGCCTGCCTCGCTGTACCAGCCGCCCAATGTCGGCATCTCGATCCGCTTGCCCTTGTCCCAGAGGCAGCCGTGGAAGTAGGGGAAACCTTTGCTGTTCGGAAAAACGCCCGCCGGGAAGTGGCCGACGACCTGCCCCCGGTTGTTGACGGCAAGCGGCACTCCGACGCCGAGGTCGGTGAGGGTGTAGGCGGGGTGCGCCGAACCGGGTAGCGGCGCCACACGAAGTTGGGATTGGTGGCAGCCGGTGAGGCTGAGGGCAGCGAGAAACGAAGGGAAGAGGGCGAAGCGCGGGAGTCGCATGTGGGCATTGCCTCCTTTGCCCTATTATACCTGCTTCGTTGACTTTGCCACTCGCGCGGTGCTATAATCCGGCGTCCGGCTGCCGCCATAAAACAGAGGCAAGGCCCGGATTAAAGGACAGTGACGTTATGGCAAACACCGTGGTCGTCGGGGCGATGTGGGGGGACGAGAGCAAGGGCAAGCTGATTGACTTTCTGGCCCATGACAAGGACGTGGTCGTGCGCTGGGGCGGCGGCTCCAACGCCGGGCATACCGTGGTCGTCCCGAACGCGGAGGGCGGCGAGGACGAGTACAAGCTGCACCTGGTCCCGGCGGGAATCCTGCACCCGGACACGCTCTGCGTGGTCGCGGACGGCGTCGTGCTGGACCCGGCCTCATTCGTGGGCGAATTGACTCACCTGAAGGGGCGCGGCGTCCTGTGCGAGAACCTGAAGATCAGCGGCAACGCCCATGTCGTGCTGCCGTACCATAAACTGCTGGACGAGCTGGAAGAAAAGCGCAAGGGCAGCCGGGCGCTGGGCACGACGGGGCGCGGCATCGGCCCGGCGTACCAGGACAAGGCGGCGCGGGTCGGGATTCGGATGCGCGAGTTCGTGGACCCGGCCCTGTTCGCCGAGCGGCTGTCCGAGGCGCTGGAGTTCAAGAACGAACTGCTGACCAAGGTGTACGGGGTCGCGCCGCTGTCCGCCGCCCAGATCCTGGACGACCTGCTGCCCCACGCCGAGGCGCTGCGGCCCTATGTGGACGACACGGCCTTGCGCGTGGCCTACGCGGCCCGGTCGGGAAAAAAGGTGCTGTTCGAGGGCGCACAGGCGACGCTGCTGGACATTGACCTGGGGACGTACCCGTATGTGACCTCGTCGCACCCCTCGGCGGGCGGGGCCTGCATCGGGACGGGGCTGGGGCCGACGCAGCTTGACCAGATCATCGCCGTTTCCAAGTCGTACACCACGCGCGTTGGGGCGGGGGCATTTCCCACGGAGCAGAACAACGCCACGGGAGACCTCATCCGGGACCGGGGGGCGGAGTACGGCACGACCACGGGCCGCCCGCGCCGCTGCGGCTGGCTGGACGGCGTCGCCCTGCGCTACTCGGCCCTGGTGAACGGCCTGACCGACCTGTATCTGGGGCACCTGGACGTGCTGACGGGCTTTGATGAAGTCAAGATGGCGGTCGCCTACAAGCTGGACGGCCGGGAGATCGTGGACTTCCCGAGCGACCAGGGCCGCCTGTGCCGGTGCGAGCCGATCTACAAGACGTTCGCGGGCTGGTCCGAGGACGTCAGCGAAATCCGGGAATTCGAAAAGCTGCCGGAGACGGCGCGGCGGTTCGTCGAGGCCGTCGAGAAGCACGTCGAAGTGCCCATCACGACCGTCTCCGTAGGCCGGCGGCGGGACCAGACCTTGTTCCGGGAGGCGTGAGCCGATGACTGTCTTGGCCGAGCGGCTGCAAACTCCTACGTTCAAGGCCCCCACATTCCTGGACGATCTGACGCCCGGTTCGGGCCTGGCCCTGCGCCGGTGGACGCCCGCCGAGTTCCGGCGCATGGCCTTCCCCGCCGTCTTTGAGCCGGAGGAGCACCTGGAACTGGTTGAGGGTGGAATTGTCCTGCGCGGTCTGGGCATCCCCCGCCTGTTCAGCCGCGAGGAGTACTACCGTCTCGCGGAACACGGCATCCTCGCCCCTGACGAGCGCACGGAACTGATCTACGGAAGGATAATCAAGCGCATGAGTCCGATGGGGAGGCCGCACAGCGTCGCGGTGGGTAAAACGGCGGCTGTTCTCACGGCCGCTTTCGGCGACGGCTATGTGGTCGAGGATCAGGTATCCATGCAGTTAGGAAGTGGGCTGGAGCCGTTCCCAGATGTCATGGTCTTACCGGGAACCTTTGACGATTACCCCGACGTGCCTCTCGCCTCCGATGTCTTGCTGCTGGTGGAGGTGTCCGACACCACCCTGCGCTACGACCGGGGGACGAAGGCGGCGCTGTATGCGGCGGATGGCGTTCCTGACTACTGGCTGCTGAACCTGCGGGCGCGGACGCTGGAAGTGCGCCGCCAGCCCGAAAGCGGCGAATACCTAAGCCTAGACGTGTATGGTGAGGGGGAGGCAGTCGCGCCCCTCGCCGCCCCGAATGCGCCCGTGCGCGTCGCCGATCTCCTGCCGCTCGCGCGGCCCCAGACAAGATAATGAATAGGATGGAACATGCGTAAGAAGATCATCGCGGGCAATTGGAAGATGAACAAGACGGTGGCTGAGGCGCTGGCTCTGACCGAAGAACTGAAGCCGCTCGTCGCGGGGCAGGTGGGGGCGGATGTGGTCGTCTGCCCGCCGTACACGGCTCTGTACGCGGTGCAGGGGGCGCTGGAAGGCTCCAATATCGCCCTGGGGGCGCAGGATGCGTTCTGGAAGGCGAGTGGGGCGTACACGTCGCAGATCTCGCTCGCGATGCTTCAAGATGTGGGGGTTTCGTATGTCATCCTCGGCCACTCCGAGACGCGCGGGCGGTTCGGGGTGGCCGAACCGGACTTGACGCCGGACCTGCTGAAGACATTGGGCGAGACCGATGCCGCCGTCAACGCCAAGACCAAGGCCGCACTGGCGGCGGGGCTGACGCCGATCGTCTGCATCGGCGAGACGCTGGCGGAGCGGCAGGCGGGGGACACGGACGCCGTCGTCCGGGCGCAGGTCGTGGGGGCGCTGGCGGGCATCGCAGGCGAGCAGGTCGGGGCGAGTGTCGTCTTTGCCTATGAGCCGGTGTGGGCCATCGGCACGGGCGAGACGTGCGCCCCCGATGAGGCGGACCGGGTGTGCGGGGTCGTCCGCCAGTCCGTCCGCGAGAACTTCGGGGACGAGGCCGCCGAGGCGGTCCGCATCCAGTACGGCGGCTCCATGAAGCCGGACAACGCCCGCGACCTGCTGGCGCGGCCCAACATTGACGGCGGCCTGATCGGCGGGGCCAGCCTCAAGGCGGGGGACTTCGCGGCCATCGTCGCGGCGGCGGCCTGATGCCGCCAGGAGGGCGGCCGGGGTGTTTGGCGGGCGCGTGAAGCGGGGACAAGAAAAGTGAAAGTTTTCCGTTCCATGAGGTAATTCGCGATGGCTACCGCACGCACGACCCAGAAGGCGGCTCTGGCTTTGTTCGCCGCCGGAGCGAGCCTGTTTTTGACGGTGCCGGTGATGGCCCAGGCCGACACGCTCTCCTTCACCGGCACCCCGGCTTCCAACGCCGTGGCGGAGATGAGCCGCCGGTACGGCGTCAGCATCGTTTTCCGAAGCGCGGTCAACAGCAGCAAGCCGGTGACGTTCTCCGTGGACAACCCGGACACGCCGGACGGGCGCGTCCAGGCGATGAATGACCTGGCGAACGCGCTCGGCATGGACTTCCAGAAGGTCTTCGTCGTCAGCAAGATTGACCCCCGCACGGCCGTGCCGGAAGTCAAAATAGACGACGACGGCCCCATCGTCTTCCCGGCCACGAGAGTCCTGGCGCGTGAGGCGATCCAGACCATCGCCGGGGTGGACGGGGCGCTGACGCAGATCAGCGGCGCGGTCAGGGGCAGCGTCGTGTTCCCCGCCCGGCGGATGACGGCGGCGACGGCGGCGGCGACCGTCGCCAAGCAGACCGGGACGGTCTGGCGGGCTTATTACGGCTTCTTCAAGCGCGGCGAAGAGCCGGCCCGCTTGAAGGGGGACGTGATTGACCACGACATCAACGGCAACCCGATCACCGCCCTGCCCCTGGTGACGTTCCGCAGCCGGGTTTCCACGCCCGCGCCCCTCACCGACCTGATTCCGGCGGGGGGAATACAGACGCCGGGAGGTCCCTCCGTGACCACCGTGCCTGACCCCGGCACCGGCTTTGTTTCCGGGTTCGGCTTTTCCCCTTATGGCGACCCCGGCTTTAACCCTTACGGGTTTGGCTACGGCAACGGCGGCTTCGGCTACCCCCTGCCCGACGGCGGCGTGGCCTACCCCGGCATGAATTATTCGCCCGGCTTTGGGACCGAGCCGACCGTGCCCGGCGTGAACGCGCCGGGGATCTTCCCGCCGGGTTCCGGCGTGACGACCGTTCCCAACAACAACACCACGCTCCTGCCGGACTTCCCGTTCACGGGCGGCGGGTTCTGAAGCCACCCAAGCCATGACACACCTGCTCGCGGCCATCCTGATACGAGACATCCCGGACTTCCCCAAGTCCGGGATTTTGTTCAAAGACATCACGCCGGTCCTGGGGGATGCCGCCGCCTTCCAAGAAGTCGTGGACTGCTTTGTCGCGCAGGCGCAGGGCTGGAGTCCCGACCTGGTCGTCGGGATCGAGTCGCGCGGCTTCGTGTTCGGCGCCCCCGTGGCGCTGGCGCTGGGGATCGGGTTCGTGCCCATCCGTAAGGCGGGCAAGCTGCCCGCCGAGACCATCCAGGAAGAGTACGCGCTGGAATATGGCACGGCGATTGTGGAGGTGCATCGCGACGCGATCCAGCCGGGGCAGCGGGTGTTGATCGTGGATGACCTCCTGGCGACCGGCGGCACGGCGGCGGCGGCGGCGAAACTGGTGGAGACCCTGGGCGGGAAGGTGGCCGGGTTCAGCTTCCTGGTCGATCTGGGCTTTCTGTCGGGCCGACGCGCCCTCAGCGGCTACGCTGTCCAGTCACTGCTGACGTACTGACGGCGGCCTGGCGGACGCCGGGTTCCAAACGGGCGTGCAGCCCGACGAGGGCCAAAACCGCCAGAACCGCCAGGGCGTAGCGTCCCGCCGGGCTGGGGAACTCGCCGGCCAGCGTCGGCAGCAGGCGGGACAGCCCGCCGCCCGCGAGGGCGAACAGGAGGGGCATGAGCGGCAGAAGCATCCCGGTCGGCGTCGTGTCGGACAGCAGCGAAGCATCCGCCAGGGCCAAAGCCGCCCAAAGGACGACCGGCAGCCAGCGCGCCCGGCGCAGCGGTTCACCCATCTCGGCGCAGAACGGCAGCAGAAGCCAGGCCAGCAGGGCGGCGGCGGGCGTCCACAGCCAGAGCCACGGCCCGAGGTGAACCCCGAAGGCGGGCAGGGGCGGAGGGCCGTGGCCGGACGCGATGCGGCCCGACCAGAGGGCGAGGAGCGGGACCAGAAAAACGGCCGCGCCGTAGATCGCCCGCTTCCGCTGCTGCGCCAAGGCCAGCCCCAGCAGGAGCAGCCCCAGCAGCAGCCCGTCGGGGCGCACCAGTGTGGCGGCGGCGGCCAGGGCCAGCGCGGCGAGCGAAGACCCGGCGACAAAGGCGAACAGGGCGGCCATCGTGAGCAGGGCGAACGCGGCGCTCAACGGGGAGTGGGCACAGCCGGAAAGGAACGAGGCGCTGGTCGCCGCCAGCAGGCCCGCACCCACGCCCGCCGCCCGGTCGCGCGCGCGCCAGCCGAGGAGGTACAGGGCGGCGACCGTGCCCGCCGCCGCGCATGACCCGGCGGCCTGTTCATGCGCGAGGCCGCCCCTCTGCGCGGACAGCGTGAGCGCAAGGGCGGCCAGAACGACGGCCCAGGCTGCGTCGAGCGGCGCGAACGAGACGGCGTGTTCCGGCCAGTGTGGCAGCGCGTGGCGCCGAGCCGCATCCGCGCGTAGCGCGTCCGGCGTGACCGGCGCGGTTCGCGCGGGCAGGGTCCAGTGCGCCCTGAACGCCTCCTCCGCAGCGAAGCGGAACAGG
>CAXTWM010000181.1:0-9871 GCA_964247915.1 uncultured Armatimonadales bacterium | reverse complement strand
GCCCCTACGCCTCCGGTCATACCGCCCTGCGTAGGGGCAGGCCCCTGTGCCTGTCCTCCCTTGTCTGGCCTTCATATCTGCGCGCCCTGCGCGTTGAGCCTTCGCCGCAGTTCGTCGGTGTCCACCCGCCGGGGCGGGACGCCCTGCTCCAAGGCCAGGACGGCGGCCAGGCCCGCCGCTTCGCCGAGGGCACGGCAGTTCTGCTGGATACGGACGGCGGCCTGGGCGGCGAAGGTGGCGGACAGGCAGCGGCCCGCGACCAGCAGGTTCTCGACGCCGACGGGGAGCAGGCAGCGGTAGGGGATCTCGTGGTAGTGGCCGGGCGGCAGATGCTTCATAATCAGGCCGCCCTTGGCCTTCGTGCTGTGGATGTCAATCGGGTACGAGTTGCGGGCCACGGCGTCGGGGAAGCGGGCCTCGGTGAGATAGTCCTCCTCGGTGAGCGTGTAGTCGCCGACGATGCGGCGGGACTCACGGACGCCAACCATCGGGGCGACCGTGCCGATGTAGGAGTCCTCGAAGCCGCGCACGGAAGTCTTGAAGAAGCGGGCGATGCGGCGTATCTTCTGCCGTCCGACCGTCTGGGCGCGCGACAGGTCCCAGGCGTCGGTGGACGACAGGCCCGAAATGCGCGGGCAGTTGAAGGCGAGTTCGCCGGGGCGGCCCAGGATGGAGAAGAACTGGAGGTAGCCCAGGTCGTCTTCGGCCAGGACGCCGGCGGCGACGGCCTCGCAGATGAGCGGGCCGAGCGGCGTGTTTTTGGCCTCGCCCGCGCCGATCTCAAACAGCGGCGGGCGGGCGTAGCAGTTCATGCCCAACTCGTCGGCCAGAAAGCGGGCCGCGCGCTCCTGGTCCACGCCGGCCAGGGCGAAGCGCAGGGACATCGGCTGGTTGCGCCCGTCCTCGGGGTCGCCGGAGACGCACGGCACGCCCGCCCGGAAGGCGACGTCGGCATCGCCGGTGCAGTCCAGAGTAACGCGCGCCCCGATCCACTGCCGTCCGGACTTGTTTTCCACGACGATGCCGGTCAGCGCGCCGTTCTCCACGACGGCGCCGCTGATGAAGGTGTGGTACAGGACGCGCCCGCCCGCCTCGGCCAAGAGGTCGTCCAGGACGAGGGCCAGGGTGACGGGGTTGAACCAGAGCAGGTCGCCTGATTTGTCGGTCGGCGGCGGGTCGTACTCGGCGGCCCGGCGCAGGATGTCATCGTTCAGGCCGTGCGTCAGGTTCTCGGTCAGAATCTTGTTCGGCATCATGGGCGTCACCCACCCCGCCGACTGCGTCCCGCCGAGCTGTCCGAGCTGGTCCACGACCAGCACGTCCGCGCCCGCGCGCGCGGCGGCGATGGCGGCGACCACGCCCGCCGTGCCGCCGCCGCAGACGAGGACGCCGCAGGAGGCGGCGAGGGGCAGGGTAGTGTCTGTTGTCATAGTCTCCTCGCTGATGCGGAGCGGGTTATCGCCGCGCCGCCGGGTCCTGGTGGTAGAAATCGCGCAGGACTTGGTACAGTTCCGGGTGTTCGTCTTGCATCCGCCGGGGCAGCTCAAAAAAGCACTCGGTCGCCACGGCGAAGAACTCCGCCGCGTTCGTCGCCCCGTAAGCGCGGAGCAGCGTCGGTTCCTCCGCCGCTACGGCTTCCACCAGGCGCTGATACTCCGCGCCCATCACGCGCGCCCATGCCTCGATCTGCCCGGCATCTTCCAGATAAGGCGCCCCGTCCGCCGCGCCGTCGCGCATGTCCAGTGTGTGCGCGAACTCGTGCAGGACGACGTTGTACCCATCCCCGGCCTCCGTCCCCCCCCGGCGTACAGCCGACCAGGAGACGATCACCGGCCCGCGCAGGGCGGCCTGCCCGGCGCGAATCTGTACCCGCTCGTCAACGACCCCATGCACCTCGCTTCGGCGCGTGAGGACTTGGAAACTTCCGGGGTAGACCAGGATCGTCTCGACGTTCGGGTAATACTCGTCCTCAAAGCCCAAGACCAGCAGGGCGGCCTGCGCCGCAATCGTCACCTGCATCTCGTCCGTCAGCGCCAGCCCCCCGCACCCCTCCCAGCTTTTCTCCGCGACCAGGATGCGCGCGATGTCGCCGAGCTTCCGCTGCTCGTCATTGGACAGGGAGCGGTACTGCGCGACATTGGCCGCCAAGTATCCCAGCCAGGACACGGGAAATGGCTGCGCCAGAAGCTCGCGCCGGTGTTGAGTTTTGGACCAGGGGAAGTTCATACAGCGTCAGTACCCGACGTACCTCCCGGAGATACGGAAGGGAAACCCGTCACGTTCCAGCGATTGTCGTTCCTCGGGTGTCACCCGCAGTATCCCCTCCCCTTCATGCGAGACGACGCCCAGCATTAATTCGCCCTCGCGGTAAAGCATCAGGTCCTCAAACCACCCCTCATCATCACTCCGGTTCGTGAAAAGACCATCCAAAAAGAATCCTTGCAAAGCGGCAAAGGAGGCGGAAGTCAGCTTCCAGAACTCGGCGGTTCGGACAAACAGTGCATCGCGGCTCGCCGTGAGATGGCGGCGTGAAGCACTAGGGAGGCGGAAAGGCGTCATGGCCTCATCGAAGCGGTCGAGCAGTCCTGATGGCGCTCCCTCTACGGAGATAGCCGCCACGGTCCATTCGTCGGCTCCCTGCTTCTTGCACCACTGCATCAGTTGCCAAGACTTAATCCGAGGGTAATCCTCGGCAAAGATGTGTAGGGTAACGAGATCGTTCACGGGAAGCGATAATCCTCATAAGGTGGTACAATAACCTCGGAAATGGCCTGCGAGCGAACTGTCGCCTCCCCGTATAGCCGGGGCTAGTATGGATGCATGCATGGCACACCGATTTGCCTAGCGGATAGGCCGAACCTTCTCCCACCCTAACAAGTTCCCGCCGGGGGAACATAATTCCTGCCTGGACGGTCGGATGAGGCAGGGATTGGGGTATCTTGTACGCTATGAATGAAGTCGAACCGAAGGCGCGTCGGCGCTTTTTCATCCGGGAGCCGTTCTGCGGGCTGTCGCATGGGCTGGGGGCGGCGCTGTCGGTGGCCGCGCTGGTCGTGCTGCTGGTGCTGGCGCACGGGAAGGTCTGGCAGACGGTCTCGTTCGCCGTGTTCGGCGTCAGCCTGATCGTGCTGTACACGGCCTCGACGCTGTACCACTCGCTGTGGGTGAAGCCGCAGCAGATATTGAAGCTGATGCGCTTCGACCACGTCGCTATCTTCCTGCTGATCGCGGGGACGTATGCGCCGGTCTGCCTGGTGGGGCTGCGCGGTGCGTGGGGGTGGAGCCTGTTCGGGGTGGAATACGGGCTGGCGGTGGTCGGCATCGTGTGCAGCCTGGTCTGGAAGGGCTTCCCGGACTGGGCGCGGATCGCCATTTACCTCGTCATGGGCTGGCTGATCGCCATCGCGATGGTCCCGTTGCGCCATGCTGTCCCGCCCGCCGCCATCGCCTGGCTCTACGCCGGCGGCATCGCCTACTGCGTCGGCACGGTGGTCTTCGCCACCGATAAGCCGCACCTGTGGCCGGGCAAGTTCAACGCGCACGACCTGTGGCACATCTTCGTGCTGGCCGGCTCCGCCGGCCATTTCGTCCTTAGGGCCTGCTTCCTCGCGCCGTTGTTGTCTTATCGGTAATGTAACGCGCCGGGGGGCCTCTTTTGAGGCCGCCGGGCGTTCTTGTGTCTGACTAGGCGGGGCTGTCCGCCTTCAGATCGAGATAGGCCAGTTCTTGCGGGGTCAGGGTGATCTCCTGGGCGGCGGCGTTGGCGGCGAACTGCTCGGCGTTGAGGCTGGAGATCAGCGTGAAGAGGTTCAGGGGCTGGCTCATCGAGAACGCCAGGGCGATCTGGGCGACGGTCAGGCCCTTCGCCTGGGCCAGCTCGCGGGCGCGGTCCAGGCGCTGGAAGTTGGTTTCGCCGCAGTAGCACTTAATGCAGAGCTGGGCGAAGTAGTTGTCTTTGGCGAACGTGTCCAGGTTGTCCCGGTGATAGATGTCCGAGAAGAAGCCGCCGGCCATGGAAGACCAGGGCATGACGGCGATGCCGGTCTGGGCATAGTAGTCCCGCGCCGCCTCGCCCTGCGGCCCGCTGATGCTGATGCAGCCGGCCCAGGGTTCCTCGTACATCTCGGCCAGGCTGAAGTTCGGGCTGGAAACGGCAAACGGGGTCAGGCCGTGCTCCTGGGCATAGTCGTTGGCTTCCTTGATGCGCTGCCAGGTCCAGTTGGAGCCGCCGAACGCCCCGATGCGCCCGGCCTTCTGATGGGCGTTCAGGGATTCGACGATGGGGCCGACCGGGACGGAGGGGTCGTCGCGGTGCAGGACGTACAGATCGAAGTAGTCCAGGCCCTGACGCTTCATGGACTCGGCGATGTCCGATTCGATGTCCTCGGGGGTGACGCGGTTGCGGCCCCCCATCGGGTGCGCGCCTTTGGCGAGGATGACGACCTTGTCGCGGACGTCCCGCTCGCGCACCCAGCGGCCCAGGGTGGACTCGTTGCCCTCCCCGTAGATGTGGGCGGTGTCGAAGGTGTTGACGCCGTGTTCCATCGCCAGGTCCAGCAGGGCGAACGCCTGGGCGGGCTTGCTGGCGTCGAAGACGGTGTTGGCCGTACCTTGCACGAGACGCGAGACCGGCTTGGAAACGCCGGGTACGTTGCCGTACTGCATGAGTGTTTATCCTTTAGATGTTAATTTCTTCAATGCCGCGTTTTCTTGGGCTGCTGTTTGATACATGATGCGCCAGAGTGCCTTGATGTGCCGAAAGCCGGGCAGCCACTGGCCCCGTGCGAAGCTTACCTGCACCAAGCGGAACAGAGCCAGGCTATTATAAGGGTCGGTGGCTGCCGCCCGCTCAAACGCATCCGCCGCCGCGTCCAGGTGCCTTAGCCTCCACTCAATGCGGCCCAAAGTCAGCCATGCGGAGATGGAGTTGCCAGTCGGATGGTTAGTCACATCGCACATCACGTCCCGCGCTTCCTCCCAGCGTCCCAGATAGTACAAAGATTGACCTATTTTAGTCTGCACAAATTGCGGGTCCGGGGCATCGGGCAGAGCGAGACGGCAGCAGATTAAAGCACGTTCCCAGTCGCCTTCAGCTTCCGCCAGCCTGCCTTGTGTCATCTGACGCTCCCACTCCGGCGTTGCAGAAGTCATTAGTAGGCTCGCCTTTCGTAAGGCTTGCTTGCGCCCCTGCTGCCCCCGCTGGAAGGGATTATGGCTGTGAGCCGACGCTAGGGCGGAGTGAAAACTAGCATTCTCCGGCTCACGCCGCACCGCCTCTTTTAGCTCGGCAACCGCTTGATCGATCCGCCCCAAGTGGATGCAGGCCAGTCCAGCATAATAATATGCCAGTGCCGAATGATTTTCCCATGCTATAATCTCCTCGCAGACCGTCAGGCACGCGCCCGGCATCCCCGCGATGTAAAGATCATAGGCTTCGTGCAGCAGCGCGTTTTCGTCTTTCATAGCGTGCCAAGTGTTGACGTAAGGGCTAACGAACGCCGACGGTCTCGCGCCGGGGGGCCGAGGACTCGGCGGAGACTTTGCCGACGAAGCGGGTGATGCGGCGCAGGGCCTCCTCGATCTTGGCGAGGCTGGTGGCGTAGGAGCAGCGGATGTGGCCCTCGCCGCCCTGCCCGAAGGCGGGGCCGGGGACGACGGCGACGTGCTCCTCGAAGAGCAGGCGCTCGGCGAACTCCTCGGACGTCAGCCCCGTCGCCCGGATGCTGGGGAAGGCGTAGAAGGCGCCGGACGGCAGGTGGCAGTCCAGGCCCGCGCCGTTCAGGCCGTCCACGATCAGGCGGCGGCGCTGGTTGTACTGGCCCACCATGTCCCGCACGGCGGGTTCGCCGCTTTTTAATGCCTCGATGGCCGCCTTCTGGCTCGTGGTCGGGACGCACATGATGGTGTACGAGTGGATCTTGTACATGGCATGGAGCAGGGCGGGGGGCGCGCAGACGTAGCCGACGCGCCAGCCGGTCATGGCGTAGGCTTTGGAAAAGCCGTTCAGCAGGATCGTCCGCTCCCACGCGCCGGGCAGGGACGCGACGCAGGTGTGCGCGCCGTCGTAGGTCAGCCGGTCGTAGATCTCGTCGCTGATGAGGTACAGGTTGTGCCGGACGGCGAAGTCCACGACCTCCTGCAAGGCGGCGCGCGGCATGGTCGCGCCGGTCGGGTTGGACGGGAAGCCGAGTACGACCGCCCTGGTGCGCGGCGTCCGGGCCGCCTCAAGCTGGGCGACGGTGACGCGGAACTCGTTCTCCATCGTGGTCCGAACGCCGACGGGGACGCCCCCGGCGAGGCTGACGCAGGGCTTGTAGGAGACGTAGCAGGGTTCGGGGACGATCACCTCGTCGCCGGGGTCTAAGATCGCCCGCATGGCGAGGTCCATGCCCTCGGAGACGCCGACCGCGACCAGAATCTCGTCGGCGGGGGAGTACCGGACGCCGTACAGGGTGTCCAGATGGCGGGAGATGAGCTGGCGCAATTCGAGAATGCCGAAGTTGCTGGTGTAGGTGGTCTGGCCGCGCTCCAGGGAGTAGATGGCGGCCTCGCGGACGCCCCAGGGGGTGGCGAAGTCCGGCTCGCCGACGGACAGGGAGATGACGTCGTGCATCTGGGCGGCGATGTCGAAGAACTTGCGGATGCCAGACGGCGGCAGGTCGCGCGCGATGCGCGACAGGGTTAGGTTTGGGTGGGTGTGGTTGGCTTCGTTGCTCATAGTCATGCTTTTACGTCGGCATCATCCTGATAATCGAATAGTTTTGTAGTCGGTGACGGCGATTTCGATTAGCTTCAAAAACTCTCGCCCGCCCGGTTGTGTCAGCAAAGAAAGATTGGTATAAGAGAACTGGCAGGGGACAAACACTGCCTGGCCTTGGACCCAGGGGTATTCGGAATTGGCGGGCGTCCGCTCACGGTCTACGGCAGGGGCGAGTTTTTCTATCTCACGGGACAGGGACCGCGCGTATCGCTCGAGATGACGGCGCTTGGCGTCCTCCCCCTGAAAGCGGAGCTTAATCTGCGGTGACTTCAGCAGAGCTAGGATGAACCCGGAGAAAATCACATGGCTATACAGGTCTTCCTCCGAAAAAGCAGATGTGTCCCGAAGGCGATACGCCTTTGCGATTTTTTCGCAGGCCATTTGTAGAAAGTGCAAGCGGTGGCAGTCTTCAGCAGTTTGCAGAAGATCACGATAAACGAGAAAATCTGATAGACTTTGTGCCGCGTAACCGTCTGCCAAAAGACGCTTGATATCCGACGGCAAGGGCGGAGCGGGTGGAGCCTGCTGAAGAGGGCAGTTGCCAAGAAAGCAGTCGCCCCTAACCCGCATCACTGCCGACCTTCGCGTGCGGCGTCATAGCCATGAGCAGTGCGGTTTGTAGATCCCAGCCGTGAGGCAGCGGGATTTCTTTGTTCCTGATCTGCGTCATTTCCTCGGGCGTAATTGTAGCAACTACGCTGGGATAAGGCACTTCTTCCGTCGGACCAAACCCGAATGGCATCACACGTCCGGCTATCAGCGTGGCTTCGCTGACCTCCAGCAACTTAATCGGCTCATGCGGATCGTCCTCATCCGGTGCAATGAAGCGGTAAACCTCGGTGATTTCCGGCTCAACCTGGAAATGCCAGTCGATCAGCTTTCGTGCGATTTCATCTTTATTCAGCATCATGTGTTCTCCTTCACCGTTTCTGTTTACGGCGTCACGACCAGGCGCTGGTCTTCCTCGGTCTCGACGAACAGGTCCTGGTCTTCCTTGTAGCGGCGCAGGAGGAAGTGGGTATCGGTGGCGGTGACGCCTTCCAGGCCGGAGAGCTTTTCGGCGACGAAGCGGCCCACGGCGCGCATGTTCTCGCCCTCGACGACCACGCGCAGGTCGCTGCCGCCCGAAACGAGCCAGACGGAGTGGACTTCGGGGTAGCGGTAGATGCGCTCGGCGACGGCGTCGAAGCCGACCTCGCGGGCGGGCAGGACCTTGACATCAATGAAGGCGAAGACCTTCTCGACGCCCGCCTTTTCCCAGTCCACGATGGTTTTGTAGTGCTTGATGACGCCGCGCCGCTCGTACTCGGCGATGGCCGCCCGCACCTCGGCGGGGTCGCGCCCGGTCAGCGTGGCGATGGTGTCGGGGGAGGTGCGGGCGTCGCGGGCGAGGATGGTCAGAATCTCGTCGGGCTGGGCATCGGTCGGGCGGTCGGGCTGGCTCATGGTGGGGTTAGTATGGCACGGGGGGCGGGAGGATGTCAACCGGCCCGCCTGTTGGAGCGCCTTACCTCCCAGCCGGGGCATAGACCGCCTTCGCGCCGTCCGGGAGCCACTTGGCATGGCCGTCGGCGAAGACGAAGTAATCGCCGCCGCTGTGGCGTCCGGGGCGCGGGAGCGACTGGCCCATATCGGCGGCGTTTTTGACGCCCGCGACGCTCTCAAAGACCAGCACGGTCGCCGCCGGGTCTTTGATGTCGGCCAGCCGGACGCCGGACAGGGCGCGGTTGAAGGCGTAGTTCCACGGCTCCGACTCCGGGGCGGTGGGGTCGCGGAACAAGGCCTCGGCGTGGAAGCCCTTGTCCTTGACGTCGTCCCACTGCGGCAGGATGGCGTCCACCCAGCCGTCGGCGTCCGGCAGGCGGCCGCCGTTCGACTGGGCGTACATGATCAGCGCCAGCCCGATCTGCCGCAGGTTGGACAGAGAGGCCAGGCCGCGCGCGTGCTCGCGCATGGCAGCGAAGTCGCGCGCGCTCGTCTTCTGGTAGCTCGGCAGCATCTCCAGGCGCGGGGCACCGCTCTTGACGTCCGGGGCGGTCACGATCTTGAGCAGGAACGCCTTGTCCGTTGCGACGCCCGGCGGCAGGGCGCGGACCAGGACAGCGTGCGGGCCGGCCGGATCAGGCCCGGCGACGGCGAACTGATAGCCCGACTTCCCCTGCGCGTCCATGAAGAAGACTGTGACGGCGGCCAGGAGCGGGCTGACGCCGTCCTCCGCCGCGTGGGCCAGCGGGGCCTTTTCCCCGGCGAACTGCGTATCGAACTGCGTGATGGGGATCTCCCGCTGGGCGCGGGCCGACAGCAGGGCGTACTGCCCTGCCGAGTCGCGCCGGGCGCGGGCGGCGAGGAAGGCCACCGCCACGTCGGACGGGGAGGGGGGCGCGGCGGCCCCGTCGCCCGCCGCCGGGGCGAGACCGCCCGCCGCGAAAAGCAACCCGGCCCCGAGGCCGGCCAAAAACTGGCGTCGCGTGTTCATCTGCTACCTCCTGAGAGAGTCATGCCTGCTTTAACGAAAAAGCCGGACGGTTCGGTTCGCGGCCCAGTCTTATTATACTTTCAATGCCACAATTCCACAAACGGCGCGGTGAGTTTAGGAACTATAATCTCCCATTCTCTGTTATTCATAGTAGCAGACAACAAAGGAGAACGGAACGACGATGCGGATACAGTCTTCGATGCTGGTGCATCTGGGGTTTGGGAAGTATGTGCGGTCGGACCAGGTGACGGCGGTGCTGCCGATCGAGCAGGACCGGGGGCCGGGGCGGCGGACGTTCGTGCATGTGCAGGGGCAGACGGACCCCGTCGTCGCGTCGCGGTCGGAGGACGCGCTGGTGCGCGATCTGGTGCAGGAGCCGAAGGAGATTACGCAGTCGCGCCAGCAGCAGGAGATCCTGCGCGACCTGCTGCAAGACCTGGGCAGCATCAACGCCACGGTCAAGCGCATCGCCCGCGACGAGGGCGGGCTGGACCTGGACAAGCTGGAGCGGCGCATCCGCGAGGTCGTGGAAGACTAATGGTGGAGGACTAGGGGAAGCAAGGGAAAGGCCCCGCGCGTATTGGCCGGGCCGTCCGGCGTTTAAGCCGGAGCGGGCGTTTTGGGCGTGGCGGCGC
>CAXTWM010000180.1:0-10002 GCA_964247915.1 uncultured Armatimonadales bacterium | reverse complement strand
ATCGTAGACCGCCTGGGTGTAGGCGATGCGGGCCTGCGTCAGAGCCGCCTGCGCGTTCAGCACGTTGATCAGCGGGAACAGCCCGTTCTGGTAGCCCAGGCGCGTCTTGTCGTAAGTCTCCTGGGCGATCTGCTGCGTTGCCAGGGCCGCCGCCGCCTGCCGCCGGCGGCTCCCCGCCGTCAGATAAGCGGCGCTGACGGCGGCGAGCGCCGTCCGGCGCGTCTGCGCGACCTGCGCCCGCGCCCCGGCCAGGGCGGCCTCGGCCTCGCGCACCTGCTCGCGGCCGAGGCCGCCGTCGGACAGCGGCAGGGTGACGGCCGCTTGCAGCGTGTCTTCGCGGGAGAACGAGGTCACGTCCTTGGAGCGGATGTCAATGGCCTGGAGGGACAGGCTCGGCTCGCGGTACAGCCGGGCGGCGGCCAGGGCTGCCTCGTCGGCGCGCACCGTGGCGTCGGCGGCGCGGACGTCCGGGCTGCGCCCGACGGCGAAGACGCGCGCCTGGTCCAGCGTGTACGGCGGCGCGGGCGCGGCGGCGGCAACATCGGCGACCGTGATGTCATCATCCAAGGAACGCCCGAGGACGCTGTTGAGCGCCTGCCGGGCGACAGCCAGATCGTTCTCCGCCCCGTCCAGCGCGGCCTGGGCGGAGGCGACCGGCACCTGGGCTTGCAGGACGTCGAGCTGGGCCACATCGCCCGCCGCCTGGCGCTTCCGGGCGTCGCCCAGCGCCCGCAGGTCCGACGCCAGCGTTTCCTGGGCAACGGCCAGCAGCGCCTGACGCCGCAGCAGGTCGAAGTAGGCCGAGGCGACCTGCGCGGCCAGGGCCAGTCGGGCGGCGTCGAACTGCGCCGACGCGGCCCCGAGCTGCTCCTGCGCCTGCGTGATCGCGAGGCCCGGACGGGCGCCCAGGGGCAGGGGGACGGTCAGGGTGTTCTGCAAGGTGCCGAACGTCTCCTGGGCCGGGGGCGGCTGGTAGACGCTGGCGCTGGACCCGGAGACGGTGCTGTTGAAGGTGATCTGGAAGCGCCGCCCCGCCTGCGCCTGGCCCACGCGGGCGCGGGCCTGCGCCAGACTCTGCGCGGCGCTAACAAGGGAGGGGCTGGACCGCGCGGCCAGGGCGCTCGCCTGCGCCAGCGTCAGCGGATCGGCTGGGGCGGCCTGGGCGGAACACGGCCCGGCCCAAAGGAGGGGCGAGGCCGTCAGGAGGAGCAGCGGTAAGCGCCTACTTCTTATCGTCATCTCCCATTTCAGCGCCGGCCTTTTCGGTGTCGGGCTTTTCGGCGGCGCCCGGCGTCTTCCCGCCGGCTTTTTTCTTCATCGCGGCCTTCTTGTCGGCGGCGGCCTCGTCGGCTTCTTCGGCGGGCGTGGTCTTCTCGGTCGCCGTCACGCGGCCCGTCGTCGAACTGACTTCCGCCTCGTAGAGACCGCCGTGCTTGCCCTGGACCATGACCGCGTACTGCCAGTGGCCATCCTGGAATTCGTACTTGGCGGACAGCGCCTTGCCGGGGATCTTTTTAAGGGCGGCGGCCTTCGCCTGGTCCGGGCTGATCCTGGGAGTCGGCTTGGCACCGGCGTGGGCCGCGCCCAGGAGCGCCAGCGCGAGTCCGCCGGCGGCGAGGGGGATGATTTTCATGGGAGGATTGACCTTTCCGGGATGGGCTGTTTGGCCGTGCCCCCCTATCATACTCGGCCCACATGAGAACGACGTTAGAACCCGATGAGAGTTCTTTCATCTTAGGCTTTATCCGACGCTTCCATCCTCGGGAAGCGTCACCGTGAACCGGCTGCCGCGCCCCAGCTCGCTTTCCGCCTCGATCCGCCCCCCGTGCGCCTGGACGATGCTCTGGACGATGGACAGGCCCAGGCCGCTGCCGCCCGTGTTGGCGCGGGACTTGTCCCCGCGAAAAAAGCGGTCCAGGACATGGGGCAGGTCGTCGGGGGCGATGCCGACACCCGTGTCGGCGACGCACAGGCGGCATTTACCCTCGGCGGCGCTCAGGGAAACACGGATCTCGCCGCCCGGCGGCGTGTAGGTCAGGGCGTTCTCCACCAGGTTCTGCACCATCCGGCGCAGCGCGTCCCCGTCGCCGCGCACGACGGCCTCCCCGTCCGCTTCCAGAACCAGGGTCAGGCCCTGGGCGTCCGCCCGCCGTTCCATCGCGGTCGTCACCTCGGAGGCCAGCGCGCCCAGCGAGACGGGGACGTGCGGCGGCCCCGGCCCCGCGTCGCCGCGCGCCAGAAGGCTCAGGCTCTCGACGATGCGGGTCATGCGCTGGACTTCCTCCAGGCCGCTTTCCAGCGTCCGCCGGTATTCGGGGGCGGCCCGCTCGCGCGACAGGGCGACTTCAAACTCGCCGCGCAGGATGGTCAGCGGCGTCCGCAGCTCGTGGGAGGCGTCGGCGGTGAACTGCCGCTGCTTGGTGAAGACGGCGGACAGCCGGGCCAACATGCCGTTCAGGGCCGTGACGAGGTGCCCGATCTCGTTGTCCGAGAGCGCGCGCCGGCTGAGGAGGACCGGCCCCAGCCGGTCCGCCGTCAGCCCCTCGGCCTGGGTAACGATGCGGTCGATCGGGCGCAGCGCGCGGCCCACCAGCAGCCAGCTCCCGACCCCGGACAGCAGGAGGAAGAGCAGGCAGGCCAGCGTCAGCCCCGTGAGCAGGCGCGCGAGCAGGTCTTCGGCGGGGTCCCAGGGCGCGGCGACCTGGAGCAGATAGGGCGACCGGGGGACGGCGGCCACAAGGCAGCGCATCCGGTCGTCATCGCCCCGGCCCGCAAAGGCCGGACCATGCGGGACGGGGGGCAGCGCCTGGAGGGCGCCGAGGAAGCCAGTCTGCGGCGTCAGGTCCGGCGAGGCCGCCACCGCCTGCCCCGTTCCGGCGTGAATCAGGCGCAGAAACAGAGGCTCGGCCCCGATGCCCGGCAGAGTCGCCGGGGCGGGGCGCGAAGTCGCCACGGCGGCGGGGGCGTCCGGCGGGCGTTTGTCGTCGTCCGCCTCCCCCGGATCGGTGTCAGCGATGTGCCGCAGGAGGGAGGCCGCGCCGCCCGCCAGTGCCTGATCCGTCTCGCGCAGAAGCGCCTCGCGGATCAGCCCGTAGCAGAGCGCCGCCGAGGGCAGGAGGATGAGCGCCACGGTCAGCAGGGACCAGGCGGTGAGCTGGAAGCGCAGCGATCTTGTCCACTTCGTCTTCGTCCAGGGGGGAATCATCCCAACTGATACCCCACATGCCGCAGGGTGCGGATGAGCTTGCGGTCGGTGTCGCGGTCTATCTTGGCGCGCAGGTAGCTGATGTAGACATCTATGACGTTCGAGCCGCTGTCGAAGTCGAACCCCCAGACGTGCTCGGCGATCATGGCCCGCGTGACGGGGCGGCGGGCGTTCCGCATCAGGTAGTCCAGCAGGGCGTACTCGCGGGCGCTCAGTTCGAAGGCGCGCTCCCCGCGCCGGGCCAGCCGCGTGCGCGAGTCCAGGGTCAGGTCCTCCACGGACAGCAGGGACGACCCCCGCCCCTCGCCCCGCCGCAGCAGGGCGCGCAGGCGGGCCAGCATCTCGTCAATGGAGAACGGCTTGGTCAAATAGTCGTCCGCCCCCGCGTCCAGGCCGGCCACCTTGTCTTCCAGCGCGTCGCGGGCCGTCACCATCAGGATCGCCGCCGTGTTCCCCTCGGCCCGCAGCCGGCGGCACACCTCCCGCCCGGTCAGGCCCGGCAGCAGGTGGTCGAGGACGATCAGGTCGTACTCCGCCGCCCGCGCCTGCTCCAGCCCGGCCTGTCCGTCATGGGCGACATCGGCGGCGTAGCCCGACTCTTCCAGCGCCTGCTTCAAAAAAGAAGCGACTTTTTCTTCGTCCTCGACGACCAGGACGCGCATGATGTGACCTCCGGCCTGAGACCCGGCCTTGAAGCGCCGGTCCAGGGTATCATTGGGGGACACCCGCCGCATCCGCACCGCGCCCCCGCCGGGCCGGGCCGCGCCCGACAGGCACTCGATGGAGGCAGATTTGCCCGCGCCGTTCTCCCCCAGCAGGGCGTGGATCTCGCCCGGCGCGAGGGTCAGGCCGACTTGGGACGGCGCGCGGACGCCGCCGCAGGCTTTGCCTAGGCCGGACGCTTCGAGGAACGGTGGGTTCCGGGGTCCGTCGTTCATGGGTGCGTCATGGTAGCACGCCCGCCGCCGCCTGTCAAGCCGCTTGCCCGTGATTTCTTCCACTGGGTACAATGGGCCAAACGACGCGAAAAGGAGAAGCGGATGGTCTCGGTGGACGACATGGGGGACAACCCGGACTGGACGGCGGGGATCGCCGAGCGCAAGATTCAGGACGCCATTGACGAGGGCCTGTTCGACAACCTGCCGGGCCGGGGCCAGCCGCTCGACCTGTCGGTCAACCCGTTCGAGGCGCCCGGCATGGGGGCGGTCAACCGGCTGCTCAAGCACAACAAGGTGCTGCCGCCCTGGCTGCTGCTGGAGCAGGAGATCGAGGCGTCCCGCGCCCTCGCCCTGGCGGCCCTGGCCCGCTGGGAGGCGTCGGAGCCGGGCCTGCGCGAGACCCCCGCCTACGCGGGCCTGCGCGCGGCGGCGCGGGAGGCGTATGCGCGGCACCTGAAGCAGACCAACGACCTGATCCTCAAGTACAACTACTCCAGCCCCTTCGCCTTCCGCGCCCCCATCCCGTTCATGCTCAAGCGCCGGCTGGCGGAGTTCGACGAACAATACGGGATGGACGGCGGGAGGGAGGCCCGGCCCTGAACGCCGGGTTTTTATCCCCCAGGCTTATTCCGTCGGCCCGAACAGGAGGGGGTAGCAGAGCTTGATCGTGTTCAGGTCGCGCGCGGTGACGGGGCGCACCGGGGAGGGCAGGTGCTCGTGGAGGGCGGAGTAGTAGCGGGGCGCGGCGGGGAACATCATGTCGGCGGGGTCGTCGCTGTGGCCCTGGATGCCCAGGGCGTGGCCGAACTCGTGCGCGGCCACCGAGCGCAGCTCGTTGGGCAGCGTGTCGTCGGTCGCCAGCCGCATGTCGGCGTGCCGCAGCGTCAGGCCGGTGTAGCGGATGTCGGTCAGGCCCACCGCGCCGTTGCCGCCCGGCACGGTCGCGGTGGGGGTGAACCGCACCGTCAGGTCGGCCTTGTCCGGCGCGTTGACGACCTGGTAGCGGAGGAGGCCGCCGGACGCATGGACCCACTCGTCGAACCCCGCCAGCGCGTCCCGCCCGTTCTGCTCCTCTTCGGGGCTGTGGGTGGCGACGAAGACGCGCACGGGCATGTGGGACCAGTGCAGCAGGCCGGTGAGGGTCCGCGCGTGGGCGTAGCTGGGGGCGGGTGCCTGGGCGACGCAGGGGGACGCCGCCGGCCCGCCGGTCAATGCCGATAGGAGGGCGAGGGAGAGCGCGAAACGGGGGACGGAAGCCGTGCGTGAGGAAATCATGCGTGAGGAAATCATGGCTAGTCCTACGCGAATCCGGGGCAAAACGTCACGTCGTCTTTCCGCTGAAGGCTGTATATCAACTCAGAACGGGCGGTTGAAACCGCAGCAACGGGTTCACGAAACCTGCCTTCGCAGGTTAAGAGCAGGAGATACCGTTCCTAGTCTGCGAAGGCAGACTTCGTGCCTTTGTTGCCGCGATTTTAATCGCCCGCTCCGCTCTTTATGCAGTTTCGTCACCGCTCCTGGTCGGTCGGGCGGATCAGGATCTCGTTGACGTTGACGCGCTGCGGCTGGGTGACGGCGTAAAGGATGGCGGCGGCGATGTCCTCGGCTTCCAATGGGGTCATGGCCTGGACGAACGCCTCGATCTGCTGCTTGGCCTCGGGGTGCGTGATGTGGTGGGTCAGCTCGGTCGCCACCGCGCCCGGCTCGATGACCGTCACCCGGATCTTGTCCTTGTAGACCTCCTGCCGCAGCGACTCGGAGAACGCGCCGACGCCCCACTTGCTGGCGTTGTAGACGCCCGCGCCCGCCCGCGCGGTCCGGCCCGCGACGCTGGAGATGTTGACGACGTGCCCCGCCCCCTGCGCGCGCATCAGGGGCAGCGCGGCGTGGGTGGCGTACATCAGGCCCAGGACGTTGGTGCCGATCATCCGCCGCCAGTCCTCGGTGTCCGCGCCGCCGATGGGGCCGAGCAGCATGACGCCGGCGTTGTTGACCAGGATGTCCAGCCGCCTGAAGGCGGCGTTGGCCGTCACCACCATGTCCCGCGCCCCGTCCTCTTCGGCGACGTCGGCCACGATCGTTTTGACCCGGCCGCCCGCCTCGGTGATCCGCTTCGCCACCCCGTCCAGCCGGTCCGCCCGCCGCGCCGCGATGGCGACGGAGGCCCCTTCCGCCGCCAAGGCCAGCGCCGTCGCCTCCCCGATGCCCGACGACGCGCCCGTCACGAGCGCCACTTTCCCGTCCAACTTGCCTGCCATGTGTTTGTGTCTCCTGATGTTCCACGGGGATTACCCCAATAAAACCTTCAGCCCCGTGGTCTCTTCCCCTCGGGCAGCCGGTGGGTCAGGGAGTGCGGCGAGAACAGCCCCTCGGTGCGCCAGGGGCGCTCGTCGGGAGCCGTCGGTGTCGTCAGGGATTCGTTGGGCATGGCGCTGGGAAGAGGTTCGCCACATGGGCCGCTGATTCCTGCCATGCTGCCCCCTTAATCGGGTGCGTTGTTTCCACTATTCTCATTCTCATGTTCACCTTGTCCCTAGGAAGATTTGAGAATGAGAAATGAGTATGGAGTTCCGCAGCGGCCCAGTTTCACACGCCCCCTAGGAAAAAGTGAAACTGAAACCCCCTGCCTTCCTCCGCTGTCCCCGCCGTCCGCTCCCGCACCGAGGCGCACCCCGCGCCTTATGAAACACCTGTCTAGTAAATACGCACAGTATGACACGGCGGGCGCGGGTTTGTCAAGGGTAAATCAAGAACGTTGATGGGCGCGTTAATCGGTCGCCTTCGGACAGAATCGGTCGTATTCGGGTAGAATTGCGGACATGGACATAGAGACGCAGGTCGCGGGCCTGCATATCACGCCCGAGATGCTCCGGCTGGTCAGCGAAGTGGACGAGTTCAAAGGCGCGTGGCGCTCTCTGCGTGCGCTGGCCCCGAACGGCTGGCGGCCCTGCGCCATGTCGCCACCATCGAGAGCATCGGCTCCTCCACGCGCATCGAAGGCGCACGCCTGACTGACCGCGAAGTGGAACGCCTGCTGGCCGGTCTCCAGACCCACACGTTCGGCTCGCGCGACGAGGAGGAAGTGGCGGGCTATGCCGAAGTCATGGAGACCGTTTTCCAAAGCTGGGAGGACATCCCGCTGACGGAGAACCACATCAAGCAGCTCCACCAAATGCTCCTGACGTACAGCACGAAGGATGTCCGGCACCGGGGGGAATACAAGAAACTGCCGAACCATGTGGAAGCCTTTGACGCGGACGGCAGGAGCCTGGGTGTCGTGTTCGGCACGACGTCGCCGCTGGAAACGCCGTGGCGGATGCAGGAACTGGCGGCCTGGACCCGAGAAGCGCTGGCAGCGGGCGTCTGGCACCCGCTGCTGGTGGTTGCTGTTTTCGTCGTTCTCTTTCTGGCGATCCACCCGTTTCAGGACGGCAACGGTCGCCTGTCGCGGGTGCTGACGACCCTGCTGCTGCTGCGGGCCGGCTACGGCTACGTCCCTTATAGTTCGCTGGAAAGCGTTATTGAGACGAACAAAGAAGGCTACTACCTTGCGCTGCGGCGGACGCAGAAGACGCTGGAAAACGAAAAACCGGAGTGGGAACCGTGGACCTTGTTCTTCCTGCACGCCTTGCAGCGGCAGAAGGCGCGTCTGGAGCAAAAGGTCGCCCGTGAGCAGGCGTGGGGAACCGCGCTCCCGGCGCTCTCGGTGCAGATCCTGGAGCTGGCGCGAGAGCACGGACGCATCACAGCCGCG
This sequence comes from uncultured Armatimonadales bacterium, assembly GCA_964247915.1. Lineage (GTDB taxonomy): Bacteria > Armatimonadota > Armatimonadia > Armatimonadales > Capsulimonadaceae > JANXMY01. Next base: position 2,105 of record CAXTWM010000180.1, on the reverse strand, counting down.
CAGATTGAGGCGCAGACCGGTGAGCGCCGCAGCACGATCAAGGCCCGGCTGGGGGCGCTGCTCCAGGCCGGGCAGATCGCGCGCCACGGGCAGGGACGCTCGACTTGGTACGCCCTGCCCTAGTCCGCCGACGTGCCCCGAAAAACTGGAAAGACATCTGTTGAAACGCGCCCCCGGACTGGCCTTCATCTTCGTCACGCTCCTCATCGACATCCTCGGCTTCGGCCTGCTCATCCCGATCCTGCCCAAGTTCGTCGCCCTGCTCTCGGGCCGGGGCCTCAGCGCGGGCGCGCGGGACTACGGCTGGCTGCTCGCCCTGTACGGCGGGATGCAGTTTTTGTTCTCGCCCACCCTCGGCGCCCTGAGCGACCGCTACGGGCGGCGTCCGGTCCTGCTGCTGTCGCTGCTGTTTTCCGGCCTGGACTACGTCATCATGGCGCTGGCCCCCAGCCTCCTCTGGCTCTACGTCGGGCGGGTACTCTCGGGCATCACCGGCGCGAGCTTCACGGCGGCCACGGCCTACATCGCCGACGTCAGCCCGCCCGAAAAGCGGTCGCAGAACTTCGGGCTGATCGGGGCGGCCTTCGGCATCGGGTTCATCCTCGGCCCCGCTGCGGGCGGCCTGCTGGGGGCGTGGGGGCCGCGCGTCCCGTTCTGGGCGGCGGCGGGCCTGGCGGGCGCGAACCTGCTTTACGGCTGGTTCATCCTGCCCGAGTCGCTCGACCCCAAGAACCGGCGCGCGTTTTCGTGGCGCGAGGCCAGCCCGCTGGGCGCCCTGCGCGTCCTGGGCCGCCACCCGGTCGTGTGGGGGCTGACGGGGGCGCTGGCGGTCGCCAACCTGGCGAGCCAGAGTTTGAACAGCACCTGGGTGCTGTTCACGACCGCCCCCTTCGGCTGGGGCGTCCGCGAGAACCGCCTGTCGCAGGCCGTCTTCGGCGCGGTCGCGCTGGTCTTCCAGGTCGGCCTGGCGCGCGTCCTGCTGCCCCGCTGGGGCGACCGCCGCACGCTGGTCATCGGCCTGGCCGTCGGGGCCGCCCAGTACGCGGCCTTCGCCCTCGCCACCCAGGGCTGGATGATCTACGCCCTCACGTTCGCGGGCGGGCTGGGGTTCCTGGCCGGGCAGGCGGCGCAGGGGATTCTCTCGCGGCAGGTGGGCGAGGACGAGCAGGGGGCGCTGCAAGGGGCGCTGGCGAGCCTGGTCAGCCTGACCGGCATCGTCGGCCCGGTCCTGGCGACCACGCTGTTCGCCTACTTCACCCACCCCCAGGCGCCGGTCCAGGTCCCCGGCGTGTCCTTCCTCCTCGCCGCCGCACTGACCGCCCTCGCTCTGGCGCTCTCGCTGCGGGCGCTGCGGCGGTAAGTCATTGCCCCGTCGGCGGCATCGGCGGCAGGTCGGCCCCTGGGGAGGCGGGCGGCGGCTCGGGCGCGGTGACGCTGGCGATGACGTGCAGGAAGGCGGGCTTCAGGGCGGGCCAGTCCGAATCCAGGCACTGGCAGACCACGACGGCGGTCGTGTTGCCGCCCACCAGCGCGGCGCGGTAGCCGTGGACGTGGCCGCCCAGGCCGAAGACGTTGCCGCTGGCGGTCCACTCAGACAGGCGCGCGTCGCCCATCTTCTCCTCGAAGTCCGCCACCGGCGTCTCCCGGTAGCCCTTGTGGATCGCCGAGGTCGCGATGCGCCACTGCTTGTGCAGCACGCCCGCCTTGGGGCCGGTCAGCACGTCCGTGTCGCCGTTGCCGTGGACGAGGATGTAGGACATCAGCGTCGCGACCGTGTCCGTGGTGATCTCGATGGTGGCGCTGCCCGACCGGAACAGGACGCCGCCGGTGGTCGCGTCCTTGCCCACCATCTTCTGCGCCCGGTCGGACGGCGTCACCTCCCAGCCCCCCGGCGCGGCGCAGGAGAACGACTTGTCCTCCGCCGTGAAGGTGGTCCATCCCGTGGGCGCCGTGCCGTGCTTGGGCGCCAGCAGGAAGGCGGCGAGGCCGAGGACGACCAGGGTTGCGACGCCCAGGCCCAGCCACAGCCCCCGTTTGCCGCCGCCCTCGTTGGCGGGGGCGGCCATCGCCGGGCGCGCGGGGTACGGCGGGCCGCCGCCGTACCC
>CAXTWM010000179.1:0-10013 GCA_964247915.1 uncultured Armatimonadales bacterium | reverse complement strand
CCGGATCTCCCAATGGCTCGACTTTTCCGTCCCGCTGCCCCGCCAGGCGTCGGCCCCGCCCACGCTCGCCCCGTCGCGCAAGCCCGGCTTCCACCTGCCCTGGGTCCACTCGCCCGAGGAAGGCGCGGCGCGGGCTGAGGCAGACCGGCAGCGGGCCGCGCTCGCCCAGCAGGCCCTCGAAGTCCATCAGGCGGAGACGCAGCGCCAGCATCGGGACCTGCAACTGCTGGGCCAGGGCGGCATCCCGACCCAGGCGACCGAACGGCTAAAGGAGATCGGTTCGGGAGGCACCGAGGGCGTCCTGTTCACCAGCGACCTGTCCCCAGACGAGGCCGCGCTGCTGCGCCGCGAGGGCTACCGGGCGCGCGGGCTGGTGACGGGCAGCGCCATGTACCACGTCGGCCAGGCGTATGCGTCGTCCCAAGGAGACTGCGAGGTGGACGTGCTTTCCAAAGCCTATGACGCCGCGACCGATTTGGCCGTTTCGCGGATGGCGCAGGAGGCGCGTCTGATCGGGGCGCATGGCGTGGTCGGCGTCCGGCTGTCCGTGGTGCGGCACGAGTGGGCGGACCGGACCGTCGAGGTCCAGGTGATCGGGACGGCCATGCAGGGGCCGGGGGCCGCCCCCGCCGAGCCGTGGCTGAGTGACCTGTCGGGGACGGAATGGTGGGCGCTGCACCGGGCCGGCTACGAACCCGCCGCCCTAGTGTGGGGGTACTGCACCTGGTTCATCCTGACGACGCAGCAGGATGAGTGGATCGAGCGGTCGTGGAGCAACCAGGAGCTAACCCACTGGAGCGCCGCCTTGGGGAAGGCGCGCACGATCGCGATGGCGCACCTGACTCGGGAGGCCAAAAAGCACCGCGCCACCGGCGTCACGGGCGTCCAGATCGCCCGCCGGATGGACGAGGTCCGGCTGTCCGGGCCGGGCGAGGACCCGGCCTACGAGCGCGAGCACCACAACCTGGTCATCAGCATCATCGGCACGGCCATCCGCCTGCGGCCCGACGCGCCGCCGGGCGTCACGCCGACTCTGCAAATCCTGTCCCTGCGCGACGGCAAGCTTTCCGCCGTCGCCCTGGGCGCGTCCGACGCGAAGATAGAATAGAGGAACCCATGCCAACCACGAACGATCCCCCCATCGCCGCCCTGCCGCAGCACGCGACGGAGCGGCTGGCCGAGATGCGCGGGCGCGGCGAGCAGAACCGGCTGTTCACCAGCGACCTGTCCACCAGCGAGCTTCTGCTGGTGAAGGAGGCCGGATTCGACCCGGTCGGCCTGGTCGTCGGCTCTTCCATCTACCACGTCGGCTACCAGCAGTCCGCCTGGTCGCAGAACCAGGAGATGACCGTCTTGACCCAGGCGATGTACCACGCGCGCGAGCTGGCGATGGACCGCATGGAGGAGGAGGCCCACCAGCTCGGTGCGGACGGCATCGTCGGCGTCCGCCTGGAGGTCAGCCACAAGGAGTGGGGCAGCCACATCGCCGAGTTCGTCGCCATCGGCACGGCCATCGTCCACCGCAATGACCCGCACCGCTACAAGAACAAGCACGGACGCCCGTTCACCTCGGACCTGTCCGGCCAGGACTTTTACATCCTGCTGCGCTCCGGCTACCGGCCCCTGGGGATGGTGATGGGCAACTGCGTGTACCACATCGCCTCCCAGTCGTTCGGCAACTTCATGCGGACGTTCAGCCAGAACACCGAGCTGACCCAGTACACGCAGGCGCTCTACGACAGCCGCGAGCTGGCGATGGAGCGGATGCAGAAGGAGGCCGAGGACCTGGGGGCCAAGGGCGTCGTCGGCGCCAACATCCACGAGCGGACGCACGCCTGGGGCGCGCACGTCATCGAGTTCTTCGCCATCGGCACGGCGGTCGAGGAGATCAGCGCCGACCATGTGATCGAGCCGCCCGTGGTCGTCCTGCCGCTGAATAGTTAGGCGGGTCCGTCCCCGCCCATCAACCATCCCTGAAAGGAGTCGTTCTCATGTCTGCGAACGCAACCGCAATCGATTCGGAAATCTACCGCGACGTCTTTAGCACGAGCGCCATGCGGGAGGTCTGGTCGGACCGGTCCCGAATCCAGCGCTACCTGGACGTCGAGAAGGCTCTGGCGCTGACCCAGGGCCGGCAGGGCGTCATCCCGGCGGAGGCCGCCGCCGAGATCGCGGCGCACTGCGACGCGGGCGAGATGGACTTCGGCAAGCTCAAGTCGGCGACCGAGCACATCGGCTACCCGGTGCTGCCCGTCGTGCAGCAGCTCACGGCGCTCTGCAAGGACGGCCTGGGCCAGTGGTGTCACTGGGGGGCCACCACCCAGGACATCACCGACACCGCCACGACTCTGCAAATCCGCGACGCCCTCGCGCTGGTCGAGCAGCACCTAAATGCCGTCGCCGACGCGCTCGCGGGCCTCGCGCGGACGCACCGCGACACCCCGATGATAGGCCGCAGCAATCTACAGCAGGCCGTCCCGATGACGTTCGGCTACAAGGCCGCCGTCTGGCTCGCCGGCATGGACCGGCACCGGGAGCGTCTCGGGCAGATCAAGGCGCGGGCGCTGATGGGCGAGTTCGGCGGGGCGGTCGGGACGCTGGCTTCGCTCGGCGACAAGGGGCTGGCGGTCCAGGAAGGCATGATGCAAGAGCTGGGCCTCGCACAGCCACCGATCGCCTGGCACACGGTCCGGGACACCGTCGCCGAGGTTGGGTGCTTCCTCGGCCTGGTCTGCGGGTCGCTGGACAAGATCGCCTCCGATGTGAAGGTGATGATGATGACCGAGCTGGATGAGGTCCAGGAGCCGGACGGGGGCGGCGGGCGGGGGGCTTCCAGCACCATGCCGCAGAAGCGCAACCCCATCTCCTGCGCCTACATCACGGCATGCAGCGGCGTGGTGCGCCAGCACGCGGCGGCGCTGCTCAACGCGATGAACGCGGACTTCGAGCGGGCCACGGGGACGTGGGAGATCGAGTGGCTCGTCCTGCCGGAGATCTTCTGCTACAGCGCCGGGGCGCTGGCCCAGGCGAAATACATGCTGGGCGGTCTGATGGTCCACCCCGAGAACATGAGCCGGAACCTGCGCCTGACGGACGGCCTGGTGAACACGGAGGCCGTGATGATGGCGCTGGCGCCGAAGATGGGGCGCGGCACGGCGCACGACAAGCTTTCCGCGATCTGCATCGCGGTGTCCCAGGGCAAGGGGCGGCTCCTGGACCTGCTGGCGGGGGACGCCGACATCGCCAAGGTTTTCGACCGCGCCGCGCTGGGGAAACTGCTCGACCCGAACAACTACCTCGGCCTCTCCGGGGCGATGGTGGACCGCGTGCTCGCCGGAAGGAAGGAATAGCCATGTACTTCACCATCCTCTGCTTTGACAAGCCCGGTGCGGGCGAGCTGCGCGAAAAGACGCGCCCGGCGCACTCGGACTATCTGAAGCGCCACAGCGACCGGATGCACGCCGGCGGCCCGTTCGAGAACGACGAGGGCGGCATCGTCGGGACGCTCCTCATCGTCAACGTCGAGGACCGCGCGGCGGCCCTCGCGTTCACGGCGGACGAGCCGTTCCACAAGGCGGGCGTCTTCGAGTCGGTGATCGTCCGGCGCTGGCGGCAGATGCAGCCGGAGGTGGAACCCGGCGCGAACGCGAGCACCGCGACCGAAGCCGGTCTTCAGCTCAAAGAAGAAAGCCAGTGAATTATGCCCCTGTGCCCGGCAGGAAAACGCGCTGTTTCCGGCTAATCCTGCGTACAGAAGGAAGGGGCCTTTGCCTCCCAAACAGGGAGGGGTTGCCTGGCAGGAAATAAACCTATGAAACGACTGGTTCCCGCGTTCGGCGTTCCACTGATCCTCGCCGTCGGCCTGACCCAGGGCGACGCGCGGCTGACGGCGGCGTTGCCCGCCGCTCCGGGGCAAGGCCAGCCGGCGCCGCCCCCCGTGACACTGCCCAAGCTGCGCGTCGCGCCCCTTCCCAAGCTGGCGCTGCCCTTCGTCGTGCCCCGACGCGCCCCCGGCGATGTCATCCCGCGCGCTTACATGGTGTACGGGCTGCGGACCGGGCCGGGCGGCATGGCCTTCACCGACCGAAACGGCGCGGTCCTCCCGGTGCCGTCCAATGCGCGGGTGATCCTGAAGCCGTTCAACGGGTTTCCTATCGTCCCGCCTCCCACGTCTACTGCTCCGCGCTTATACATCTACCCCTCCTCGCCGAAAAAATAAATCGAAGCAAACGCCGCCCGCCGCCGTTTACCACTGTGGAGGGAACGGCCCGTGGAGGATGACGACGCCCTGATGCGGCGGGCGGCAGGCGGGGACGCGCAGGCGTTCGGCAGGGTCGTGCAAGCCCATCAGGGCCGCCTGGTGCGCTTCGCCGCGCGCCTGCTCGGCGACCCCGACGCCGCCCAGGACGCCGCGCAGGAGGCGTTCCTGCGCCTGTGGCGTCTGCGGGCGCACTACCAGCCGCGCGGCTGCCTGCAAGCGTACCTCTTGCGCGCCGTCCGTTCCGTCTGCCTCGACCACGCCCGTGCCGCCCGCCCGTCCGAAGCGCTGGACGAGGGCGCGGTCGGCGACGCGCCCGACCCCGCCGCGCTGGCCCAGGGGCGCGGCCTGGCCGACGCCGTCCGGCGGGCGGTCCTCGCCCTGCCCGAGCCTCAGCGCGCCGTTTTCCTCCTCAGCCACTACGAAGAACTGTCCTACGCCGAGATCGCCGACGCCCTGGACTGCCCCGTCGGCACGGTCGCCTCGCGCAAGCACCAGGCGACCGAGACCCTGCGGCGGAGGCTGTCCGCCTGGAGAGACCCCCCATGACCTGCGACACCTGCCGATCCCAACTGACGGCGCTCGGGGACGGCGAGCTTGCGCCCGAAGCAGCCGCCGAGGCCGAGCGCCATCTCCAGACCTGCCCCGCCTGCGCCCTCCTGCGGGCCGATCTCGCGGCGGTCGGCGGCATGGCCGACGCCTGGCCTTTGGACGCGCCCGACATCACCGCCCGCGTCCTGCGCGCCGTCGCCTCCGACGACCAGGGCCTTCTGCTCGACGAGATGCGCCGCCTGCGGGCCGAGATGCAGGACTTGCGCGCGGAAGTGGCCGCCCTGCGGCGCCAGTTGTCGCGCCGCGCCGATGCGCCCGCCTGGACGCCCCCGGCCAAGCCGGACTATTCGCGAATGGAGAATGACCCGTGGAACTTCACTCGCTCCTAGCCGAAATGACGGAACGCAGTGCGTCCGATCTGCATCTAGTCGTCGGCACCCCGCCGGTCTTCCGCGAGGCCGGCAGCCTGGTTGCGGCCAAATTGCCGAACCTAACGCCGGAAGACCTCGATGCCCTGCTGCAAGCGTCGCTGCCTGAAGATAGGCTGGCCGCCGCCCGTCGGGGCAGCGACTTCACCGCCACTCTGCGCCACGGCGGGCGGGCCTTTCGCTGTCACGTCTCCCGTGAGCGCGGCCATCTCGCCGCCGCCATCCGCGTTCTGCCCGACCGTATTCCCACTTTGGAAGAGCTGCAACTGCCGCCGGTCTTCGAGGCTTTGACTCAGTGCAGGCGCGGCTTGATCCTGGTGGTCGGTCCGACCGGCAGCGGCAAGACGACGACCCTGGTGTCCATGCTGGATCACATTAACATGACGCGCGCCGAGCACATCCTCACAGTGGAGGACCCGATCAACTACGTCCTCCACAGCAAACTCAGCCTGATCACGCAGCGGGTCGTGGGGGAAGATGTGGAAAGCTACGAGCGCGGCCTGCGGGCCGTGGAGGACGCCGACCCCGACATCGTGTTTATCGGCGGGCTGCGGACGCCGGAAGTCGCCTCACTCGCTCTGGACCTGGCCTACAACGGGAATCTGGTCTTTTCGCAGTTGACGGCACAGACCGTATCCGAGGCGCTTACGCAGTTTTTGTCTTTGCTGCCCAAGCCGCGCCGAAAGGCCCGCGCCCGCCTGGCTCAGTGTCTGCAAGGGGTGCTCACCCAGAAACTGCTTCTGACGGAACCCGAGTACCGCGCCAAGACCGGGCGCGGGCGCGTGGCCGCCAATGAGATTCTGGTGGCAACGCCGCGCGTGCGGGAGATGGTCATCGAAGGACAGACAGACATGACATTGGTAATCGAGGCGTCCCCCAAAAACGGGATGCAGACGATGGATGCAGCCATCTTGAAGCATTACGACGCCGGGATCATCAGCCGCGAGACTGCGCTGCTGCATCTGATGGAGAAGGGGCGGCTGCCGGAACCCGCGCCACCGGGCTAGTTCCGCCATGCCACCCGCCCGCCGACCAGTGTCCACGCCACTTCCCCCGTGTCCGGGTGCAGGATCGCCAGGTCGGCGGCCCGGCCCGGCACGATCTCCCCGAACCGATCACCCAGCCCGAGCTGCCGAGCCGCGTTGCCGCTCGACAGCCGCGCCGCGTCGGGCGGCGAGACCCCGGCCCAGCCGATGACGTTCCTGAACGCGCGGTTCATGGTCAGGACGCTGCCCGCCAGCGTCCCGTCCGCGAAGGCCGCCGTGCCGTCCCGGACGATGACCGCCTGGCCGCCCAGCGCGTACTCGCCGTCCGGCATGGCCGCGCCTTCAATGGCGTCGGTGATCAGTGCGGTCCCCGCCGCGCCTTTGGCGGCGACGATCAGCCGGACGATCAGCGGGTCCAGGTGGACGCCGTCCGCAATGATCTCGCAGACGACCTCGGGCCGCGCCAGGACCGCGCCGACCGTCCCCGGCTCGCGGTGGTGCAGCCCGCGCATGGCGTTGAACGTGTGCGTCGCCCGCGTCGCCCCCCACGCAATCGCCGCCCCCACGTCCGCCGCCGTCGCGTCCGTGTGGCCTATGGAAACGATGACGCCCGATGACCGCGCCAGCCGGATGACGGCTTCCGCCCCCGGCAGTTCCGGGGCCAGCGTGATCTGCCGCACCGTTTGCCCTGAGAGCGCGATCCAGTGCGTCAGCTCGCCCGCATCCGGCGGGCGAACGAACGCTTCTGGCTGCGCCCCACGCTTCGCCGCGCAGATGTACGGTCCTTCCAGGTGGATGCCCAGAACCCTCGCCTCGTCCTCGCCTCGCCCGGCCTCCATCACGGCCCGCGCCGCCCTAATCGCCGCGTCCGTGTCTCCCCGCGAGGCCGTCATCGTCGTCGCCAGCAGCGCCGTCGTGCCGAAACGCGCGTGCGTCCGCGCGACCTGCCGGACGGCTTCGGGCGTCCCGTGCATGAAGTCCGCCCCGCCGCCGCCGTGGACGTGCATGTCCACGAAGCCCGGCAGGACGAGTAAACCGTGAGCATCTATGTCCCCGCTCCGCGCGGGCGTCGTCCGCCTTGCCCCAACCTCGGCGATGTCGCCCGCGTCGTCCACGGTCAGCGCCCCACCTTCCAAAACGCCGTCAGGCGTCACAATGTCGCCGGTGATTGTATACATAAGGGCTTATTGCGGATAAGAGGGGGTGAGTCCTGCAAGGCCGACTAATCCCACGGGGCTGAACCCCCGTGCTGTAAAAGAGCAAATCCCCGCCTGCGCGGGCATAAAGCCCCGTAGGGGCGAACCTTGTGTTCGCCCTCTTTGTCCTCGCCCGCGAAGGCGGGGGCTTGCAAGGCTAAAGCCCAGGGGTTCAGCCCTGGGGACGTTACAAAATAATCAAGCCCACCGCCAACAAAACCTCCCGTTTCTGTCACTATCACGGTGAGGACCGACGAGTGAGACCCAGCCTGTGACACCCAGCCCGCGCGCCGACTTCCCGGCCTTCTACCAAAAGCATGGCGACCGCCTCTATCGGTTCTGCTACCGCCTCTGCGGCAGCGCGCCCGACGCCGAAGACCTGACGCAAGAGGTCTTCCTGGCCGCCTTTCAGGGCGCGGACCGCTTCGGGGGCCGCGCGTCCGTCCAGACCTGGCTGTACCGCATTGCCCTGAACTGCTGGCGGCATGGGCGCCGTTCGCCGCGCCTGGACACGACCACTCTGGAAGACGCGGCGCAGTCCGGGCCGGGTCTGGAGCAGGCCGTGACGGAATCCGTCTCCCTCACCTGCGCCCTGGCCGCCCTGCCGCCCGACCTGCGCGAAGCCTTTTTGCTGGTCAAGGCTGAAGGGCTGACGCATCGCGAGGCGGCGCAAGTTCTGAACATCCCACAGGGCACCGTGCAGTGGCAGGTCCACACCGCCTCCCGCCGCCTGCGCGCCCTGTTGACCGAGGAAGGAAACGACCATGACCTGTGACCAGACGCAGCCTCTCTTAGAGGCGTTCGCCGACGGGGAATTAGGGTGGGGAACGGCCTGGCGCGTCCGCCGCCACCTCGCCGGGTGCGCCGCCTGTGCCTCGGAACTCGCCGAAATCCGGCAGCTCGACCGCCGCGTCCACGCCTGGCGGGACGTGCCCGCCCCGGCCCATCTGCAAAGCCGCATCGCCGCCGCGCTCCCGTCCGCTCCGCCTGTCTCGGCTCCGCCAGCGCGCCGCGCTCTTGTGACCCGCCGCGCCGCCATCGGGCTGGCAGGCGTGGCCACCGCTGTCGGGGCCTTCTTCTGGCTCCTGCCCGGCCAGCCTGGGCGTCCGACCATCGCCTTTGCGGACGTGGAACAGGCCATGCAGCAGGTGCGGTCGGTTTCCTACGACATGAACGCCCAAGTTTATGATACACAGGAGCGGGCCGTTTCCGGTGTGGTCGTTCCCAGTGTGAGGGCACTATCTTCTCATAACTGGCTGCGCCGGACACCCGCAGCAAGCGCCGAATACGATGCGATTATGCGTGAGCGGAAATTGGAGGACGCGAGAGGGGCTGTATCGTACAGCCAGAAGCTTAACGAGTACCTAGAGCGACCGTCTAGCGGGGGCATAGAGCAAATCATCAACAAACGGATGCGCCTCCTCACAGAGCCACCCGTAGATGAAACGCCCGATCCACTGCACTATAAAGACTATCGCGTCCTGCCCTGGCACCGGGAGGCGGCAACCCTGGACGGGCTGAACTGTCTGGCATTCACAACGGAGATACACCACACCGTTATGACGTCGGCTGGTGACGTGGCAGACGGAATCACACGCCAAACGGTCTGGGTTGACGAGCAGACGCTGCATGTCATCCGTATCGAGTTTGTAGGTGATCCCCCGCTGCACATGGTCCCGAAGGGGGAAGGCTATCAGGAGCGTGCCATTTTCGATAACTTCCACTACAACGAGACGCCTCCGCCCGGCGTGTTCGACTGGTCGCCGCCGCCGGGGGCGAAGGTGGAGGGGCATTGGTGAACCGAGAACCCGGCCCGGAAAGAACCCGGCCTAAAGGCCGGGCCTATTCGGAAGGGCCGCCCCTTCGGGGCTTTGGAACAGGCCGCCGATGACCAGAGCCTTATCTACAGCCCCGAAGGGGCGGCCCTTCCGAGTAGCCGTAGGCTTCAGCCTATGGTCGCTCCGAATACCCCAATGAAACCCTAGCCCGGTCCTGAAGGGCCGGGCTGTTCTTTCTGCCGCCCCCGATACCCCTGCGCTGTCTCGCCCGTGAGGCGCTTGAATGTCGCGGCGAAGTGCTGGGGGGAGGAGAACCCGAGTTCCAGGGCTAGGTCGGTGACGGCGATGTCGCTGCCGGTCAGCATTTCCTGGGCCGAGCGGACGCGGACGGATAGCAGGTACTGGCGGGGCGAGACGCCGACCTCGCGGGTGAAGCACTCGACCAGGTGGTGCGGGGAGACGCCCGCCCTCCGGGCCAGGTCGGGCAGCCGCCAGGCCCGCCCCGGCTGGTGGTCCAGCAGCTCCTTGGCCCGCAGCACGGCGGGGTGGCGCAGGGTCAGGGAGGGCGCTTCGCCGGGCGCGGACGTCCCCGTCAGGCGCGCGGCTTCCAGGACCAGGGCGTCCAGCGCGAGGCGCATCCCCACGGCGCGGTGGGGCAGGGCCAGCGAGACCTCGCGGATGAGCTGCCGGAACGGGGCCGTCAGCGCCCCGGCGCGCGGCTGGAAGACGGCGGCGTCGGGCGGCCAGGGGTCGGGCAGGGCGGGCAGCCGGGCGCGGACGGCGAGGAGGTCAATGGCGGCGAAGAAGAAGTGGTG
>CAXTWM010000178.1:0-10034 GCA_964247915.1 uncultured Armatimonadales bacterium | reverse complement strand
CGTCCCGAGCGCGCGATCGGCTGCGTCGGCTATCCCGCGACCGAGGCGGGGGGGCCCGGCGTCGTCCAGCACGTCTACGGCGACAAGTTCCCCCTGGGCGAGCCGTCGGGCGAGCGGACCAGCCGCGTCGAGCGCCTGAGCGGCGGCGACGCCCGCCAAGAGGCTGACGGCGGCGCCGCCGAGTGCCAGGGGTGAAAAAGCCCGAATAAAGTTGACAAATGATCTCCTGCTTAAGCTTAAGTCCCCGGAAAGAATCCGTGGGCTGTGGACGTGCGGGTCTCCGAGAGTAAGGGCAGGGAGACCGCTCCAGGCGCATCGCCTCGTGTCGTTATGGCCGGACGGCTGCTCCGCTGCTTTTCATCCCCCTGTGATCGTCAGCGGCGCGGTCAGTAACACCTGCCCCAGCGCCGCCCGAATCGTCACCATCTTGGTCGCCGGGCTGTGGTAGGTGTTGATCGTGAACGTCGCGCCGCTCGACCCCGCCGGGATCACCACCGCTCGGTGGACGCGCACCGCCGACGAATCGCTGCTGCTCAACCCGACGACCAGGGCCGAGGGGGCCGGCCCGTTGAGCGTCACCGTCCCCGTCACCGCCGTCCCGCCCGCAGCCGGGGCGGGCACCGCCAGCGACGTCAGCGCGAGCGGCACCGTGAAGCCCACCGGATCTGAGGCGATGCCGTTGGCGACCACCTGGAGCTGATAGGCCCCCGCCGCCAGAGCGGGCGGCAGCGTGAAGTTGGTGGAGACGGGCAGGCTCCCCGTCGCCAGGCCCATCGTGCTGTGGTTGAAGGTGCGCGCGTAGCGGACGGCCCCGGACCCGTCCGTCAGCCGCACCAGCGGGTAGTTGGTGGACTGGGAAGCGTCATCGCCGTAGTAGCCCCCTTCGGACAGCCCGTTGAACTGCGTCCCCGACACCAGGTACGAGCCGTCCGCGTTCGCCGAAACGCCCGAAACGACGGGCTTCCAGGCGGGGTTGGGGCCGCCGTCGGGGGTATAGACGGCGAGCTGGGTGAGGAAGTTGCTGAATAGCACCTGGCCGTTCGGCAGCGCCAGCGTCCGCCCGTAGAACGCCGCGCTGTTGGCGGAGTTCAGGCCCGAGTCGGGTGCCGCCGCCAGCGTCCCGCCGCTGCCGTCGTAGGTGTATTCGAAGAACTGCTGCCCGAACGGGTAGCCGCCGTCACCGGCGCCTTCCGGGGCGACGACGCACAGGACCTTGCCGTTGACCAGGAGGCAGCCCGGCGCGTCCTTGGCCTCCAGTTGGTTGCCGCCGGCGTCCGTGGGGAAGTCCGGCCCCCCCGACCAGGTTCCGGGCTGGGCGGGGTCGGAGGGCATCGTGTAGAGGGCGGTGTGGCCGTTCGCGCCGACGTACAGGCACTTGCCGTTGGGCAGCAGCACGCTGGGGCCGATCTCGCTGGCTTTCACTAGGTCGTGACCGGGCGGCGTCTGCCCCGCGCTCACCCAGGTGTTGCCGAGGCTGGGGATGCTCGCCGGCAGGTACTTCTCCGCGTTGGGACTGTAATTGATGTCCACCGTCAGTACCGTCTGGTCCGGCAGCAACGCCCAGCTTGCCTCGTCGCACCCGCCCCGCGTGTTCCCTGCCGCCGTCCATGTGTTGGTCGTATAGTCGTATAGCCCCGCCTGGTAAGTGTTGATGCTGCCCAGCAGGACGGTCCCGTCGAACAGGGTCTTGACGGGCGCGTCGCCGATGTTGGCCCAGCCGGGGCCGGCGATCTCCGTCCAGGTGTCGGCGACCGGGTCATAGATCTCCGCCGTGTTGGTGTCCACATAGCCGGCTTCCGTGTACTCGCCGCCCGCGATGAACACCTTCCCGTTACGCAGCACCGTGGAAGCGTAATACAGGCGCTCGTGGTGCATGTCGGCCAGCTGGGTCCAGGTGCCGTTGGCGTAGCTGCCCTGCGCGTCCGGCGTCAGCTTGTACCAGTGCCTGCTGGCGCCGCCGTCCTGTACGCCCGTTGATCCCTGGGCCATGACGGTGCCGTCGGTCAGCAGCAGCGTGGTGCCGATGGCGTCCGGCGCCTGGTGGGTGAGCGGGGTCCAGCTCCCCACCGCCTGTGCGGCGGGGAGGGGGATAAAAAGCAGCGCGGCCAGCAGCGCCGACAGGCCGGCTGTGGTCAGTGACCGGGCTAAAACGGAAAAAGCGCGTGCGCGCGGGACATGCATAAGAATTGCCCTTTCTGATAAAACAGCATTATTATAACACAGCTTTGCCCGCTATACGCCTTCCAACACGACCGCCTGAGCGATCAGCACGGCGGGGACGGTGACGTGGCAGTAGCGGCCCTCCTGCCGGAACGGGATCTCCTCCCCCGACGGCGCCAGGAAGACGCGGGCGGGGGCCGCCTCGGTCCGCAGGGCCAGCGAGACGTCGCGCAGGGGGACGGCGTCCTCGATGAACTCGTTCGCCGCCGTCCGCCGCTGCGGTTGGAAGTTCACCAGATGCACGACCAGCCGCCCCTCGGCCTCCTGCCGCAGCATGGCGACCTCCATCGCCGCCGGCACGTTCGCGCCGGGCCGCACCAGCGGCTCGGGCAGCAGCGCGGCCAGCAGGCGGGCGGTGATGTTCTTGTATAGGTAAAACCCGTCCTGGCGGTAGCCCTTAAACAGCGCGGCGTAGGCGTAGGCCGTCTTGTGGTCCGCCGACAGGACGGCGACCGGGTGCCCGGTGGGCTTGTCGGCGGGCGTCTGTGCGTGGGACGAGAAGTGCCCCGGCGTCCGGTTGAAGTACGGCTGCCAGACCTCGCCCAGAGCCCCGGCCCCGTTCACGGGCCGGACATACGAGCCGGGTTGGTAATTGACGAATTCGGTGTCCGGCTCGCCCGCGCCCAGCGCCTCCCCCAGCTTCATGTAGGACGGCGTGTAAGGGCACGGTCCGACGTACTCGACCGGCGAATGGGGCAGCGCGAACGCCCCGTCCGCCAGCGTCGCCTCGTGCGAGAACAGCACCGCCCCGCCGCTCGCCTGGAATGCGGCCAGCTTTTCGCGCATCGCATCTTCTAGGACGCCGCCGTCCGGGATGATGACCAGCTTGTATCGGCCCAGGTTGTCCCGGTCCGGCGTCTCGCCGTTCCACTGCTGCTTCAGGGCCGCCAGCGTCGCCGCCGCCCCTTCAAAGCTCGGCCCGACAGCGGCGATGGTCATGCCGCCCTTGTGGAGCGGGTTGCCCGGTGCCGCTTCGGGCAGCAGCAGCACGGCGATGTCCGCCAGCGGCGTCGCGCCCAGGCAGTACGGCTCCAGCGCCTCGACCTTTCGGAACACCTCCCCGATCACCTGGTACGCGCCTCTGTCCAGCGTCCCGCGCGGGTGGAGCTGGTCGCCGATGTTGACCACGCCGCCCGCCGCCAGGATGGTCACCGCCTCGTAGTCGAGCTGCGGCACCGTCTTCAGCCCGCCGAAGTCCGCCCACGACTTGTGGAACCGGGCCGTCATGCCCTGAACCGGGCGCGGGTAGGTGCGGACCAGCCGGGACCACGTCGGGAAGAACAGATACCCCCAGCCGCCCGTCGTCAGCGACTCGATCTCGAGCTGCGTCAGCACGTCCAGTTCGCGGTGGACGTTTGGGCTGATCCGGGCGTTAAAGAACGTCGTAGCGTTCGGCTTTAACTGATAACAGAGCTTCGCCAGGCGCGTCGTGTACTCGCGCATGATCTCCCACGTCTGCGCCCGGTGCGCCTCGGCGTCATCGCGCGAGTGCCCCGACTTTTCCAGGCGGCTCAGGCACTTTTCGCAGAAGCAACCGGGGTCCGGCGGGTAATAGCACATGTCGTAAAAGATGCCGTCTGCGTCGTAATTTGAAAAGACTTCTTCCGTCTGCGCCGCCAGGTAGTCCACATACTCCGTGTTGTTCATGCAGACCTGATACCACGACGCCTGGTGCGCGCTCGGCCCCCAGAGCCTGCCGTCTTCCAGCCGGCAGATCAGGTCGGGCCGCGTCAGCCCGATGTGCTGGTCCACGCGGACGGACAGGTAAACAGGCGTCGCGATGCCGCGCCGCTTGCACGCCTCGATCTGCGCCCCCAGCAGGTCGAACTCCAGACTCGGGTGCATGACGCCGGCCTTCGTCGGGTAGTAGCTCATCCCGTGGTGGCACTTGCCGAACAGCGTCACCCAGTTGACACGCGCCTCGGCCAGCGTGTCCCCGAACACGTCCGCGTTGAAGTTCCTGCCGACGTCGGGGATTTCGGGCGACGTGTGGAAGTCCAGATGGATCTGCCGGAACCGGCTGGACACCAGTTCGGCAGCCGTCAAAAGGTTCGTCGGAGAGTCCGGCGGGGTGGGGGAAGTGTCAGGCAAGGTGATGTCTCCTCTGCGAGAATGGCTGACGCCCGCGAGCGCCTGCCGCCATTGTTGGACACCCGCGCCCGATATTCCTTTGCGCCGAGGGGGGCGTTTGCTGTATAATGAGTGTGAAGCCCTGGAAGGCAAGCAACCGATGAAACTCACACTTTTGACTTGGCTAAGTTCGTTTCTGTGGGCGTTAACTGATAGCCGCTGGAACTGGCTATTCTGGGCATCCTTGATCTGTCTCGCGGTGGGGGGTATCAGTGGCTGGGAGGCGTACAAAGCGGTCCAGCACAACGTCCCGCTGAACGGCGTGGTCGTGTTGTTTGGCCCCGGCAGCAACAGCCGCAGAGGGAGTATACCGATGTTTTACCTTTCCACTCTGATTGCCTACAGCGTCCTTGGGGTCGTGGGTTTTGTTGCCTTCGTTTTGATCTGGCGTGGGCAAAATCGTCGTAATTCCACGCCTTCAAAGAGACTGAGCTGAGGACCAAACAAGAAATCCGAGCGCGGGCGGTCGAGCGCCATAAAGCCAGGGATAAGGCGTTGCCGGTGGGGCAGCGACCCGTCAAGTCGCTTTGGTTGCTCACGGCGATAATGTTCTTCAACCTCCTCATCAATCTTCTGGATGTCTGGACACACCGTTCCGCTCTGTCCGGAGCGCTGCATCAGTTCCTGGCCACTGGTTTTGCACCGTCCCAATTCTGGTCGGGGAGGTTGCTGAACGTCTTCGCCATCCTCCTGTTCTCGATAGCGCTGGTCACTTCCTGGACGCGCCATTTTCAGGCGCGGCGGAGCGCCGGAGGGTGGCGGAGCAGCGACAGGCTCAACGGGCTTTACGAGGTGAAGGCATCTGGCCTCCTGCGCCTCATAGGTGACGGGGACGGCGGCTCGGGCGTCACGGCGATTGTCAAAGCCCCGCCGATATGCTATAATCTTGGTGAAACATCGTTCCCCATTTTTTGTCAGTATTGCCGAACCATTCGGTTCAAATCACCGTAGTAATCTATGACCGGCCCCAGGAGTTTTTGTTTCCGCCATGGACACCAGCGAATTTCGTAACGGCATCTCCATCGTTATGGATGGGGACATCTATACCATCACCGACTTCCAGCACGTCAAGCCCGGCAAGGGCGGGGCCTTCGTCCGCTCGACCCTCAAGAACATCAAGAACGGGCGCTCCATTGACAAGACCTGGCGGGCGGGCGAGCGCATGGAACAGGCGTTCCTGGAGCGCCGCCCCATGCAGTACCTTTACAACGACGGTACGGACTATCACCTGATGGACCCGCAGACCTTCGAGCAGTCGAGCGTCACCAAAGACCAGATCGGGAACGGCGTCAAGTACCTCAAGGAGAACATGGACCTGAGCGTGATGACCCACAAGGACGCCATCATCGGCATCGAGGTCCCCCCGTTCGTCGAGCTGGAAGTGACCGAGACGGCGGGCAGCGAGAAGGGCGACACGGCCTCGGGCGGTGGCAAGCCCGCCACCGTCGAGACCGGCGCGGTCGTCACCGTCCCGTTCTTCGTCAAGGTCGGCGACCGGATCAAGATAGACACCCGCAGCGACCAGTACCTGGAGCGCGTGAAATCATAGGCCGGGAAGTTTGGGCCGTTAAGGATCAAGCCCATGCCAGAACGTATTGACCTGACCGAAGCGCCGCTCCCCGCCGCGCGTCGGCCCGTGAAGAAGGACAAGGGGACCGGGGCGCCCAAGCTCGACGAGTTCGCGCGCCGCGTCCTCGGCCCCGCCGCCGTCCTCAGCATCCTGCTGGCCTTGTACCTGCTCTGGGGCCTGCTCAGTGGCGCGTGGTCGCATCAGGTGATGGGCCAGCTGCCCCTCGCCCGCCGGAACTTGCAGCTCGAAAACATCGCCCTCGTCTTCCATCTGCTCCAGATCTCCAGCCTCGTCATGCTCGCCGCCCTGCTGACCGCCTGCGCGCAGGTGGAGGGCATCGGCTACTGGCTGCTGGGCGCGGCGGCCGTGTTCTACGCCGGGCCGTCCTTTCTGGCGGACCAGATCTACCCGATGAAGAAGATGACGGCGAGCGCCGCCTCCAAGGCCGTCCTCGCCGACTTCCAGATCCTGGCCTGGCTCTTCGCCGTGCCGGGCGCGGTCTGGACCATCGTCGAGCTGGCGCGGCGCGTGGCGGCCGCCGCCGACCTGGCCGCCATCCAACGGGCGAACGCCAAGTACGGGGCGGGCACCAAGACGCAGCCGAAGTCCAAGCAGCGCCAGGTCTTCCTAGGCCGGTGCTGGGAGGGACCGTACTGCCGCGACCACATCCGCGCCAAGTGCCCCATCCATATCAAGCGGCGCGGTCCCTGCTGGTGGTACAAGGAGGGCTGCATGTGTGAGGAGCGCATCGTCCTCCAGGCCATGATCGCCCCGGACTGGAAGGACCAGATGGCCCGCGCCCACCAGAACCAGACTCTGGGCGGCCCGCGCAAGCATCTGTCGCCCCAGGCCAAGGCCGAGCGCTGCCGTAACTGCATCATCTACAACGAGCACCAGCGGCAGAAGCACAAGGCGCTCACCGCCGTCGCCCTCGTCGGCGTGCCGGCCCTCCTGGTCTGGCAGTTCCCGGTCCTCAACGCCGCCGTCAGCAAGCTCCTGCTCGAGCTGGACGAGCTGACCAAGCGGTTCACGCCCGGCGTCGCCGATCCGTCCGGCATCCCCGCCCTGCACAACAGCGCCTACGCCCTGATCGCCTGGGTGTTCGTCTTCGCCCTGGGCGTCGTGCTTCTGTCCCAGGTGATGCGGGTGATCGAGTACGCCTGCTTCAAGCTGAAGATCTAGGACCCCTCCGGGGGTGGAGGGGCGCGGATGGCCGCGCCCCTCTTTTCTTGTGCCCCTCTTTTCGGGTATCATCGCGTCTTATGAACCTGGACCTTGTCGAACAGATCGTGGCCCTGATGGGCGAGTACCCCGTTTCGGAGATCACCGTGGAGCAGGGCGCGGGGCGCGTGTGCGTCCGCAGGCCGCTCGTCGCCGCGCCGCCCCTGCCCGCCTCCCCTGCCTCCGCAGAGGACCCGCCCGCCGCCGGCGCGTTGCCCGAAGTTGCGCCCGAAGAGGCGCGGCAGCTCCTCGCGCCGATGGTCGGCATCTTCCACCACGCCGACCCGCCGCTGCCCTATGCCGCCTCCGTCCGCCCCGGCCAGGTCATCGGCTACATCGAGTCCATGAAGCTGATGAACGACGTGGTCGCCGAGGAAAGCGGGCGCGTCACCGACGTGCTGGTCGAGGACCGCGCCCCCGTGGACTACGGCCAGCCCCTGTTCCGGCTCGCCGCCGAGCGCCCCTGAAGGAGTCCGCTGATGCATCCGTCTCCCCCCGCACGCCGGAATACGCGCCAGCGCGGGCAATGGTCCCTGGTCGGGCTGCTCGTCTCGCTCGTCATCGTCGCCATCCTCTCCGCCTGGTATTACACCAAGATCCTCAAGCCCCAGGCCGGCTCCCACAACGGCGCCCCCGCCGCCGAGCAGCAGGCGTATGGCGCGGCGTGCGGCGAGTACGTCTCACAGTTCAACATGGCCTCCACCATGTACAAGCAGGAGCACAACGACCGGCCCCCGCAGAACTTCGATGACCTGAAAAAAGCCGGGGGCATTTCCCCGGAAACGCTCGATGCGACCGGCTGCCAGTTCCAGCTTGACCCCGCCACCGGCGTCGTCACCGACATCGGGCATGGCCGCGCCGCCCGCAATGCCCCGCCCGAGACTCCGGCTCCCGTCCGCCCGCGCCGCCTCGCCGCCGCGCCGGCCCAGGCGCTCACCTGCGGCGGGATGATGACGCGGATTCCCAACGTCTTCCACTTCGTCTTCGGGCTCCGGCCGCAGACGGAGCCATTCCACCTGGCGTTCTACCTCTGCCTCGAGTCGTGCTGGCACGTGAACCGGCCGGACGAGATCCTGGTCTACTACCACCACGAGCCGTACGGGCGGTACTGGGAACTGGCGAAGCGGCGCGTCACCCCGGTGCGCGTCCCGCTCGGCGGCGTGGTGGAAGGGTTCCGTTATCGCGACCCCGCCGTGGCGGCGTTCCGGTACGCGCACCACGCCGACTTCGTGCGCCTGGAGCGGCTGCTCGCGCGCGGCGGGATTTACGCTGATATCGATACGATCTTCGTGCGCCCGTTCCCGGCGCACCTGCGCGAGCAGCGCTTCGTGCTCGGCCGCGAGCGCGACGTGGCGCCGGCGGGCGCCGGCCGGCCGCGGCGCTCGCTGTGCAACGCCGTGATCATGGCCGAGCCGAACGCGGAGTTCGGGCGGCGGTGGCTGGAGGCGATGCCGCGCGCGTTCGACGGCTCGTGGAGCAACCACTCCACACTGCTGCCCCAGCGCCTGAGCGAGGAACATCCGGAGCTGATCCACGTGGAGCCGCCGCGCACGTTCTACAAGCACGAGTGGACGCGCGCGGGGATCCGCACGCTGCTGCGGGAGCTCGACCACGACACGACGGGCGTCGTGAGCATGCACCTGTGGAGCCACCTCTGGTGGTCGCGGCACCGCCGCGACTTCTCGTCCTTCCACGCCGGGCGGCTCACCGAGCGGTACCTGGCGCGGGTGGACACCACGTACAACGTGGTGGCCCGACGCTACCTCCCGGCGCCGCTCGCGCTCGGCGACCGCGTCCGCTGGCGCGCGCGCGACCTGCGCCGCCCGCGCGCCCGCTCGTCCCCCCTTCCCGCCTAACGATGACCCTCGTCCTCACGGCCGGCGCGGCGCTGGTCCTCCTCGCGGCCGCGGTCTCGGGCTGGCTCGCGTACCAGACGCTGCTCCAGAACGGGCGGATCCTCCGCCGGATCGAGCGGCTGGAGGAGGAAACGCGGGCGGTGCGCGACGCGCTCGAGGAGGCCGCGGAGGGTGAGCGTGGCGCGTCCGGCGACGGCGCGACGGCATCCTCTGCGCCGCGCGGTGCGATCGCCGGCTGGCCGTCGGGGGCCGTGGTCCCGGACTTCGAGCTCGCGACGCCCGATGGCGGGAGTCTCACGCTCTGGGAGTGGCGAGGGCGGGAGGTGCTGCTGGTGTTCTTCGACCCGGCGTGTGACGCCAGCCGCGAACTGTTCGCCCGCATGGGGCGCCAGCGCCCGGACGCGGGCGGCGCCGTGGTGCTGCTGATCGGGAGCGGCGATCCGGAGCGCAACCGGGCGTTCGCCGCCGAGCACGGGCTCACGTTCCCGGTGCTCGTGCAGGAGGAGCGCGAGGTCGCGCGTGTCCTCCGC
The DNA here is from genome assembly GCA_964247915.1 of uncultured Armatimonadales bacterium. GTDB lineage: Bacteria > Armatimonadota > Armatimonadia > Armatimonadales > Capsulimonadaceae > JANXMY01. Next base: position 507 of record CAXTWM010000178.1, on the reverse strand, counting down.
GCCGACGGGACGCCCGCTGCCTACCGCGTCGACGCGGCGGGGCGAACCGTGGGCGAACGGGCGCTCGGCATCGCGGCGGTGCTGCAGCTCCTGCACCACGCCGAAGCGGCCCCGGCCGACATCCCGGCGACGGTGCCTAACGGGACCGGGACGGACTACCGCCCGCTGCACCTCCCGCCCGTGCCTACGGGAACGCACATCCGCCGCACCGGGCTGCACCCGGGCGAGCCCGCGCCGGACTTCCGGCTGCCGGCGCTGCCGGGCGGGGAACACTCCCTGGCCGAGTTCCTCGGGCGCGACCTGCTGCTCGTCTTCACCGACCCGCACTGCGGCCCCTGTCAGCGGGCCATGCCGGAGTTGAAGCGGGTCCACCGCGCCGGGACGACCCCGTTCCGGGTGGTCGCGATCAGCCGCGGCGGGCGCGACGCGAACCTGGCGCACGCGCAGGGGATCACGTTCCCCATCCTGTTGCAGCGCCACTGGGAGGTGTCGCGCGACTACGCGATG
>CAXTWM010000177.1:0-10061 GCA_964247915.1 uncultured Armatimonadales bacterium | reverse complement strand
CTTACAGTCTATCCCAAAAGTCGTGAGTTGCCGATAAGGAGGCATGAGCCGACCTAAAAATCAAGCCACCCCTGAAACTCAAGGGGAGCCGCGTGAGCCACTGCCGACGATCTGGGAAGCCCCGGATGCGCTGTGGGAGAAACTGTTCCTGCCGCTGCTCACTGAACTTGACCCGCCTTCGCGCATGGGCCGTCCCCGCGCCGACCAGCGCAAGTGCCTGGACGGCATGATCTACCGCGCACGCACGGGCTGCCAGTGGAACCACCTGCCCCAAGGGTTCGGCAGCGACTCGACGGTACATCGGACGGTGTGCCGCTGGGACAGCAAAGGCGTCTTTGACCGGCTGTGGGCCGTTCTGATCTATCACTGCGAAGAGTTGCAGTCGGTCCACTGGGAGTGGCAGGCCGCCGACGGGTGCATGAACAAGGCGCGCTTCATCGGCAAAAAGGGGGGCAAAGCCCAGAGGGCCAGGCACCGCAAGACAGACCAGACCCGGACAGACCAGACCCGGACAGACCAGACCCGGACAGACCAGACCCGGACAGACCAGAAAGTAAAGGCGTCGGCCCGAACCCCACCGACCGTGCCAAGATGGGCGTCAAGCAAAGCCTGCTTGTTGAGGAGCGAGGCGGCCCGCTTTCTGTGTGCATCGCAGGGGCAAACATAAACGACCACCTGCTGCTGGCAGCGACGCTGGATGCCATCGTCGTGGAGCGACCGGCACCGACTGAAGAGGCTCCGCAGCACCTGTGTCTGGACAAAGGCTATGATAACGAGCCAGCGCGTCAGGTGGTGGCGGAGCGCGGCTACCAGGAGCACATCCGCCGCATCGGCGAAGAGAAGAAAGACGAGGCGGGCCAGAAAACGCACCCGGCGCGGCGCTGGGTGGTGGAGCGTACTTTTTCCTGGCTGTCTCGGTGGCGTGGGCTGCTCATCCGCTGGGAGAAGAAGCCTGAGAACTACCTGGCGCACCTGAAGATGGCCTGTGCCCTGCTCTGGTTCCGACGGGCTTACCAAGCAGGCTCAATACTTTTGGGATAGACTGTTAGTCGATAAAGTTGTTTTCGAGCAGGTACGAGACAACCTGATGGCATGACGACGCAGAAAAGACCAATATTAACTGTGCTGTGTTGCCGAAACTTGGGCACTCGGCTGCCAATGAGTGAGCACGTCCGAGTCAATGATTAGGCGCACCTTTTGTTGCGTCTCTTCGGTGACAGCTTTCTTCAAAGCAGGCTCACTCCCATAAATCCTATATATAAGAAAGCCGCTAAAGGTCTCGTGTATAAGGTACTTTGCTATGCGGCAAACCAGCCACTCAAAAGTATCGGCAATCGCAGCTTCGAGTTTGGGGTTTTTCGAGGTCATATGAGGAGTTGGAGACAAGTGACCAACTTTAATCATGTACTCAACTGACTGGACAGAAAAATACTTGACCATGTCGAGCATTGAGTTCAAATGCATCCTCGCAGCCTGATAAGCAGGATCATCGGATGCCTGAACAGTTATAGCAAGGTCAAACAGCTCATCGCGCTTGTCAAATATATCCTGTCGCAGCTTGACGACCCGTATCTTGGTCCACCAAGCATAATAGATCGTGAAAACCAAAACAGCGATTGCAATAAACAGCAAAACGTTTCCCAACATAATCGTACATACCCAGAAGTAAGTGGTGAGGTTGAAATAGGTTACATTGGAAGGCTGTGCCTGTCGAGCATGCTTCTTCTAAACTGTTGATCTTTTACCCTTGTGATGACGTAAACCGAATTCTGTCCATGTACTTATGAAAGATGCGCCCACTGGCCTATACGCTAAGGATTGCCCTTCTTTTTGTCCTCTTCAGTCTGAGTATCTTCGATTTGCCCCGGCTCGCTAGACGTTCTCTTCGCGTCGAGCTGTTCCTCAAGAAACTTCATACGCTTATGATTTTTCTTGACATTCGCCATGTGAATTTTGTAAAAGCTCACTAAGCTCGCAGACAGCGCAACAAGGCAGGCGCCGATCGTCTCAATTATATGTACGACTGATGCAGTATGCTCGTAAGCTAACAACCCGCATATCACTGTGATCGCGCCGAACGACCACCTACAGATAGTCTTAGTTCGATGCACCCTACTATTATGGCCCATCTCCACAATATGAGCCTGGATGCGCGCGAGTTCGACCTCATTGCTCCGGGCACTTTGGATAAGATTTGCATCGGCACCGCGATCGGCATAGTTTACGCAACGTGCACAATCAACATCGTCCGGCTTTAGATTGTAGCCGCAGATAGCACAGTTCATGTTGGCACCAGTACGAAAAGCCTTTCCCCTGACATGATAGACGATTAAAGGGCCTTGCCAACGCCCAATCATGAAGCTCCTATGTTTTCGGTCGTATTTGCTAAGCAGCAAGTATACCTTAAAAATGGCGCATCAGTTCCAGCTCATTTATTCCAACCAGAAAAGCGGCCTTACCTGGCGGTAAAGCCGAAGAGTTTTCTTTGTCTGACTACTGGTGTTGGAGTACCACCGATAGAATAAGCATAACTGTGCCTACGGCGCAGAGGGAAGAGATGAGCATCGTGAGTAGTTTCTGTCTACAGGCGTACTGTATGAACCCAGCCCTGCTTTCGGTGCGCTCAGATACTTGCGCTGATGCCCACTCAAATATATGGATGCCAGTTGCGAGCAAAAAAGACCCCGACCCAATGAACAAAAAGATCATAGTTTCACCTTCTCCATTTCGCACAAAAGCGCGTGCTTTGAGCATACAGAAAAGTATATCTGGCGGCAAGGCCTTAGGATGTCAAATAATGGACTGTATGGTCAAGATTAAATCCTTGGAAACCGCATCTTTTCGGGAGGCGTGTTTCTGCTTGTTTCTAGGTGAGTTAGCGGTTCAGGATAAGGTTATAGCCTTCAGCACCTGAGGAAACAAACAGGGTTTAAGCCCTTTGTAGTTCAGTAAGAGTGATTTGCTACTCGCTGTGCCCCTCGGTAGATGGACAAAGGCGGATTAAGATCGACAAGTCCGTGCCAAAACCATCCTCTTTTTGATCATGACCACGTTTTGCCGGTGCATCACGCCTTGCCGTGCCTCCCCGCCACCGCTACGCTCCCTCCGAGGGTTTACCCCTTCCATCCACCCGTAAGGAGGAGAGCACACCTGATGACACTCGACGAGGCCTGGTTGATGGCGAACGTCAACGGCCGGGCGCAGCGGCTGTTCGAGGACGACTACCGCGCCCGCTGGAACGGCGCTGGTCTGCTGGAGATCCGCAGCGCCAAGGGGGCGGCGTACCTGGTAGACATGGATACCGAGACCTGCGATTGCCCGTTCTACCGGGCGCACCAGGGCCGGCACCCGTGCAAGCACTCTCTCGGCTGGCGGCGGCTCGTCTCGAAACAGCGGGCTTGCCGCTGCCTTATCCTGCTCCTGCTGCTCAGGGCGTGGGCTGATCTGAACGACCGGGCGCCAGCCGCTTTCCTGGAGGTGCCTTGCCATGACTGACACTCATCTGATTGACGCCATGCTACAGAGGCCGCTGTTCCCCTACGGCCGGGCGGTCGCCACTCCCGGCGCGCTGGCCGCGCTCAGCCGGGCCGGCGTCGCGCCCGAGGCCCTGCTGGACCGGCATGTGCGCGGCGACTGGGGCGAGCTGTGCGATGAGGACCGGCGGATGAACGCCGAAGCGCTGCCTGCGGGCGGGCGGTTGCTGTCGGCCTACGCCCTGCCGGACGGCACCCGGCTCTGGATCATCACCGAGGCGGACCGTTCGGCGACGACCCTGCTCCTGCCAGAAGAGTACTGACCGCGCCGGCGCATCTTAGAGCGGATATTCGACCGAGGCACCTCCGCCCGCCGGCTGAACCGGCGGGCTTTTTTATGCCGGTCCTGATCGGCGGCTTCGCCGAGCGTTCACGTAGCCGCGTCCGACATAGCCCCGGCGCAACCGGCGTTGCCGGCGGACCGGGCGCATGTCTGGATGGGAGGCATGACCGCCGACTTATCCCGCAACCCGATCCCTGGAAGCCCCGTTGCCCGCGACCCTGCCGGGGACGGCATGGGATCGGGAGCCCCCCGGTTCCAGATCCTCTACGCCGACCCGCCGTGGCGCCTGGGCGGCAGCGGCAAAGGAAGCCCGCCCTACCCGATGATGGCGACCGGGGACATCTGCGCGCTGCCGGTCAAGAGCCTGGCCGCCCCGGACTGTGCGCTGCTCTTGTGGGCCGTCCACTCCCATCTGCCCGACGCCCTGGCCGTCATCCGCGCCTGGGGCTTCTCGTACAAGACGGTCGCCTTCACCTGGGTCAAGCGCACGCCGAAGGACACCGGCTTCTTCCTGGGGCGCGGCTACTGGACGCACTCCAACGCCGAGGTCTGTCTGCTGGCAACCAGAGGGAAGCCCCGGCGCGTCGGCACGGGAGTTCCCAGCCTGGTGGTCACTCCCCGACGGGAACACTCCCGAAAGCCCGACGAGGTGCGGGAGCGGATCGTGCGGGTCTTCGGGGACGTGCCTCGCGCGGAGCTGTTCGCCCGGCAGAAGGTAGTCGGCTGGAGCGCCTGGGGCAACGAGATTGATTGCGATTTCTCGTTAGGGGCAGAGTGATCTCATCAGAGCCTGCCCTAGTCCCACTCTGCGGGTACGGGCCACGCCTCCCGCTCGGCGTACAGCTCCTCTAGATCCGTCACGCTCCCGAAGGGGATGCGGTCCCAAATGTACTCGTCAATCCCGGCCATGCTTCCGGTCCGAAGCACGTTGGGGCCATAGCGGAAATTCACGGCGTCCATCGCCTCGGTAATGCGGCGCTCCCGGTCCTGTCCGATGAAGCCCGTGGCACGCTCGACGTCTGCCCCCTCAAAGAGGCTGCACTGTTTGGACGCGCCCGCCTTCAGATCCCAAAGGTCAACCATGACCTTTGTGATGCCTTTGGCGTTGTGGTGTCCGCCCCCGCCCTTCTGAAGATTGAAGAGGAGCAGGACGTGCCGGAACAGATCAGACACCGTCCAGGCGGGCTGGTCCAGGTGGACGTGTTTCATGAACCAGGTCCGGTCCGCGTAGAGCAGCGAGAGCTTAATGGAGCAGGCGCCGAACCCCTCCCGGCGCATCCGGGTGGAGGCTTTCAGCGCCAGCATCTGGATCACGCCAGACAGTAGAGTGATGCGCCAGACGGGCTTCCCCAGCGTCACGGTGTTGCCGAAGCTCTTGGCCCTCCGAACGTACCCCACTTCTTCAAACCCCCGAAGCTTACGATACCAGTAATAGCCCTCGATCGACCCGAAGGGGCCACGGCAGAGGAACCCGGCCTCCGCTTCCAAAAACTCCAGGGGTGTGAAGATCCCATGCTCGTTGAGCCGGGCCTCGTACCGCGTGTTGATCCCGCAGAGGTCAGTCAGTTGCAGGCCGGCGAGCACGTCCCGCAGGTTCGTGGCGTCCACGCGGTCCATCCCATTCGGCTTATGCAGCGACGCGGCCGTCTTGGCCTGCCAGGCGTTGCAGCCGATCCCCACGTTCACCGACATCCAGCCGCCGATTTCGCGGTAGATCCGCTCCTTCAACTCCTGTCCGATCTCCTCCATGCTCTTGACCTTGAGCGCCGGGCAGCCGTGCAAGTAGATGACGGCCTCATCAATGGACTTCGGGACGACGTCCGAACTGTAGTCCTGAAAGATGGTGCAGAACTGTCGGTGGACCTCCCGGTACAACTCGGGATCGGACTGCTTCAAGATGACGTTGGGAGCCAACATCTTCACGTCGCGAATCCGCATGGCGGTCTTCGCTCCCGCCCCCTTCAGCTCATACGACGGGCTGATCACGCAACTTCCCGGAACGTTGATCGGGACGACGCCGACCGGCTTGCCGCGCCAGAGTGGATGCGCCTGCTGCTCCGCCCGAGCGAAGCAGGCGTTCATGTCAACGTGCATCACTTCGGGCGGGTTGGGGTTGATGGGGAGCGGCACGAAAAAGAGGCTAATGAGAAAAAGGTTAATCGGCCAGGCCGTCTGAGATGTACTGAAGGGTCGCCACCAGGGAAGAGCCGTCGATGCGAATCCGCATGTCGAGGGTCCCGACGTTCACCGTGAAGTAATGCAGCTTGACGGTGCCCTGCCGCCCCGGATGGTACTTGCCGACTTCCTTGACGACATACACTTTGCCGCGCCACTTCAGCCGGAACGGCCGGATGAGCTGGTGTTCCGCGTCGAGGAGGAGCTGAACCGAGACCGGCTCATTGATGGGGGTGCAAGGCATAGCAACAGTATAACCAAACAGACGCCGAACATGTCAAGAGGCATGGTGGGGCGGCGCACCACACTGTGCGCGTAAAACCGAGGTCTGCTAAGGTTTTCCCGAAGAGCGGCGCGACATCCCGATGCCCGCGTCAAATCCCTCTCTTCACCCGCTCGTTGACAACCCGGCCGAGTTGCTTTGACTGATACGTTCGTCCAAGGCCCTTGAGCCACGTTCGAGAGCGGCTTGGAGCAGATCATGTACCTGCCACACGCCCACCGGCTTACGGGGCACGTCCCCGCCAGCCAGCTTCCCCTTGACCCAGTCCGCCCCCCGCAGGGCCAGCTCCCACTGGGCCTGACACCCACTGGCGACCTCGCCCTCGTCCGCGAGCGCGTGATCAAGGACGCCCTCGACAAGTGGGACGCCCTCACCCCCCGCACCCTGATCCGGCTGCACCACGGCCGGGTCTGGTTCCCCGAGGCCGCCCAAAGCGACTTCGCCGCCAGCCTCAAGCCCACGGCCTGGGCCACCGCCCAGTTCTGCCAGAGGCTCGGCATTCCTGCCGGGTACTTCCGCAAATGCCCCGGTTACCTCCAGGACCGCCAGTTCAACCACTGGATTCGTCAGGCGGTGAAGGGGCAGGAGGCACCTGCGGGTGACGAAAGCGACGAGGACGACGACCCGCTCGCCCCGGAGCGGACGGACGAGGACGCGCCCCCCGAGGGCCTTCCCCCGGACATCGGGCCGTTCGATGAACTTGCCGGCCCTGCCCCTTCCGACCCCTGGCTGCTGCGCATGAAGGGCGACTCCCTCCGGGGCGTCCTCTCCGCGCGTTACGCCCGGCTCGACCACGACCTGCTCCTGGACTGCCTGGCGCCCCTGCTCCCGCAGGGCTTCACGGTGGACTGGTTCTCGCTGGACGATGTGGGCCTGCACCTGCGCCTGGTGGACACCCGCCGGCCGCAGACCGTGCTGCCGGGGGACGACCTGTTTTCCGGCATCCACGTCGCCAACAGCGAAGTGGGACGGCGGGCCGTGACGGTGGACGCGCTGGTATACCGGCTCGTCTGCCAGAACGGCCTGATCCGACTGGTGAAGGGCAAGAGCCTCCTGTATCGCCGGCACGTCCACTTTTCCGCGCCCCGCTTCCGGGAGGCGCTGGAAGGGGCGGTGCTCGGCGCACTGGACGAGGCGGGCCGCTTCCTGGAGCAGATCCGGGAAGCCGCCCGCACGCCCGTCCCGGATGTTGCGGCGGTGCTGGAACTGCTGGGGCGGCAGGAAGCCTTGAGCAAGAACTTCCTGGAGGCCGCCGAGCGCAGCCTGCGTTCAGAGCGGGCCGGACAGCAGGAGACGGTCTGGGGTCTTGCCAACGGGCTGACCCAGGCCGCTCAGGCGCTCCCTCCCGACGATCGGTACGGGGTGGAGACTCTGGCGGGCCGCCTCATCGAGCACGGCCCGCCGAAGCTGCCGGCTCGCGGTGCGGTTTTCGCCTTGGCGGCTCCCGCCGTGCGGAACGATCCCATGAGCAAAGAAGAACACAGAAAAAGAGAGGAGATAGAAGATGGAGATCGTCCGTCGCGGCCGGTTCTGGGCCGTGCATGACCCACACGGGCAGCTCGTGTGCGTGACAGTCTACAAGAAGGGGGCCGCCGAAGTCATTCGGCGGCTGTCCCCCATCCCCACGCCCATTGAGGGCCACAACGAGAACAAAGACTTTGCGCGGACGGCGTCAGCGCGGACACAGAAGGAGAATGGAGATGGCACACGCCACGCACCTAACGATCGGCACGGCTGACCGCATCCGCCTGGATGCGCGCCAGCACGACCTCGGCCGAGAGGACGAAGACGGCGGAAACGAAATACGCCAGGAGGTGCAGGTGAGCATCACCTACGCACTCGACAGCGGAGACACGGACCTGGTCCGGCTAGCCGAGACCAAAGCGCTGGAGGTGCAACTGGCACACGAGGCCGTCTGGAACCGTATCGGCGCAGTCAGCGGCAATGCTCAGTATCGAAGCGACTGCGATTATAGCGAAGGCGGGCTAGCCCATCGCTCATTCCGCCATGATGGAGACGAGGACAACAAAGAGGACGAAGGCGACGCCCCGGACGACGACCCGTTCGCCCCGGACGACGACCCTCCGGCGGCAGCGCGGCCCCGGCCAACTGGGATGATGGGGCGAGACAGCCCCTTCCCGACAGCAAGCGTTGTGCGGCTGCATACCGGGCATGCCACTACGACAGAGGGCGCCGCGCCGGATACACCAGAAGCCGCAGAACCGGACGAGGACCCGGTCACAGGCCCGCAGAAGATCCTGATCCGCTCGCGGGCCAAGAAGGCCGGACTGACGCCTTATGCCTTGGAGGCGATGGTGTTCAAGCAGTTCCGGGTGTGGAAGGTGGAGCGGCTGACTAAAGCGCAGGCCACCTCGCCCCTGGACGCCCTGGAGCGGGACCTCAAAGCAAATGCCCCTGAGCAGAGGGATGGAACGGAGGGTTCAGCCCGTGGTGGTGATAACGGCCATGAAGTCGCAACCGGAACCGCCTGACATTGATCCTGACGTCGATGGAGTCGATCCCTTCTCCCGAAGGGATCTCCCTCCTGAGCAGGACGGCACCGGACGAGAACTACTCCCCCATGCGGTACGCCTGGACGCCCGCACGGGGCGACTGGTCTGCCCGCGCCTGGGGCTGGAAGCGGAGGAGATGATCGCCCGCATCACCCAGAAGCGGCTCATGCGCGTCTTCGGACGGGGCGTGTGGGACGGACAAGACGAGGAAGAGGACGGGGGCGCCCTGTGCGCCTCCGAGAACCGCCGGGTCGCCGATCACGGGAGGCCCGGCCGCGAGTGCGCCGGCTGTGAAGACCGGAGTGTTTGCACCCCCCGCTGGAGGATTGTCTGGGAAGAGCCGGGCAGCCGCCTGGCGTTTGTCCACACGCTCTCGGCAACGGGAACGACCCAGTTCACCCGCTACGCCCTGGCGCTGGGTCGCGAGGGACTGCGGCCCCAGGAGGTGCTGACGCGCCTGTCCGTTGAGGAGCTGCGACGACCGGGGGCCGAAGCCCGGTGCCGGCGCCTCCGGTTCGAGAAAGTCGGTCTTCGGCTGAGTTGTCTAAGCTGACGGCCCCTGGGAATATCACCGTTAAGGCCCGGAATGCGGGCAGGACCCTACATCCGAGGCCGGCACACACGGCCTGCCTCACCCCGCCCGCCTGAACACACGGTTCAGGCGGGCTTTTTTGTCTGCTCTCCTGAGCGCAACCGATGTACCCTGGTTGATTATCAGAAAGTAGCCGGACCACGCTTTTCTCAGCAGGAAGACTTTTCAGTGATGGCGAACAGTCACGGCAGATCAGCAGGCGATCGGATTGATCAGGCGTAGAGGAGGTTCTCATGGCAAGCGGGGGTGGAGTCAGTGAGCTAGCGGTCCTTCAAGCAACTTTTTTTCTTCTGCTGATCTTTCTCGTTTTCTTGATTGGCCGCCTTATTGGATCCCGTATGTCTTCAGCCCCACCGGACGAATACCAGGAAGAGTACAACAAGGAAATCGAACGACAGAGGGTGGCGCTGATCAAGGCATCTGAAGAAGCCGACCGCGTCTTCCAGGAGAAGTTCCAACGGGAGAGCCTTGCTCGGGTACGGGCGGAAGCGGATCGTCTGGAAGCCAAGGCCGCAGGGAGCGAAGCAGCCGAACTATCCCCGCCGCCAGCCGGGCCGACCACGATCATCTTCCCGGCCGCGAATGGAGGTGCGCCAACCATCCTCACCACGGAGTCGGAAGGGCAGATCGTCATAGTTGCTCCGACTCCCCCGCCGCCGCCTCCCCCGCCGCCGGTCACGAT
>CAXTWM010000176.1:0-10098 GCA_964247915.1 uncultured Armatimonadales bacterium | reverse complement strand
GATTTTTGCGGGGCGGGTGGGCGCCCCGCCCGTGGTGCGCCCTCTTCTCCTCTGCCGCCCTTCCCTTCAAAAGCCCCGAAGCGGGCGGCCCATCCGTGTAGACCGGCCCTTCAGGGCCGGGACTGCTGCCGGGGACCTCCTACGCACCCGCCCGCGCCCCATTCAGCGCCAGCAGCCGCTCCAACAGTTCGTCATCCGTTAGGGAAGAAGGCCAGCCGTAGGCGGCGAGCACGGCGGCGTCGAGGGTCCGGTGCAGGCCATCCAGCCAGGTTTGCCGCTGGTTGTAGAGGTTGGTCAGTGTCCGCTGGGCGAGGTCTGCGGCGGTCGCCCCGGCGGGGTTGAGCCAGGCGTCGCACTTCTCGACCAGAGCGCGGGCGGCCTCGGCGATGGCTTGGACTTTGGGGTCGTCGGGCGGCTCCTGTCCGGGCGGCCAGGGGAAGGGGAAGGTCTCAAACGTCGTGGTCGGCGTGTAGCGCGGGCGGTCCTCCAAAGAGGTTCCCATACGGAGCGCCCACAGTTCATGGGTGTGGGAGTGCAGGACGCCGAAAAAGTAGTCATCGGCGCGGGCAATGGCGATGATCTGGCTGTCGGGCAAAGTCGGGTGTGTCAGCCAGGCGAAGAGCCGGTGTTTGGCAACGCGGGCCGTGGCGATGAAGCGGGGCAATGGTTCTACGGCGGCGCGTAGATCAGGGCGTGGGCGCTCGTGCAGCCACCACTCGGCACGGGTGGAGCGGGATTTCTCGCGCTCGGGCTTGACGTGCTTCTTGACATACTCGAAGGGCAGTTCGTAAAGCGCTGCGTCCGGCTCGCTCATGCCCGCCCCGAAGTCAATGATGAATATGCCGCGCGGGCGACGCGTCACGTCCAGGCCGTTGACCCACGGACGCACCACATCGGAGTTAGGCCGCCCGTTCGGGTTGACCGGCGCGGCCAGCATCGCCCGCGCCGCGTCGCCGGGGAGGTCAAACGCGCCGCCTTTGGTGTCTCCCATGAAGGCGATCCCCGCGTTCTCGGCCAGCCGGTGCGCCGACGTCAAGTTCAGCTCCCCTGTCAGGTCCGCGTGGATCGTCTCGGCGGGCAGGCCGTCCAGCGTCCGCTCCTGCTCCGCGCCGTTGTCGAAACCGACCATCGAGACCCGGACCGCCGCGCCCCCCAGCACCCAGGGCCGGTCCGCCCAGGCCAGGAAGATGTCGCCGCTGCCTTTGATGCGCTCCAGCACCTTCCGGTTTGCCCCGCCCCGCAGAGAGTTGGTCGCCAGCAGGCCGACCCGCTGGACCTCGCCCGCCGCGACGAGCGCCCGCGCCCGCTCGAACCAGTAACAGACGAGGTCGCTTTCCCGCGCCACGCGCCCCGCATGGAGGGCGAACAGCCCGTCCACATAGCCATCCGTCAGTTCCGCGCGCAGCACCTTCCCGCCCAGGAAGGGCGGGTTGCCGATGATGACGTCCGCCTTCGGCCAGGCAGGCTCTCGGGGCTTCCCGTCGGCATCATAGGCGAGAACGGCGTCCTGCTGAATGATCGTCCGGGTGTGCTTTAAGATAGGCTCCTCGATCTGGCCGAAGGCGTTGTCCCGCTTCCACTGGATAAAGCCGATGTTGACCGTGATCGGCGCAAGCTGGGCGGCGAACTCGTTCAGCTCGATCCCGTGCATCTGCTCCGGGCCGACCGAGGGGAAGAAGCCGGACAGGTCGCAGGCGGCGGCGAAGCCGATGACCTCTTTTTCCAGGTCCAGCAGCTCGCGCAGGGCGACGTACAGGAAGTTGCCGCTGCCGCAGGCCGGGTCCAGCACCTGCACAGCGGCGATCTCCCCCGCAAAGCCCTGCAACAGCTTCAGCATGGCGTCGCTGACCTGCACCGACTGGCGCAAAGTTGCGCTCTCACGTTGCGGCATCAACGACAGCACCTGGGCCTGCACATCCCGCCACTGACGACGCAGAGGGGCCATCAGGACCGGCTCGACGACCAGCAGGATGTCGGCGCGGCCCGTGTAGTGTGCGCCGAGCTGCGCCCGCTTGGCGGGGTCCAGGCCGCGCTCGAAGAGGGTGCCGAAGACCGACGGCTCGATGCTGTCCCAGTCCAGCTTGGCCGCGTCCAGCAGCGTCCCCAGGTCGTCACCCGTCAGCGGCAAAACGTCGGCATTCCCGAACAGGCCGCCGTTGAAGTGCTTGATGTCGTGCTCGCCGAAGTCGCCCCCGCCGGACATGGCGGCGAACAGGACGGACAGGCGGCGCGCGAACACGTCGGGCCGGTGGCGCGTGTTCTCGACGAGCCGGGAAAGGAGCTTGCCGGGGAGCAGTCCCACATCCTCAGCGAACAGGCAGAACAGCAGCCGGATCAAAAACTGCGCGGTGGCCTGGGCCTCGCACCCGCGCGCCCGCAGGCTCTCGGCCAGCCGGCTGAACTTGGCGGCGGCTTCCTCCGTGACCTGGGACGTCGTCCGCTCCGGGCGCAGCCGCTCCGGGTCCTCGAACAGTGCGCGCAGGACGTCCATCGGGGGCAGGGCGCAGGTCGGGGTCGGCGCGTCAAGGAGTAGGTCGGCCAGCCCGAAGGCGTAGACCCTTTTGGCCGTGTCCGTGAAGTTGGTATGCACCTCAAAGCGGGCCAGGTCGCAGACGACCAGCAGGGGCGGGTTGTCCAGCGCCTCCCGGTAGCCCAGAAGCTGCGTGTAGGCGTCCACGAGGTTCTTGTGCTTGCCCTTGTACTCCCAGGCGAAGTGGTGGCGCTTCCACACGTCGGCGTAGCCCGACCCGCCGCCGACTTTGGTGACGCCCTTCTCGAAGGCGTACTCCTCGCCGCCGGGGTCGCTGCTCGGGTCGGGCTGCCCCAGCAGGTCGCACAAATCCCGAAAGTGCGACTGCGCCGACGCCCGCTCCGACTGGGTGGACTTTTGCCACTTGGCGATGAACGCCGCCACCGTCGGCGGCCCCGCCCCGAAGCTGAGAAGCCCCTGCCCTGTGCTGCTGTCACCCATAAGGGCAAGTTAGCCCTGCCCCGGCGGTTTTCCTCTGTAGCCCCCGGTTTTCAGAGGCGGTACAGAAAGAGGAACGGGCGGCTGAAGTCGCGGCAACGAAAGCACGAAGTCTGCCTTCGCGGACTAGGAATGATCTGTTCTTAACCTGCGGAGGCAGGTTTCGTGCCTTTGTTGCTGCGGTTTCAACCGCCGGTTCCGAGTCTTTATATGGTCTCACAGGTTCAGAACCGCCAGTCCAAATCTTCCGTGGGGAGGCGGCGGTGGGTCCAGTTGAGCTGCCGCTCGGTCAGGCGGCAGTCCACGAACCACCAGGGGTAGGCGACGGGGTCGTGGATACGGAAGGTCCGGCGGTAGGACTGGATGGCGGGGAAGGCGGCGCAGAAGCCGCAGCGGTGCAGGGTCAGGAACAGGGCCAACAGGCGGACGCGCAGCTTGACGGCGTTGGTGTTTTCTAGTGGGATCGCCAGCGACTCGGAGAGCGCAAAGACCTCGCGCTGGGCCAGGTGCAGGCTGACCGTGTCGATGCCCTTCAGGATGCCGATCTTGTCGGGAATTTCGGTCTCCTGCATCCGCGCCGTCAGGGTCAGGACGTACCGCTCCATGCTCTCGGCCCAGCCGTCCTCGACGCGCTGGGCTACGGCGACCACCTCTTCGAGTTGTGGCGCGCGCCCTAGGTAGTCCCGCAGGTGCGTCTCGGCCCACTCCCAGCGCTTGACCGCCTTGCGCGACAGTCGGCCCATGTCGGAAAGCGGGCAAAGACGGCAGATGCTCCCGCGCGTCCCCAGCAGCCGGGAATAGGCGTACTCGATGCCGGATGCGCTGGCGCGCGGGTCCAGCAGCCCCTCGACCAGTTTGGCGTAGCTCTCGATCAGGAACTCCAGGGCGTCCCGCGACATCTCGAAGGGTTCGGCCTGCGCCCGCAGCCGCCGGGCCATGTCCGCGCACGGCTCGCGCCCCGTGTCGGCGTGTTTCAGAAGGCGTTTCTCGATCACGAGGGTCATGGCGGCGGTGTCTCCACCGCTATTATCGGCAGGCAGACGGGGCGGGGCGCACCGTAGTTTTACGGGAGTTGCGGCCCATCCGCCTCGGCCTTGTCACGCGGCGGCTTGGGGGGCAGGGCGAAGAACAGGGCGAGCAGTAGGTTCACGAGGACGGAGGCGGCGACGGAGACGAACGCCAGGCCGAAGGCGGCCAGATAAAGCAGCGGCCCAAAGCGGTACTGGTCGGTGATGCGCCGGACCTGATGCCGGTCGTGGTTGTCGGCCAGCAGCCGGCCCTCGTTCGAGGCGTGACGCCAGAGCAGGTTGAAGCAGACCGCCATCACCGCCGAGAAGGCGGAGTAAACGGCGGCGGCGATCTTCGCATTGGGGCCGGGGTGGGTGAGGTATTCGGCCAGCAGCGCGGTCGGGAAGGGGAACAGCGTGATCACCATCAGCAGCAGGCCGTTGAGGACCAGCAGCCCGTGGTCGCGGCGCCGGATCTGCTCGAACAGCCGGTGGTGGTTGATCCAGGTGATCAAAATGGTCGCAAAGGACGTGACGTAGGCGAGAAGCGTCGGCCACAGCGCCAGCAGGGCCAGACCCAGGCCACCCGGCGGCAGGGCTTCCAGCCGGGGCACATGGATGTCCAGGGCCAGCAGCGTGATAGCGACCGCGAACACGCTGTCGCTGAACGCCTCCACCCGCCCGGTTTCTTTTTCGGTGCCTATTGCTGCCCCCTCGTTGGATATGGCTCCAACAAGACCTTGCGGCGGGCGTAGTCAATCGTAACACGAGAACGTCTCGGAAAGTCTGTGCCGACCAGCGCGTCAAAATCCCCCGGCAAATCAATTACCTCTGCGTGAATGGCTTGAAAATGGGTGCCCGCGACTGTGCCTGAGATTTGTTTCAGGCATTGGGTACTGACTTGCACTCCGTTAATGTTTCCCGTCGTAGCCTTCGCAAAAGATGACGCGGGGGCCTGACGCACAAACCTGGTGCCGATGGCGATTCCTTCACAACCGCTATCGAGAGCAAAGCGCGCTGGATGATTAGAAAGAACACCCTTCAGAATCGGTAAATAACCGTCTTCCCATTCTGGCGTGAGCAGTAGATCATGGGGATGATGCGGCAAGTGGGTGACGTCATACGACGCCGCCCGAATAATGATCTCCCTTTTCTGATAATCTATCGTGAGAACAGTCCCATGAAATGCAGGAGCGCCGAGCAGCGGTTTGGGAGATGCCATCGTCTTCGACGGCCCGTTTCTCTTCATCTCACCACTGGCAACCGTAGGGATGTCCTGCCATTCACAGTCGCCAGCTTTGATTGATGACAACACCGTCCACTCTCCCTTAGTGTTGATATTCGCGGCTATCTTGCCGTCTTGTGGAATGCCTGTCCGCGCCCCGGCAAGATGAAGAGGCGAGGGCCACTCTACAAATTCGCTGCCTGTATCCAGGATTGCTTCGACGGGGCGACCAGCCCAAATCATCTTGAGGTAGATGATTTTGTCACGCAATGTGAACGGAATACGGACCTCGCCGTCCTTCTTGCGTGAAGTGAGCACGGTCCTTGAGCGATTAAACAAGCCGTTCAAACGATCCGCCTGGCTCTCTTTGATGGGCGTGACTTTTTGGTTGAAGTGACAAGAAGATGAGGCCGTCGTGAGGAATAGCACGACAAGCCCCAGCAACACTTTTTGGTGAGAGTACCGCATCCGTCGGGAACCCGCTTTCGCCTGGGCGCTTTTTGCCCTCATTATAACACATTCGCTGGGGGCATCTTGACTCGCCCGCGCCTTTCCGGCTATACTGCCCTTGTTAGACCGGCTGTGATGGGGAAGAGTAGGCGGCGCACACGCGCCAGAGAGGGGGTGCCACCGGCTGCAAGCGTCCCCACGCAGAGTGCCGCCGAAGGTCGCCCCGGAGCCGCAACCGTAGAATGAGTGTCCGTCTCGCCCCCCGACCCCCAATCCTGGGGAGCGGGAATGGCGGGCGGGAAGCAAGGTGGTATCGCGCGTCGGCCACGTCTTTTCTAAGACTCGTGAAGCCCTCGCGTCCTTGCGACTGGTCTCCCCTGGGAGTCCTGTGTCGCATGGGGCGCGGGGGCTTTTGCTGTCAGAAAGGTTATCTGCGATGGTCCGCTTATCGAGACACTGGCCAGCGTTCTGCCTGCTCCTTTTGGCTGTTCTGGCACCCGGTATCGCCACCCGCGCCGCCGCCTCCGCCGCGCCGGGGCGCTCAGTCGGCCACGTCTTCCTGGGCATGGCCCGCGCCGACGTTTGGAAGATTTTGGGCAAGCCCAAGCGCACGTTCGCTGTGCCGCATGGCATGGACTTGTACGGCGAAGATGACTGGACGGGTGACGGCCACACGCTGACTGTGGTTTCTCGGCGCGACAAAGTCGTTCAAGTGGAGTTTGACAGCCCGCACCTCGCCACAACCGATAGGCTGAGTACCCAAAAAAGCACGTTTGCTCAAGTGCGCCGCCGGCACCCGGTAATGACCGTGCGCGTCCGCCTTTCGCGCTTTTTTCAGTTTCAGGATGAGAAGACGGGCAATGACTACTACCTGGACGACGTGCCGGGAGGCATCGCCTTTACTTGTGGCTTCGACCTTGATCTGGCATCTAACAGCCAGAAACGCTCCTTGTTCTTTACGGAAGTGACGCCGGATACAATTATCATCCATCCACCCGGCGTCGCCGTCGTCCCTGTCTACAACGGCCGGTGGGCCGCCTCGGGGGAGAACCCCGGCATCCTGCCTTTGATGCGCTCCTGGTTCACGCCCGCTGGCGCACATCACTGAGAGCGGATACTTTCATGAACAGTCCCTCTGCCGAAGCCATTCCTGAAACGATTTTAGAACGTGTCCGGCGCAAGCTGGCGGCACGCGCCGCGACGCCGGGGTCGGTGCTGTCCGAAGCGGAAGCTGCCGCGTTTGAGGCGGCGCACGCGGTCACGCTGCCGGAATCGTACCGGCTGTTCCTGACGCATCTCGGCAATGGCGGCGGCGGGCCACCCGCCTACGGACTGGCGGCCCTGGGGACCGCGCCGTCCTACGCCGGCGGGCCGGGAGAGAACTACTGGACGCGGCTGCCCGATGTCGGGCGGCCCTTCCCGTTCACCCGCCCTTGGATATGGGAGGACGGCGACGAGTCAGACGAGGGCGCGCGGGAGCAGATCAGTCACGGCAGCCTGTGGCTGGGCACGGACGGCTGCGGCATGGACTGGCACTTGATTGTCACCGGCCCCGAGCGCGGCCACATCTGGTGGGTCAGCGGCGAGGGCATCCAGCCCACGGCCCCCAAGCGGGACTTTGGACGCTGGTATGAAGATTGGCTCGACGGCGTGGACCCGTGGGCGGGAGATCAAGACGAGTAGCCTCTCGCCGCTCACACGCGAAAGGAAACGATCTATGGACGTTGTCCCCGTTTTCATGCCCGCGCTGGCGCACCTGCTGCGCCAGGCGGAGACCGCCAAAGGCAGCCCGCTGACGCGGGCCGAGGTCCTGGCCGTGCGCGACAAGGGCGTCTGCATGATGCTGCGCGCGTCCGCCGCGCGGGAGTTGGAAGAAAAGCGCGGCTTCCGGGACATTGACCCCGAGGACTGCTGGGAGGAGTGGCAGGCGCTCCGGCAGGCGCTAGGTGGAGGTTAGAAAATGGTCAAGCAAGAACTGATGAGGCGAATCGGCGTCGGCCTGGCCGTGGGCGTCTTGATGACGCTGGCGGGCGCGGCGGCGCGGGCGCAGCAGGCCGTCGTGCCGGGCCGGAGTGTGGGGCGCGTCTTCCTGGGGATGCAGCAAAGTGACGTGTGGAAGATTCTGCTGTCGCCGCGTCAACGTCGCTCGCTCCCCGCGTCGGCCCTCCCCGCGCCGCACCGGCCGGGCCGTTACGCCTTGGACGAATGGGGGGACGACTCTCATTCCCTGACGATCCTGTACCGCGACGCGAAAGTCGTGCAGGTGGAGGTGAGCAGCCCACGGTTCACCCTCCCCGGCGGCGTTTCGGTCGCCACGCCGTTCGCCGTCCTCCGGCGGCGCTTCCCCCGGATGCGCGTGGACCAGTACCATTCCACGGGCGGAGTCGAAGACGAAGGAATCGGCGATGTGGGGTTTTATGCCGACGACGTGCGGCAGGGGATTGCCTTCACGTCCAGCATCCTGGATGATGAGGACACTTATAATGAGCTGCCCCGCTTGAAACCGGACAGCCTGATCGTCCACCTGCCGGGCCAGCGCGCCCTGCCCACCGACACCGATCCAAGCATCCACATCATGGCCGCGCCGCACAGCCGGGACAACTACCTGCCCGAGCTGCGGGCTTGGTTCGCGGGCGGCCCGCACCGGAAGATCACGAAGGGAGGCCACTGATGGAAAAAGCCTACGAACCCCAAGACGTGGAGTCGCGGCTGTATGCGGGCTGGGAGGCGGCGGGCCTGTTCCACGCCGAGCCAACGCCGGGGCAGCCCAAATACAGCATCACGATCCCGCCGCCGAACGTCACGGGCAGCCTGCACATGGGGCACGCGCTGAACCACTCGGTCCAGGACGCGCTGGGGCGCTGGCACCGGATGCGCGGGTTTACGACCCTGATCCTGCCCGGCACCGACCACGCGGGCATCGCCACGCAGACCGTCGTGGAGAAGGAGATCGCCAAAGAGGGTTTGACCCGCTACGACCTGGGCCGGGAGGCGTTCGTCGCGCGCGTGTGGCTCTGGAAGGAGCAGTACGGGGCGCGCATCATCTCACAGCTCAAGCGGCTCGGCTGCTCCTATGACTGGTCGCGCGAGCGGTTCACGATGGACCCCGCCTATGCCGCCGCCGTGGCCGAGGCGTTCGTGCGCTTCCACGACGCGGGCCTGATCTACCGGGGCAAGCGGCTGGTCAACTGGTGCTGCTACCACCAGACGGTCATCTCGGACATCGAGGTGGAGGAGGAAGAGCAGGCCGGGCACCTGTGGCACATCCGCTATCCCTTCGCCGATGGGTCGGGCTTCGTGACGGTGGCGACGACGCGGCCCGAGACCATGCTGGGCGACGCCGCCGTGGCCGTGAACCCCAAAGACGCGCGTTACGAGGGGCTGATCGGCAAGACCTTCGCCCTGCCGCTTTCAGGCCGCGAAATCCCCTTAATCGCCGACGACTACGCCCAGGCTGAGTTCGGGACGGGCGCGGTCAAGGTGACGCCCGCGCACGACCCGAACGACTACGAGGCGGGCCTGCGCCACGGCCTGCCGCAGATCACCGTGATCGGCTTCGACGGTGCCATGACGCCGGAAGCCGGGGTGCGGTACGCGGGTCTGGACCGCTACGAGGCCCGCAACCTCGTCGTGGCCGATCTGGAAGAACTGGGCCTGCTGGAAAAGACCGAAGACCACCGGCACAACGTCCCGACGTGTGAACGCTGCCACACCACTATCGAGCCGCTGCTGTCCGACCAGTGGTTTATGAAGATGGCCGGGACCGAACTAGTCCAGCGGGCGATTGACGTGGTGGAAGACGACGAGACGACGTTCGTCCCCGCCCGCTACAAGAAGGCGTATCTGGACTGGATGACGGGCATCCGGGACTGGGCCTTGTCGCGGCAGCTCTGGTGGGGACATCGCATCCCGATCTACTACCGTCCCGACGGCACTTCGGTCGCCGCCCGGAACTGGGACGAGGCCGTCCAGCGGGCCGGTACGGACCGGTTGACCCAGGACGAGGACGTGCTGGACACCTGGTTCTCGTCCGCCCTGTGGCCGTTCGCCACGATGGGCTGGCCCGCCGAGACGCCGGACCTGGCCTACTTCTACCCGACGGACATGCTGACGACGGCGGGCGAGATACTGCGCCTGTGGGTGGCCCGGATGCTGATGACGGGCCTTACGTTCATGGGCGAGAAGCCGTTCTCCGACGTCTACATCCACGCGACCGTGCTGGACAAGAAGGGCCGCCGCATGTCCAAGAGCAAGGGCAACGGCATTGACCCCGTGGACATGATCGAGAAGTACGGCGCGGACGCCCTGCGCTTCTCGCTATTGAGATTAGCGTCGAAGGGCCAGGACATCAAGTTCAGCGAGGAGCGCATCCCGGAAGCGCGCAACTTCGGCAACAAGCTCTGGAATGCGGCGCGGTTCGTGCTCATGAACTTGGGGGAAACCCACCC
>CAXTWM010000175.1:0-10106 GCA_964247915.1 uncultured Armatimonadales bacterium | reverse complement strand
TCCATGCCCGCGTCCGCCTCATCCCGCCCGGCCAGGTCATGTCTTATGGACAGGGCGGGGATGAGGTCGGCTGCTCGGCGCTGGAGGCGGGGTGGGCGATGAACCAGGCCGTGGACGGCGGGGACGTCCCCTGGCAGCGGGTGGTGGGGGCGAACGGGAACCTGCCCATCGGCAAGCGGTCGCCGTTCCTGGCACAGCGGCAGCGGGAACTGCTGGCAGAGGAGGGCGTGGCGTTCAAGGAGAACGGCAGCGTGGACATGGCGAAATATCAGGCGGGCGTCATCGGCAAGCCTTCGCCGGCCCCCGCCGACACGCTGGACTTGGGCCTGTGAGCGTCGGCAAATCGGGTACAACGTCCGCATGAAGATTCACGACATTTCGCTGACGACCTCGCCCCGGACGCTGACCTGGGAAGGGACGGAGCAGGGCTTCTCGATGCAGTGGGCCGCGCGGCTGGGCCACGGAGGATCGGCCTGCAACGTCTCCATGTTCACGGACGGGACGCACACGGGGACACATTTAGACGCGCCACTGCATTTCGTGCCGGGGGGCGCGTCCGTCGAGGCGCTGGATGTCAACGTCCTGGTGGGGCCGGCGCAGGTGGTCGAGGTGTACGGGCGGGAGCAGGTCACGGCGGCGGACTTGGAGACGGCGGGGATCGCGCCGGGCACGACGCGCGTCCTGCTCAAGACGGACAACACGCGGCTGGGGCGGCTCCGGGACGGTGTGTTCCACCCGGACTATGTCGGCGTCGCGCCGAGCGGCGCGCAGTGGCTCGTGACTCGCGGCGTCCGCTTGGTCGGCGTGGACTACCTCTCGGTCGGCCCTTACGGCCCGGTCAACGTCGAGACGCACCGCATCCTGCTCGGCGCGGGCGTCGTGGTCGTCGAAACCCTGGTGCTGGATGATGTCAAGGCCGGCAATTACACGCTGGCGGCCCTGCCGCCCAAGTTCGCCGGTTTGGAGGGCAGCCCCTGCCGCTGCCTGTTGATTGAAGGGAAGATGGAATGAGACAAGCCGCCCCGCAGGACGACCTACAGTACGTCGCGTCGCCGGACATCCACCTGCGCGAGATAGACACGGACCACCTGGAGAACATCGAGGAGAACCGCGAGGCCATCGAGTTCACCGTCCGGCTGTCCAGCCGCCCCAACGACGCCTGGACCCAGGAGTTCGACCAGGCGTACTTGCAGACCCCCTACACGCTGAAACCGCCGGTGCGCGTCCAGGAGGACACGCTGCGAATCATCTACCTGCCGCGCTACGCCAGCGAGCTGCAAGGCTTCTTCCGGTTCCTGGCCCTGATCGTGGACCGCTCCAACAAGGAAACGCACCGCACCGAAGAGCTGCACACGTCCAGCGCCCAGGAGCGCCAGAAGTCCGAGTTCCGCGAGGCCCTGCGCCGGATCGAGCTGCCGAGATAAGATAACCACTATGAATCAGGAGCAGAAAACGTACCTTCTATCGTCAGACAAAGCGGAGACATATCCAACACGCGACAGCTTGGGCTACGGTCCTTTTTCTAAATATCTTGCGAACAGCATCGTTCACATGACGCCCCAAGATGGTATTGTTCTTGGTATTTACGCCCCTTGGGGAGCTGGCAAAACAACCCTGCTCAACTTCGTACAGCATTATTTGGACCAACATGAGGAAGCAGAGCGGCCTGTCATCGTTCCTTTTAATCCGTGGTGGTTCTCTGGACAAGATGATCTTGCTATATCCTTCTTTCGGCAACTTCTTAGCACTCTAAACAAGGATAAGCGAGTAGGGGACAAGATACGCGGGGCAGTCGAGAAGTATGCTGACTTCGTCGGTCAGGGCATCGGCACTATGGCTTCGGTGGCGGCGGCTTTAGCCGGGGTGCCTGTTCCTCCAGTCGCCGCAGGTGCCGCCATCACACATGGTCTTAAAATATTCGCACCAACGGAGCGATCAATCAACGATCTAAAGGCGGATGTCGAGGCTGCCCTGCGTGAAAGCAAGATAAGGCTCCTCATAATTATTGATGACATAGACCGGCTGCCTGCTGAGGAAGTTCGGCAACTTTTCCGCGTTGTAAAGGCAGTGGCAGATTTCCCAAACGTCATCTATTTGCTGGCGTTTGATAGAACTGTAGCCGCCGAAGCACTAAAAAGCGTACAAGGTGGCGACGGGAATGACTATCTGGAGAAGATAATCCAAGTACCGTTTGAGTTGCCGTTGCCTGACAGTACCTCCTTGGAACAGATGCTTTTTCAACGTCTTGATAGAATTCTAGCGGACGAAGAAAACGCAGATAATCCTGTCATCTCGCTGTTCAACGTCAACTACTGGGGCAATGTCTTCCGCAACAGCTTACGTTATTTTATCGATACCCCACGCGATGTTGTGCGGCTGACAAATACCCTCAGTGTGACTTACCCCAGTGTGCGTAATGAGGCCAATCCAGTCGACTTCATTGCCATAGAAACTTTGCGCGTTTTTGCCCCAGATGTCTACAATGTTATTCGAAGCAACTCAAATATGTTTACAGGACCAGACCATCAGCTTCAGGATTATGAAAAGGAGCAATTCAAGGACTTTCACACAGCTTGGTTCAGTAACGTCGAGAAGAAGTTCCAAGAGCCTATCAAGGATTTAATGTTACTACTATTTCCTAAAACTCGCATCACATGGGACCAAAACTGGAGCCGTTCTGATAGCCCAAGTGAATGGGGAATGTCGCGTCGCATCGCGCACCCTGATGTTTTCCCAGTCTTTTTTCGGCTAGCTGTTCCTGTGGGTGATCTCACGAATGCACAGATGCATGAAGCGTTGCGTCTTGCCATTAATCCGAGTGAGTTCGGTGCGTTGATGTTGTCCTACCAAAAGACTACTCGTGCTGATGGGGCCAGTCTCGCACGACGCT
This sequence comes from uncultured Armatimonadales bacterium, assembly GCA_964247915.1. Classification (GTDB taxonomy): domain Bacteria; phylum Armatimonadota; class Armatimonadia; order Armatimonadales; family Capsulimonadaceae; genus JANXMY01. Next base: position 7,216 of record CAXTWM010000175.1, on the reverse strand, counting down.
TCTGCGAGCGGCTTGAAGACTTCACTAGCAACGCGATTACGCCAGCAGTTATCCCATCGATTATCAGAGCTTTTTGTGACGTGGCCGACCTACTCATTGCTAATGAACCAGAACGCCAAAATGCGATTATTGATTTTGGCATAAGCTTTAGCATCAAACGCATTTTCTTTCAAATAATGCGACTTTTGCCAGAAGAGGAACGGTTTCAGACGCTCTGTGACAGCTTCAAAGATGCAACTTCGTACTATTTCGTAGCCGACGAAACAGCATCTATAGGAACTGAGTATGGCAAATTTGGAAGTACTTCAAAGGTTTATGAATACACCCTCACAGCAGAACATCTTGCAAGTTTGGAACAGATCGTCTTGAGCAATATACGCCACTCGATCTCTATTGACTACTTTAAACAGGGAATATCACTTCGGCGATTGCTATTAATGTGGCAGGAGTGGTCCGGTTCGGATGAGGCAGGAGAGTGGCTGAAAGGGGCAGTTGCAACAGATGACGGCTTGTTGAAGGTGCTGGTGTGCTTTTCCGCAAAAGACCGCTTTGATCCGTTTTGGTTTAAGCCTTTCTTTGATCCTGCAACACTTCGCGGGCGCGTTGAAACTCTCCCGAAGAGAGAAGGACTTAGTAAGGACGAACTTGCGGCGACTCTTATGTTTTTACAAGAGTTTGAAGATCGCGACAATGGACTTAATCCAGAAGCAATAGATTATACACCTCGTCGGAGCGTCTCTGAACGCTTGGAAAGGTAGTGATTTCTTCGCAAGCCGCTCTTGTTTTGGAATCAACGAATGAAAGCCCGGCGGACATATCCGCCGGGCTGTTCGTATGTCAACTTAGTACCCCTTGACCAGCCGGTTGAAGTTCTCGCGGTCAATGGCGCGGGTGGCCGCTTCTTCAAACGTCACCTGGCCGCCACGGTGGAGGTCGGCCAGCACGCGGTCCATCGCCTGCATCCCGTACTGGTGGCCGGTCTCGATGACGGAGTAGATCTGGTAGCTTTTGCCCTCGCGGATCAGGTTCCGCAGGGCGCTGGTGGCGACCATGATCTCGATGGCCGAGACGCGCCCGCCGCCGATGCGCGGGAGGAGCTGCTGGGAGACGACGGCCTCGATGCTGGTGGAAAGCTGAATCCGAATCTGCTCCTGCTGGTGGGCGGGGAATACATCCACGATGCGGTCAATGGTTGCCGGGGCCGAGCGGGTGTGCAGGGTGGCGAAGACGAGGTGCCCGGTCTCGGCCAGCGTGATGGCGGCGGCGATGGTTTCGAGGTCGCGCATCTCGCCGACCAGGATGACATCCGGGTCTTCGCGCAGGGACGCGCGCAGGGCGTTGGTGAACGAGTCCGTGTCCGTGCCGAGTTCCCGCTGGTTGACCATGCTCTTCTTGTGCGAGTGCAGGTACTCGATGGGGTCCTCGATGGTCAGGATGTGCGCCTCGCGCTCCGAGTTGATGATGTCGATCAGGGACGCGATGGTGGTGGACTTGCCCGATCCCGTCGGCCCCGTCACCAGCACCAGGCCCGAATGCTTCTGGGTGAAGGAGCGCATGACGGCGGGCAGCTTGAGCTGCTCCATGCTGGGCACGACGTTGGGGATGACGCGCATGGCGCAGCCGACGGACGACCGCTGGCGGTAGACGTTGAACCGGAACCGGCCCACGCCCTTGACCCCGTAGGAAAAATCCAGCTCGTGCGTCCGCTCGAACCGCTCGATCTGCGTGTTGTTCAGCACGTCGAAGACGATCCGCTGCGTGTCGCGCTCCTGCATCTTCTCGAAGGGCAGGGGAACCAGCTTGCCGTCCTTGCGGACCATCGGCGCCAGCCCGACCGACAGGTGCAGGTCGGACGCGCCCGACTGCACGGTCAGGGTCAGCAGCTCGTCAATGTGGACGTCGGCCAGGTCCCGCGTGTCGCCGCTGACCACGGCGCGCGACGCCGTCTCCTCGAAGCCCGCCGACGCCAGCTCGCCGCTCATGAAGTCTTTGGTCGAGAGCGTGGTCTGCACGGCGGAGGCGTCGCTGAGGGCCGCCAGCGCGCCGCCGAGCATGTTCAGGGCGGCGGGCGACTCGTCATCCGAGGCCGCGCCCGCCACGGTGAACGTCTTCATCCGCAGCCCTTCCGGCCTGCCGCTCATGCCGCCGCCCGCCCTGGCGGCCTGCTGCTCCCGCTTCTTGTCCTCCTTGACGAACGGCAGCGGGGTCTCGCCCAGCGCTTTGGCTTTGGCCTCGGCTTCCTCGGCCTCCGCCCGCGCCGCCAGCAGCAGGTCCACGCTGTCAAAGGTCTCGGCCACGCGCGCGGTGTAGTCCCCGAAGTCGTCCTCGGGCGGCGTGTAGGCGGACGGCGCGGCGGCCCCGCCGCTTTTCCCCAATGTGCCGCCGTCGAGCGGCAGCAGGTCCTCGTTGTTGACGATCATAGAAACGAACTCCCGTTAGAACGCCAGCGCGCTCAGGCCCTTGTCTATCTCCGCCCGGCAGGCGCGCGTCATCGCGTGCAGGCTGTCCTCGCTCACGCGCAGGGGGAACATGGCCTCCCGGCAGGACTCGTGCAGGGCGGCCTGCGCCCCTTCCTCGTCCGAAGAAGGCGTGTCTTCGAGGAAATGGGCCACCTCGTTCGCCAGGCAGACCGCCGCCGTCAGCTTCGGGTTCATCTCGGCGGCGCGCGGCGTGTGGTGGAACGCGATGGCCTCGCACAGCATCGGCGGCAGGTTCCAGCGGGCGGCCAGGGCGGCCCCGATCTGGCCGTGGCTGAAGGCCAGCACCTCGGACTCGATCCGCGAGAAGCGGACGCGGTGCGTGCCCGCCATCTGCGTGATGGCGACGAACAGCGCGTGGCGGCTCTGGTCCAGGGCCATCTTGCCGACGTCGTGAAGCAGGCCGCAGGTGTACGCCTGGTCCGCGCCCACCGCCTCTTGGTCGGCGGGGCGCAGCAGGCTGGTGATGACCCGCGCGCACTGCGCCGTGTCCATCGAGTGCCGCCAGACCGACCGGCGTGCCAGCGAGGCGCTGTCGGAGCGGCCCAGGAACAGGTTAAACGTGGTGATGCTCATCGCCAGGTTCCGCACGGTCTTGAACCCCAGAAACACGACCGCCTCCCGCAGCGTCGAGACCTGGCGAGGCAGCCCGTAATAGGAGGAGTTGGCGAGCGTCAGGATTTTGGCGGCCAGCGCCTGATCCATGCCGATCACCTTTTCCAGATCCGTCGCGGTGGCCTTCCCGTCGGTGGTCAGGTCCATGACCCGCATGACCACCTGCGGCAAGGCCGCCAGATCGGCGGCGCCGCTGACTATCTCCTCCAGGGCGTCGAGGGGGTTGGGGGTGGCTTCGGGCGCGGTCATGGTGTTTCCTAGCCTGCGTAGATCACGCGCAGCGACTCTTCCAGCGTGGTCATGCCCAGCAGGATCTTCTCCATCGCATCGTCCTTCAAGGTCCGCATCCCCGCCTCGATGGCCGCCTCCCGGATGGCATAGGAGGAGGCGCGGGCCAGGATCAGCTCGCGCACCTTGTCGTTGACCGGCATCAGCTCGTAGACGCCGATGCGGCCCTTGTAGCCCGTCCCTTTGCAGGCGTCGCAGCCCCGGCCCCGGAAGAACGTCACCTCGCTCTTGTCCAGGATGTCCAGGTTCATGCCGAGCCGCTTGATGGCGTCCTTGGGCGGCGAGTACGGCTCCTTGCACTTGACGCAGACCGTCCTTAACAGGCGCTGGGCCAGCACGCCGGCGATGGACGAGGCGATCAGGAAGCTCTCGACGCCCATGTCCAGCAGGCGCGCGACCGAGCCGGGGGCGTCATTCGTGTGCAAGGTGGATAACACTAAATGGCCGGTGAGGGCCGCCTCGATAGCGATCATGGCCGTCTCCTGGTCGCGCATCTCGCCCACCATGATGATGTTCGGGTCCTGCCGCAGCATGGAGCGCAGGCCCGACGCGAACGTCATGCCCGCGCGATTATTCACCATAGACTGCGTGATGCCGGACAGCTCGTACTCGACCGGGTCCTCGATGGTCAGGATGTTCTTCTCGCCCGAGTTCAGTTTGGCGAGGACCGAATACAGCGTCGTGGACTTGCCGGACCCCGTCGGCCCCGTGACGAGGATGATGCCGTAGGTGCGCTGGATCATGGACTCGAACATCTCGAACGTGTAGGGCAGCAGGCCGAGCTTGTGCAGGCCGACCGAGATGTTGGACTTGTCCAGGACGCGCATGACGATCTTCTCGCCGAAGACGGCGGGCAGGGTGGACACGCGGAAGTCGTAGGGGCGGCCCTCGATCGTCGCCGAGATGCGCCCGTCCTGCGGCGCGCGCTTCTCGGAGATGTCCATGTCCGCCATGATCTTGATGCGGGAGGTGATGGACGCCTGCGCCTTCTTGGGCAGGGTCATGCCGTCGGACAGGATGCCGTCCACGCGATAGCGGATTCGCAGGCCGTCCTTGGCCGGCTCGATGTGGATGTCCGAGGCCTTGTCCGTGATGCCGCGCGAGATGATCATGTTGGCGAGCCGGACGACCGGCGCCTCCCCGGACAGCTCCTTGAGCTGTTCAATGGTGATGCTGTCCTCGTCGCCGCCCTCGGTCAGCGTGATGGTGGCTTCGTCCAGGTCCTTCATCACGTTGGTCACGGCCTCGGTGACGTTGACCTCGGTGCGGTAGTTGGCCGAGATGGCGTTGATGATGTCTTCTTCCGTCGCGATGACGGCCTCGACCTCCTTGCCCGTGATCAGCCGGATCTCGTCAATGGCGAAGATGTCCAGTGGGTTCTTCATCGCCAGCGTCAGCCGCTTGGGGCCGCGCTCGATGGGGATGACCTTGAACCGTCGGGCCAGCTCCTGCGTGACGGCGCCCGTGACCTCGTCCGGAATCTGGATCTCGGTCAGGTCCACATAGGGGACGCCCCATTGCTCGCCCAGGCAGCGGACGCGGTCGCGCTCGGTGATCAGGCCCATCGAGACCAGCAGGTCGCCGATCGGCTCCTGCGTCTTGAGCTGCCGCTGCTTTTCGACTGCCTGCGCGAGCTGCTCTTCCGAAACGAGGCCGCTGCTGACGAACACATCCGCCATCGCTGTTGACTGCATGGGACTTCCTGTGAGACGTGGAAAGAGAGTCAAAAAAGAGAAAGGGCAGGGAGAAGGCTCCCTGCCGGAATTATCGGTGAATCGCGCCGCCTTCTGTAGACAGGAGGCAGAAAAGGCCAGCGGAAAGAGCCAGCGGAAAGAGGGGCGAAAGGAAGAAGGGCGAACACAAGGTTCGCCCCTACGGTTATGGCCGGGAGGTGCAGGGGCGAACCTTGTGTTCGCTCTGTTTGGGCTAAACGGTGTCCTTCTGAATGGAAACCTTGATGAAGATCACCACCTGGTCGTGCGTGTGCTGACGCCGGGTGTCCCGGAACAACTGGCCGAAGAACGGGATGTCTCCCAGCAGCGGCACCTTCGTCACGGATTTGACGTCCTGATCGTTAATCAAGCCGCTGATGACCAGCGTTTCTCCATCCCGGACGCGCACCGTCGTCGTAGCCTCACGGATGTGGATCAGGGGGACCTGGACGCCGCCCGCGCCCGCCTGCCCGAGCTGGACCAGCGACACTTCCGGGTGGACGTTCATCGTGACGTAGCCATCGTTGTTGACCTTGCCGGTCACGAACAGCTTGATGCCGGCATTGACCGTGCTGGTCGTGATGTTCTGGCCCGTCGGCGACTGCGTCACCGAAGAGATGTAGCTGACCGTGTCGCCGACGAACGTCGCGGCGGGCTGTCCGTCCACGGCGGAGATGTTGGGCGACGCCAGGAGCTTTGTGTCGGCGCTGGTGAAGAGCGCGTGAAGCTGGACCGTATCCAGCATGTCGAGCGGCGTTCTGACGAAGGTGCGGAACTTCAGTATCTTTCCGGGGAAGGGGTCCGCGAACGTCGTGGTTGAGGTCGTTTCGTCGGCCTGAAGCGCTTCGCCGATCGTCGTGTGCGCGCCTGTGAAGTCATGTGTCAGGCCCAACTCGTTGTCGTTGTTCACGCTGGTTTCGATGACCCGCGCCTCATAGTTGATCTGGGCGGGGCGCATGTCTACCTGTGCCAGCACCTGACGGGCGCGGGCCAGGTCCGCCTCGGAACCGGTCAGCAGCAGCGACGTCGTAGTGGGCTTGGTCGGGACATTGCCCGTGGTGGCCGTCGTCGTGCCGCCGGTGGGAGTCGCCGCCCCGTAAGAGGTCGTCGTGCTAGTGACGCCGCCCGCGTCCGCCGTGGCCGGCGCGGGCGTGTTCACGCGCTGGGCCGGGCCGGGCATGATGATCACGCCGGGGACGAGCCTGCTGAGGACAGTCTCCAGATCATCGGCGGCGGCATACTTGATGCTATAAACTTCGGTGCGGGACGTGCCGACGTTGCGCGAGATCGCCGCCTCCGAGTCAGCGACCAGGCGGCGGACGCCTTCGACGTCGTCCGCCGTGCCCGTCACCAGCAGGACGCCGCCGCCGGCCTGGCCGCCCGCCGCCTTGCCCGTCGAGGACTTGACGTTCGGGTAGAGCTGCTTGATCTCCGTCACCAGGTCGGCGGGGTCCGAGTAGCTGAACGAGATGACGGTCGTGACGGCGGGCGCCTGGGCGGTGCCCGACGCGGTCAGGGTGGCGACGGCGGCGGGCGTGCCCACCAGGTAGGTGCGGCCCACTTTGGCATACCCGTAGCCGGACAGCTTGGTGATCAGGTCCAGCGCTTCTTCCAGCGAGACGTGCGCCAGCGAGACCGTGATCGGCCCCTTGACGTCGGTGCCGGAGACGATGTTCGTGTGCGTCTGCATCGCCAGGGCTTTGAGGACGTCGTTGATGTCCGCCCCCACGAAGTCCAGCGTGACGTCGTCGGCGCCGGCGGCGGCGCGGACGGTCTGAGGCGCGGCGGCGGGGCGCGGGGCGGCCTGGGCCATCTGAGGTGCCAGAAGGCCGGACGCCAGGGCGAGCGCCGCCGCGTTGCAGGCCAATTTTTTCGTGTGTGCGATGGTATGGGTGGACATGGTATTTTCCTCTGCGGCTCCCCAGCGGGAAGCGGTCTTCCGTGAGTCTTGGAAATCAGTTGTAGCGGTCGGCCCGCTTCCCGGCGGCGTTGAGGTCATCCGCCGCCAGCGCGCACTGCCACTCCGCGCGGCCCCCGAAAGTCGGCCTGCTCCCGTACACGTCCCGGCTCAGTTCCAGTGGGGGCGGGGCGTCATCAGGGCCGAGCGCGGGCGCCCAGGGGTCT
>CAXTWM010000174.1:0-10282 GCA_964247915.1 uncultured Armatimonadales bacterium | reverse complement strand
GTGCAGTACCTCGGCGACCTCGGCGCCGACGTCGTCGTGCGCCGCAACGACGCGATCACCGTCGAGGAGGTCGGCGCGCTCGCGCCGCGCGCGCTCGTCCTCTCGCCCGGCCCGTGCCCGCCGCGCAGGGAGGCGAACAGTCTGCCGTCCAGGCCGCCGCGACCGCGCCCCGACCGCAGCCCCGGACCGCCGCCCGCGCCCTGGCTGGAGCCTGGTTTTTCTTCCGGCACGGCGTCTTCGGCCAGCGGGTTAGGGACCGACAGGATGGACTGTCCGCCGATGCGCGCGGCCATCCGGGGGAAGTGCATCCCGCCCGCCAGGCCGCTGTCCTGCGGCTGGTCGGTCGGGGTCTGCGCCCCATGTGCCGCACTGCGCCCGCCGCCGGACGCCCCGCCCGCCAGTCCGGTGCGGGCCGAAGCGCTGCGGGTGATCCTGGGCGTGTCGGCGCGGGCGGGCGCCGTCACTTCCGGCGTGTCTTCCGGCGTCGCCAGCCCGGCCAGTGGGTTCGGCATGTCCAGGGTGGCATGGGAGCGGCTGACGTGCGGCATAATGGAGGCGACCCGGACCGGCTCGGCCTGTTCCGGCAGATTCTCCGGCGCGATGGTTCGCGCGGGCCGGGCGACGTCAGGCTTCAAAGTCGGCGTCGCCCGCGCCACACGAACGAGGGCCACAGGCTTGGGCACGGCCCGCGCGACCGGCTTCTCCTCGACAGGCTGGACGGCGACTTTGGGGACGGGCCTGAGCACGGCCTTGGGGACCGGGCGCTTTTCGGGCAGCCTGGCGACGCGCGGCGGCTCTTTGACAGCCTTTGGCAAAGGCTTGGGACGAACGGCGACCTTCGGCTTGGGGGCGGGCGGCTTCTTGACGGGCGGCAACGGCTCCAGGGTCAGCTCGATCTCATGGGAGGACGTTACCCCGGCCTTCAAACCGAAGCCCGGCCCGTGCAGGGCGAGGAGGACGTGAAGCAGCACGGACAGGAGCAGGAAGCCGCCCAGCCACCACCAGCGTTCGGTTCGCGCGTTACGCATTGCGGTCCTTCTCTCGCTTAGGGGCTGGCAGGCGGCGCGTTCTTCAGGTCGGTCGGCAGCAGGACGCGCGTCAGGCCCGCCTGACGGATGGCGTCCATGACGTCCATCACCTGCTCGTAGCGGACCGACCGGTCGCCCTTGAGCAGCACGCGCTGGCCCTTGTCCTTGTCCGCCGCCGCGATCAGCAGCGCCTGCACCTGCGGCAGCGTGGCGGACTTGCCGTTGTAGTAGTACCGGCCGTCCGGGGCGATGGCGACGACCACGTCCTTGGGCGTCTCGGGCGCCCCCTCGTGCGTCACCGTCTTGGGCAGGTTCAGCTTGAATCCAGGGTTGTGGATGAACACCGTCGTCACCATCAGGATGATGACCAGGGTAAGCGAGATGTCAATGAGCGGGATCAGGTTGATCTCCGCCATCGGGTCGTCCTCGGAGTGGGAAGGGCGGTGCATCAGGCGACCCCCTCCCGCGTCCGGGCACGCAGGTAGAGCGGCCCGAGCAGGGCGACGTGGGCCTGAATCTGGAGCAGCATCATCTGGACGCGGCCAACGAGGTAGTTGTACACGACGATGCTGGGCACGGCGACCAGCAGCCCGAAGGCCGTGGCGCTGAGGGCCTCGGCGATGCCGCTCGCCATCGCGTCCCCGTTCAGCCCGCTCCGGCTCATGCCCTGGAAGGCGGCCATGACGCCCAGCACGGTCCCGAACAGCCCGACAAACGGAGTCGTGCTGCCGATGGTCGCCAGCGTCCCCAGGAACCGGCGCAGGCGCATCCGCTGCAAGGCCAGGGCGATGTCCGCCGCCGTCGCAATCGTGTCCTCGCTTTCGCCGCGCAGAGGGGCGAGCGAGTGCAAAATCTGCGCGACCGGCGCCCCCGCGAACTCCGGGGCCGTGAGCGCGTCGGGCCGCCCCGACGCCAGCGCGGCTTTGAGGCCCTCGAAGGTCTCATCTTCCAGTTTCCGCAGCATCGCCAGCGTCCACAGCCGCTCAAAGATGAGGGCGACGGCGAGGACCGAGCAGATCAGGAGGGGATAGCGGACGATCCCCGCGTTGTTGAACAGAGAGAGCAGCATAGAACGTCCCTTTCGGACCTAACCCCCCGCCTTCAGGTACGCCAGCCGCACCTTCGCCTTGGCGACGCGCGCGCTGGCCGGGTACTCGCTCACCAGCCGGGCGAGGCGCTGGACGGCCTCCGTCTTCTTGCCCGCCTTCTCCCAGGATGCGCCCGCCCAGTAGAGCGCTTCGGGGCGCAGATCGCCGGCACCTTTGTCGGCGGCCAGCGCGTCAAAGGCCGCCGCCGCCCCGTCGAACTTGCCCAGGCTGTAAAGCGCATTGCCCAAGCCGAGCCGCGCCGGGGGCGCGTCGGCGCTCTGCGGGTAGCGCGCCAGCAGGTCGGCGTAGTGCGCCTGGGCGTCGTCGAACTTCTGCGCCTTGAAGGCGGCATCGCCCAAATGCAGCAGCGCCTGGGAGGCGTAGGCGCTCCCCGCGAACTCGGACGCCAGCCGCGACCAGAGCGGCAGGGCGGCGTCGGCGTGCCCCTGCTTCTCGCTGACCCATGCCTGCGTGAACAGAACCGTCGCCATGACGTCCGGCGGGGGATTGCCCGCCGAGAGCGTCCGGCAGCCCGCCAGGGCGTCGTCCCACTTCTGCTGGTCCAGGTCGGCCTGCACCAGCGCGAGCCGGGCCTGCTGCTCGACGGCGGGCGAATAGCCGGGCTTGGCGGACAGGGCTAGGGCGGCGCGGGCAGACTTTTCCGCGAGGGCGGGCTGCTTGCGCGCGATGTCCAGCCAGGCCAGTTGGACGTGCGCGTCCGGCAGCCAGTCCGTCCCGGTGCCGCCCGGCAGGGCGGCGGTCAGCGCGGCGACGGCGGGGCCGGTCTTGTCCAGACCTTGATCGGCCAGGCCGAGCAGATAATGCGCCTCCGCCGCGACATCGGCGGGCGGGGCGGTCGCGAGCAGGGCCGTCAGCGCCGCTGAGGCCAGGGCGTACTTCTTGGCGTCCAGGTCCGTCCGCGCCTGCCGGAGCACCTGGGCCGCGCTGTCCTCCCGAACCGCCGCCTTGACGTCCCCGGCTTTGGCGCGGGCTTTGGCCGCGAGTTCCGACGTCGGGAAGCGGGACGCGACGGACGCAAAAAGCGCGGCGGCCTCGCCCGAATGCCCCAGGGCGAGGGCGCAGTTGGCGGACCAATATAGCCCCTGAGCGGCGATTTTGGCGTCGGGCGACTTGGCCGCAGCGCTGTAGGCGGCTTGGGCGGGCGCGTACTGCTTCTGCGCGTACAGACAGCGCCCCAGGGTCAGCTCGGCGGGGAACCGCTGCGGGTCCCCGGCGGGCAAGCGGGCGAGGATAGCCCCGAGGCGCGTCGCCGCGCCGGGGTAGTCGCCGAGTTTCAGGAGGGCGTTGACCAGCCCCTCTTCCGCCGCCCCTTTGGTGTCCGCGTCCGCGCCGGTGGCGGCCAGCGCCGTTTGGAACTCGTCGCGGGCCTGCCCGTACTGCCCCGCGTCCAGGTCCATCTGCCCCAGCAGCAGCAGCGCCTGCGGTCGGTTCTCGCTCTTGGGGTAGCGGTCCACGACGGCGCGCAGGCGTCCGTGAGCCTCCTCCGTCCGGCCCAGCTTCAGCGCGGACAGGCCCGCGCCGAACGTGGCGTCCCCCGCCGCGTCGCTGTCCGGGTACTTGCTCAGGACTTCATTATACGCCCCGGCGGCAGCGGCGTACTGGCCGAGCTGATAGTTCGCCTGGCCCAGCCAGTCGTAGGCGACGGGGGCCTGGGCGGGCGTAACGCCTTCCGTCGTCGCTGCTTTCAGCGCCCCGGCGGCTTTGGCCCACTGGCCGGTCTGCAAGGCGGCCTCGCCCAGCCCCAATTCGGCGGTGTTCTTGATCTTGGGGTCTTTGGCGGCGAGGGCCTTCTCATAGGCGGGCACGGCGCGGGCGTACTGCCCGAGTTCCGAGCGGCACCGCCCCAGGGCCAGCGCGGCGGCCCCGGCGCGCGGGTGGCCGGGGTTGGCGGCCAGAAAGGCGTCCAAAAGTTTGGCGGCCTGGGCGAACTTGCCCGCGTCGTACAGGGCGGACGCGGCGGCGAGCTGCTCGGCGGGCGACTGCGCCTGAGCGCGGACGGGCGAGGGCGGCGCGGCCACTGTCAGCACGGGGGCGGCCAGCAGGACGGCCAAGAGGCGGCAGGACGGCGGGATCATCAAGCGACTCCTACTACTTGGGGAAACGGGGACGGGATCGGGACACGCGCCCGGCAGACGTCCGAAGACAGGTTCAATGACGCTCAACCGCAACAGATTGTTTCGTTTATTTTTCCGCCCCGCCCCGGCGCAGGCAGGAAACGGCGCGGGCGGTGGTGAAAGCGGGCGGTACTATGGCAACCGAGAAGAAGTTTCGCATTCATTATCCTTTGGAACAGGTCGGCGCCCCCATCCTGACGCATCTGGTGACGGATTTTGACCTATCCCCGAACGTCCTGCGCGCCGACGTGAACGCCCGCGACGGCGGCTGGCTCGTCCTGGGGCTGACGGGGGACGACGCGCGGCTCCATTCCGCGCTGGACTGGCTGCGCGGTCAGGGGCTGGAAGTCTCGGAGGAGGCCTAGCCCATGAACGGGAACGGTCAGCACCTGCCGCCCGCCGCCATCGCCCTGTTCGTGGCGTTCCTCGGGTTCATGCTCTACCGGCGCTATCGGGGCATGGTAGGCCGTCAGCCGCTCGTTCCGGGCAGCCTGATGGTTCGGATCGCGTTGCTCGGCCTCGCCGTCCTGCTGTTCCTCCTCCCTTCCCTGAGTAAGCCCGCCGCCGCGGCCGCCTCCCTGGCCGGCCTGGTCGTCGGCGGATTGATCGGGCTGGTCGGGCTGCGCCTCACCCAATTTGAGCGCACGCCGGAGCGTGATTATTACACGCCCAACACCTACCTGGGGCTGGCCGTGTTCGGCGTCTTCCTGGCCCGGCTCGCCTACAACTTCACGCGGGTCTCGGCCCAGATGCAGGCGCTCTCGGCGAGCGGCCAGCCGCCGCCTCCGGGGCTGAACAGCCTCACGTCCAGCCCGCTCACGGCGGCCCTGCTGCTGATGGTCTTGGGCTACTACCTGGTCTACGCGGGCGGCCTGCTGCTGTGGCAGCGCCGCAACCCGCCGGGCCAGGCGATACACGGGGGGTTCAACCAGCCCTGACCGTTTCTGACGTTACCAGATGACCACACCAAATGCCAACGAGGGAAGAAGGAACAAACACATGGCGGACACAATTCGGTTCGGAGTGATCGGGACGGGCGGCATGGCCCAGGGGCACATCGAGCGGCTGCTGAAGATGCCCGAAGTCGAGGTGGCCGCGTTCGCGGACATCAGCGACCAGAGTCTGGAGCGGACGCGCAGCCGGCACGGGGAGGCGGTCGCCAACGTGCCGACCTTCCACGACTACCGGGAGATGCTGGAGAAGGCCAACTTGGCGGCGCTCCTCATCGCCACGCCGCATACGCTGCATTACCAGATGGCGGTGGACAGCCTGGACGCCGGGGCGCATGTGCTGCTGGAAAAGCCAATGGTGAACACGGTCTCGGACGCCCACGCGCTGCTGAAGAAGATCGAAGAGACCGGCAAGGTCGTCGGGCTGGCCTACCAGCGCCACGGCATGGCGCACTTCCGGTACATCCGGGAGAAGATCGCGTCCGGCGAGTTCGGCGCGGTCCAGTTCGTCAACGCCTTGCAGCAGCAGGGCTGGGCGAAGGGGACGGTCGGGTCGTGGCGGCAGGACCCCGCCCTGTCCGGCGGCGGCCAGATCAACGACAGCGGCTCGCACCTGCTGGACATCGTCCTGTGGACGACCAGCCTGGCCCCCGAAAAGGTGGCCGCGTTCATGGACAACCGGGGGACGCCCGTGGACATCAACAGCGCCCTGTCCATCCGGTTCACCAGCGGCGCCCAGGGCAACATCTCGGTCGTGGGCGACGCGGCGGGCTGGTACGAGGACATCACGATCTGGTGCGACAAAGGCTCGTTCTACGTTCGCAACGACGGCTCCTTCCGGGTCCAGGGCACGGACGGCAAGACGTTCACGCCCGAAGCGTCGGACATGCCGGCGGGGGCGGACGTGGACACGAACTTCGTCCAGACCATCCTGGGGAACCAGGAGATCGCCGCCGCGCCCATCAACGGCCTGCGGACCATCGAGCTGACCGAAGCGGCCTGGGAGTCGGCCAAAGCGGGCGGGCAATTGACGCCGGTGAAGTGGTCGTAGGACCGCCCCCGAACCCCGATTTTTGGGGAGCCGAAGGACACCATATTTCAGGGGCGAACCTTGTGTTCGCCCCTTCTGCTTTACGAGGCGTGATTAGCCGCCGTCAGCGGCGCGGGAAACGTCCCCCCACTCGGCCCACGTTTTCAGCCGCTGCTCGTAAAGCTGCGGCACGATCTGCGTGGCGAACGCGCCGAGTAGCAACCGCAGCGGCGGGTCTTCGGCATCCACCACTTTCAGGATTGCCGCGCTTGAGGCGGCCGGATCGCCGTGCTTCATGCCGGCGCCCCGGGCGCGGCGACTATCACGCATGGCATTGTAGGCGAGCATCTCCTGAGCGTGCATGGCGGAACTCCCGCCCCAGTCGGTGCTGAAGCCGCCCGGCTCGATGATCGTGACCTTGATGCCGAACGGCGCGACCTCTTGGCTGAGAGCCTCGCTGAAGCCCTCCAATCCCCACTTAGAGGCGTGGTAAAGCCCCAGGCCGGGGAACGCGCCGATGCCCCCGATGCTCGACACTTGCAGGATGTGCCCGTGCCCCTGCTCGCGCAGGAACGGGAGTGCCGCCTGCGTGACCCACAGGGCGCCGAACAGGTTCGTCTCCAACTGCGCCCGCGCCTCGACCTCGCTCACCTCTTCCAACGCCCCGAACAGGCCGTAGCCGGCATTGTTGACGACCACGTCAAGCCGTCCGAAACGGTCATGGGCCGCCTGGACCGCCGCAAAATCGGCGTCGCGGTCGGTGACGTCCAGGCAGAGCGGCAGGATGCTGTCGCCGAACCGCCGGACCAGATCATCGAGACTGTCGGTATCTCGGGCCGTCGCCGCCACTCTGTCGCCGCGCTCCAGCGCGGCCTCGGCCCATTCACGGCCGAAGCCGCGTGAGGTCCCGGTGATGAACCATGTCTTCATAGAGTCTCCTGTTTTTCCGTCAGTGCTCCGGCGAGGAGGCGGTTGGCCTCGGCGATGGCGCGCGCTCCGGCCATGTCGCCTGATTCAACCGCTTTCCAGTACGCGACCTTGCCCGCCAGGTACTGCCGCCGCCGGCTTATCCGCTCCATCTCCTGGACAAGCACCGCCTCATGGGCCGCGAACAGGGCCTTCTGCTCGGCGGCGGCCGCCGCGCCCCGCTCACGCAGCCGCAAATACTGGCGTATGTCACTGATGGACATGCCCGTCCCGCGCAGACAGGCCAGGCTTTCGACGAGGCCGACGGCGTCCGGCGAATACCGCCGATGCCCACTGCTGTCGTCTCGCGGAATCGGCATCAACAGGCCGATGCGCTCGTAATAGCGGAGCGTATGTTCACTGAGGCCGCTCTGCTTCGCCATCTCCTGGATCGTCAACGCGACTTCGGGTTGTCTATATGTCTCAGTGGGCATGAGGTAAGTATAAAGAAGTTAGCGCGCTCTAAGTCAAGTCTTGCGATTGAATTCCGAGAAATATTTTCACGCTCCCCAGTGACGGCCCAACAAGGCGGCTTACTCGTTCGCCATCCTCTCCGCAACATGGGCGACGATCTCGACGGCGCGGCGGCGGGATTCGAGGATGATGTTGGCGCGGGACAGGGACCCGGCGAGGTACAGGCCGGGCACACACGATTCGGACGTGTCTTCGTCGTAGACGGGCAGGCCGTCGGGGGCCAGCGGCACGCCCAGGTGGGCGAACAGCGTCCGGTCCGCCGTGTGGCCGATGAGGGCGAACACGAAGTCGTTGGGCAGCGTCCACCGCTCGGCGTCCGCCCTCGGGGTCGCCTCGTCGTAAGCGAGGTGCGCCAGTTCCACCGTCGTCGGCGTGATGGCCGTGACGCGCACATCGGTCAGCAGGGTCAGGCGCTTCTCGTCGGCCATGATCTTCAAGTCGCGCACGATGAAGGGGCGCAGGTGGCTCTGGAAGTCGGCGGGGGCGCGGCGCATGGCGACCGAAACGCGCGCCCCGGCCTCGGCCAGCGTCATGGCCCCCGTCGCCGCCGAGTTGCCGCCGCCGACCACGAGCACGTCGCGCCCGAAGAATGGCGTCGGGTCGTCCAGGCGCGTGAAGACTTTGGCGAGATCGGACCCCGGCACGTCCAGGGGGCGCGGGTTCGGGAACGTCCCGGTGCAGACCAGCAGGAACCGGGCGCGTCGCTCCACGCGCTGGCCCTCCCCCGCCCGGCGGCGGACGGAGCGCACCCCGAAGTGGCCGTCCGGCGGTGCCGGGCCGACGCGCCGGATGTCCACCACTTCCTCCCACGTTGCCAGCGGCAGACGGCGTGACGCGGCCACCGCCCGGTAGTAGGCCAGCGCGTCTTCCCGCGTCGGCTTGTGCCCGCCGGCGACCGGGAACGGGACGCCGCCGATGGCGAGTTCGTCGGCGGGCGAGAAGTACCGGATCTGTTGCGGGTGCTCCACCAGCGACTGCACCGGGCCGTGCCGCTCGGTCACGACATGCGACAGGCCCGCCTCTTGGGCGGCGCAGGAGGCCGCCAGCCCGGCGGGTCCCGCCCCGACGATCAGTAAATCCAGCACATTCTCTTCGCCTGACTCTCCCATGCGCCCATTGTACCCCGTTACATATGCCCGGTTTCCAGGTACAATAGCGGCATGTTTCGGAACAGAACTGGGTCGCCGCACGTCCCCCGCCTCCTCCCCGTGATGCTCGCCGCCTTCCTCTTCGCCGCGCCCGCCCCCAGCCGCGCCCAGACCGGAGCGACGGAGACGACGCCGACCTCCACCGCCACCGGCATCGGGCTGGGGGTCGTCACCGAGTACACCCTCCCCAACGGACTGCAAGTGCTGGTCGCGCCTTCGGATGCCGCCGACCTGGTGACGATGGACGTCTGGGTCGGGGCCGGGACGCGGCGCGAGACGGCGGAAAACAACGGCGTCGCGCACTTCATGGAGCACCTGATCTTCAAGGGGACGCCGACGCGCAAGCCGGGCGACATTGACGCGGCCATCGAGGACCTGGGCGGCTCGTTCAACGCGGCGACGAGCTATGACTGGGCGCACTTCTATGTCACGGTCGGCTCGCACGACGCGCCCGCCGCGCTGGCCGTGCTGGGCGACGCCCTGATGAACTCCGAGATGCGTCAGGAGGACATTGACCACGAGAAGCCCGTCATCCTCAGCGAGATGGCGCGCGAGACCGGCAGCGCGACGACGCGCGTCAGCCGCGCCTTCAACGCGCTCTGCTTCCCCGATCACCCCTACGGGCGGCCGCTGCTCGGCACGGCCTCCAACATCTCCGACATGCCGCGCAAGACGGTCGTGGACTTCTACCACACCTTCTATGCGCCGGCCAACGCGACGCTGATCCTGGCGGGCCGGATCACGCCCGGAGAGGGCCTGGCGCTCGCCAGAAAGACCTTCGGCGCCTGGCCCGCCCGCGCCGTGCCCGACGACAAGACGCTGCCGGAGCCGCCGCAGATCAACATCCGCGCCCGCCATCTGACCGCGCCCGTCCGGCGCGGCTTCTTGCAGATCGGCTTCCGCGCCCCGTCCGTGCAGGACAAGCCGGACGTCTGGGTGATGGACGTCCTGATGACCCTGCTCGGCCAGGGCGGCAACAACCGGCTGGAACAGGACCTGGAGCGCCGCAAGAAGCTGGTCACGACCATCGGCACGAGCTACCTGACCCAGCGCGATCCGGGCACGATGAGCGTCACGGCGGAGTTCGACCCCGGCGACTACGACACCGTGATCAAGGCGATCCTCGCCGAGACGGCGGCCCTGCGCGACACGCCCGTCTCGCCCGACGAGCTGGCCGCCGCCAAGCACACGCTGCTGGCCTCGTACCTGTTCGACACGCAGACCAATTCGGGCCGGGCGGACGCCCTGGGCTTTTACAGCCGCATCGACTCGTACAAGTACGACACCGAGTATGTGGGCAATTTCGAGGCCGTCACGCCCGAGTTGGTCCAGAGCGTCGCGCGCAAGTACCTGACCCCGGACGCCTACACCCTGGTCACGCTGCTGCCCGTCCCCGACCCCGTCACCGCCTCGCGGCGCTAGGCGTTCCCAGGGCTGAAGGTTTTGTTGGGGTAACCCCGTGG
>CAXTWM010000173.1:0-10290 GCA_964247915.1 uncultured Armatimonadales bacterium | reverse complement strand
CGTTTGATCTGCCGGATTCGGCGGGCGTCCCCGAGAACCTGACTCGCGACACCCTGACGCTGCCTTACAACGACGCCGATGCCTTGCGCGAAGCGATGCGCGCCCACCTCGGCGAGATCGCCTGCGTCATGCTCGAACCCGTGGCGGGCAACATGGGCGTGGTCCTGCCGCGCCTGGACTTCCTGCACGCCCTGCGCGACTTGACGACGGCGGACGGGGCGCTGCTGCTTTTTGATGAGGTCATCACCGGCTTCCGCCTGGCCTACGGCGGGGCGCAGGAGCGGTTCGGAATCACGCCGGACCTGACCGCGCTGGGCAAGATCATCGGCGGCGGCCTGCCCCTGGCCGCTTACGGAGGTCGGGCGGACATCATGGACACGGTCGCCCCGCTCGGCCCGGTCTACCAGGCGGGGACTCTGTCCGGCAACCCGCTGGCCGTGGCGGCGGGGCTGGAACAGCTCACCATGCTGGGCGAGCAGAAGGACACGCTGTACGCGGCCCTGGAAGGCAGGATGGAGGCGCTGGCGCGGACGGCGGGGGAGGCGGCGGCGCGGCTGGGCATTCCGCACCGGATCAACCAGATCGGCTCGATGATGACCCTGTTCTTCACAGACGCCGAAGTCGTTAACTTTGCCACGGCCAAGACCTCCGATACGGCCCGTTACGCCGCCTTCTTCCGGGCGCTGCTGGAGCGCGGTGTCTACTTCGCCCCGTCTCAGTTTGAGGCCGCGTTCCTCAGCGCGGCCCACACGGACGCGTTGCTGGCCGAGACGGCGCAGGCCGTGGCCGAGGCGCTGCATGTCGTGGCTTGACATCCCTCGGGTGGACGAGCCGGAGGACATTGACGATCCGGCCCAGCCGTTCGGCGAGCTGGAACGCTCCATGCGGGACGTCGCCCTGACGAACCGCCTGTTCGGCGGCACGCAGACGATCCTGGTTCATGTCGCCCGCCTCCTCCGCGATGTCCCGGCGGGGAGCAATGTCCGCATCCTCGACATCGCGACGGGGTCTGCCGACATCCCGCGCGCCCTGCAAGATTGGGGCCGGAGGCGCGGCCTGGACTTGACCGTCGTGGCTGTGGACAACCACGCCGGGATGCTCCGCATGGCGCGGGCCGCCGCGCCCCAGGTGCATCTGATCCAGGCCGACGCGCTCGCCCTGCCGTTTGCGCCGCGCTCCTTCGATCTGGCCCTGTGCGCGCTGGCCTTCCACCACCTCGGCTTTGAGGCGTCGGCGCGGCTGCTGGCCGTCATGGACGCGCTGACCACGCGCGGCTTCGTCGTCAGCGATCTGCGGCGCGACCGACCCACCCTCTGGGGCGTCCAAACGTCCATGAGCGCCCTGCGCGTCCACCCCTTCACCCGCCACGATGCCCCCGCCAGCGTCCGCCGCGCCTGGACGCCGCCGGAGTACCGCAAGATGGTCGGTCTGGCCGGAGTCCAGAATGTCCGCGTGTACGCACACTGGTATTTCCGAATGGCGTTAGTCCAGAACAAGTTTGGGTAGAACAAGGACAGCGGTAGACGCTTTAGATCGGCTGTTCTTTTTTGTCCGTCAGCACCTCAGATGTCCTCGTAATCGGAGCCGGCCCGGCGGGTTCGGCCACGGCGCTGTTCCTGGCCCGCGCGGGCTATGATGTCACCCTCTTGGATCGGGCTATGTTCCCCCGCGACAAGCCCTGCGGCGAGTACCTGACGCCCGGCGCGGCGCGGCTGCTGCGGGACGAGGTGGGCGTCCTGCCGGAGTTGATGGCGGGCGGCGCGGCGCGTCTCACTCGCGAAACGGTGGTCCCCCATCGGGCGCGTCCGTTCAGCGGGCTTACAGATGCCCTGGCCTGCCCGCGCACCGTCACTGACCGTGTTCTGCGGGACGCGGCGGACTCGGCGGGGGCGCGGGTGGTCGAGGGCGTGAACGTCCGCCACATCCTGCGCGGCGGGGGCGGCACTTCCGGTGCGGCGGGCCTGGATAAGCACGGTGCGGAGTGCGAGTTCCGCGCCCAGGTGACGGTCGGCGCGGACGGGACGCGCTCGATTCTGGCCCGCGAGATGGGCGTGGTCCGCCCGATCCCTCGTCTCCAACGGATTGCGCTGGTGACGCATTACAAAACCGCCGACAGTCCCCCTGAAGCCGCCGTCACCATGCACCTGCCCTGTGACCGCTCGGATGCCTGCTGCGGCGTCGGCGCGGCCTGCGGCCCGGAGGGGACGCGCAACGTCAACATCGTCGTGCCCATGTCCGAGGCCGGGCGGATGGCGGGGCGGCGTCAGGCGTATTTCGGGGAGCGCCTGCGTCAGTCGTTCCCGCAGGTCTGGGAGTGGGTCCGGGACGCCGCGCCCGCCGGACCTCTGCAAAGCGTCGGCTGCTTCGGCCACCACACGGCACGCGCCACGGATGACGGCGCGATGCTGGTCGGCGACGCGGCGACGTTCATCAACCCCTTCACCGGCGAAGGCGTCTTTTTCGCCCTGCGCGGGGCGCAGATGGCGGCCCAGGCCATTGGGGAGGCGCTGGCGCGGGGCGACGTCGGCAGGCGCAGTCTCGAAAGCTATGACGCCGCGCGGCGGAGCGAGCTGCTGCCGCGCTACCGGCTGTGCGACGCGGTGCAGCGGGTCGTCCACTCCCCCGCCCTGCTGGGCTGGGCCTCGGAGCGGTTGCGGCGGTCGGAGCCGCTGACGGAGCTACTGTTACGCACCGTCGGCGACCTGGCGCGGCCCGCCGACCTGTTCTCGCTGGCGACGCTCCGGCTTGCCCTGTCCACCTTTTAAGCCATGCACACCGAGAACACCGTCTACATGCGCGGGCCGAAGTCCCGCATCTTCCAGCTCGCCGCCGACATCCAGGAGTGGCCCGTCTTGCTGCCCCACTACCGCGAGGTGATCGTCTTCGAGCAGACGGACGACGGCCGCCGCAAGGTCGTCGAGATGGCCGCCGTGCGCAACGACTTCCCCCTGCGGGGCATGACGTTCCCCGTCCGCTGGCGCAGCGTCCAGGTCTGCGAGCCGGATGCGGGCCGCATCTACTTCAAACACCTGGCCGGGGTGGCCGTGGGGATGTGGGTGGTCTGGTCGCTGGAAGACGACCCCTGGGGGCGCGGCGTCACAGTCACCATCGCGCACGACTTGACCTACCCGTTCCCGCTGCTGAACGGCTGGTTCGCGCGGAACATGGTGGGGGACCAGTTCGTCCATGCCATCGCGGGGCGGACGCTGGCGACGATTAAGGAGACGTTGGAGAAAGAGGCGGGGCTGTGACGACACAAGGGCAAAGACGGGTGGCAGTGACGGGGCTGGGCATCATCACGCCCATCGGCATCGGCGTGGACGGCCTGCGGGCGGGCCTGCGGGGGGGCCGCTCCGCCGTGCAGACGATCACGAGTTTTGACACATCCCCCTTCGTCACCCACATCGCCGCACAGGTGACGGGCTTCGATCCCGCGCCGTATCTGGACGGCAAGAAGCTGAAGCGGCTGGACAAGTTCTCGCAGTTCGCCGTCGCCGCCTCCAAGATGGCGGTCGCGGATGCCGGTCTGGACCTGCGGATCGAAGACCGTGACCGGGTGGGCGTCTGCCTGGGGACGGCCCTGGGCGGCGTCGGCTTCGCCGAGGAGCAGTACCCCGCCTTCCTCGCCCACGGCCCGCGCGGGGTCAACCCGATGCTGGCCTTGTCGGTCTTCAACGGGGCGGGATCGTGCAACGTCGCCATCGAGTTGGGCGTCACCGGCCCGGCCACGGCCAACGGCGACTCGTGCGCCGCGTCCCCCATCGCCATCGGCCGCGCCGTGGACCTGATCCGGGACGGCAGCGCCGACCTGATGCTGGCGGGCGGGTCGGAAGCCCCCCTGTCCCCGCTCTGCTTCGGCGCGTTCGCCATCATCCGCGCCATGAGCCAGCGCAACGACGACCCGCAGATGGCCTCGCGCCCTTTTGACAAGGGCCGCGACGGATTCGTCATGGCCGAAGGCGCGGCCATGCTCGTCCTGGAAGAACTCGGCCACGCCCAGGCGCGCGGCGCCCGGATTTATGGCGAAGTTTTGTCCCATGCCTGCACCAACGACGCCTTCCACATGACCCAGCCCCGCGCCGACGGCGCGCAGGCCGCCCGCTGCATGTCGCTGGCCCTGGGCCGGGCGCACATCGCCTCGCACGAGGTCGGCTACGTCAACGCCCACGGGTCCAGCACGACGCTCAACGACAGCACGGAGACGCTGGCCTTGAAACAGGTTTTTGGCGACTCGGCCTATTCCCTCCCCGTCAGCGGGACGAAGGGCTTTCACGGTCACGCCCTGGGCGCGACGGGGGCCTGGGAGGCGGCGGTCTCGTTGCTGTGCCTGCAAGACGACTGGCTGCCGCCGACACTGAACCTTTCGGAACCGGACCCCGCCTGCGACCTGGACTACATCCGCGAGCCGGAAGGCCGGGCGGCCCATGTGGACTACGTCCTGTCCAACTCGTTCGGCTTCGGCGGCATCAACGCCTGCCTTCTCTTCGGGCGCGTCTGACGGAAACGGAAGAGGAGCGCCTTGAAGTGGTAAGAGCGCAGCCTCATTTTCTGCCGAAGTGTCACCGGCTCAGGCTGGAGGTAGGTCCACTTCCTGAGCAGCATTAGTGAGCGGCTTCCAGTCCGTGGAACCGGTCTCAGCCACAAGAACCGCCGCGTCCAGCGTCCCCTCGGAGATACACGACTGAATGTGCTGCATACTCGCGGGGCCTTGCGGCACCCCTCCCGGAATCATGTAAAAATAGGAGCGACCTGATCTGTCTTTGGCCCGCTCGGCAAGCAACTTCCCCGTCTGCGAGGCGTGGGAAGCGATCACTCGCGTGGCCCCTGCGATGTTGCCGCCGGCACTGGTCAGCATCTGCTGCAAGCGCTCGCCGTCGTCCGTCTTGAAATCTTTCAGGCTGGTGACATCATTCACGCCGGAAAGGTCGAACTCCAGGTAGGGTGCTTTCCCGAACCCCAACGTCCGCGCGACAAAGACCGTGGGAATTGAAAGGCAGACGGTGTTATAGCTCTTGACAGAGGCGTTGTACCACTGGCGGCACTGCTGTACGTCGGCCTCGCACGCCTGGATGTTATCAATCAGGCGGTGGTACTGCTCGCTGTTCTTGAGGTTGGGGAACCGGCTCGCCATACCCTGGAGCGCCGCAAGCATTGTGCCAGACTGCTGGTAGGCACCCATGAGGCTGGCCGCACTGCTGTCCTGGGAGATCTTCAAGTAGGTGAACTGCTCACTCTCCTGGAAGTTCTTGACCACGTCAATGAGCTGGTTGATGAGGGAAAGCTTCCGGCTGATGGCGACTTGGACATTGGAAGACTTTTCCTGAATGTCCTGCGACAGCCGCTGGAGTTTGTTATAGGAGAAAAGCGCCACTCCAACCAGAATGACGGCGATCCAGATCAGCAGCTTGAACAGCCCTGCGATAGCGTCCATGTCGTTTTTTCCTTTCCGCGTTACCGATAAAAAGCTCGTGCTGAAGATTCAGAACAGACTCACGCTGAGGGTTGGCTGATGCGCTGAGAAGAACGCCATGAGGACGAACGCGCGTTGCAGACAGTGCATGAGATGGTTCCTTTTCAGCCAGGAGTGGGTAGGGACTTACCGGAACGCACGGCTCGACTGCCGACGGCGGGGGTTACTGCGGGACGCCGTACAGTATTATACCACGGCTTTTGCCGTCGGCAGCGAAGGTACAGAGGATTGTCAGCGAGAAAACGTTGACAAACAGCGCTGCCTCTGGCCGCCCAATGACGATGGTGGGAAGGTTGAGAATTTTCGTCGCTCTTGGTCCGTGACAGGCCCGGAGGCGCGTGGATTACGTCCTGTCTATGCCCTTCGGGTTCGGCGTCATCAACGCCTGCCTCGTGTTCGGGCGCGTGTGACGGCGAGAGAAGGTCAAACGCTTGGCCCTTCTGGATGTGGGTGCCGTTGGTGTTCCTCGCGTTCTGAGGACAGGTGAGCGTTCATATTCGCGAAGGTTGCTCGCATCTTTGCGATGGTTTTATCCTTGCTCACGTCGAAGCAGGCGGACAGCACCGTCATCACGATCTTCTTCATGCGGCAATCATTAGGACAGCCACCTGCTGATTGTTCGTCTGCCGCCGGTTCAGGTCATCGTCCAAGGCCTTCAGCGAACAGTCCAGAGTCGCCTGATAGTCAGGCTGGTGGCACTGCTCCACCAGCAGCAGCATGGCTTTCTGAAGACCGAGGTTGATCGTCAGGAATTGGTTCTCTTCATCAAGGGACCACTCACTTGGAAATGACGGGTCTGCTATCACCGCACCATTTCTCCCCGCGCGAGGGCGTTGCCGGGGTCGTCTTCTAGGACGCGGGCGAACTCGGCGGCGGCCTCGTCCGGGCGGCCCGCCGCGCGGAGGGTCAGGGCGAGGTTGGTGCGGGCCTCGGTGTATTTCGGGTTGAGGGCAAGGGCGGCGCGGAAGGAATCAATGGCTTCGGGGTACAGGCCCTGAGCGTTGAACGTGATGCCCAGGTGGTTGCGGATGTCGGCGTAGTCGGGGTTGAGCGCCAGCGCCTTCTCAAACTCGGACACGGCCTCGGCGTACATGCCGCGCCGGTAGAGGTCGGCGCCCAGGCGGGAGTGGAACGTGATGTCGTCCACGTCGGTTTCGGCGATGCGGGCGAACAGCGCATGGGCCGTGGCGTGGTCCCCGGACTGGTGGGCGGCGATAGCCTCCTCAAAGTGGGGCGTTCCGAAGGCCGGATCGAGTTCGACCGCCTGCTGCATGGAGGCGAGGGCGGGGCCGGGCTGGTCCGTCTCGTACTGCGTCAGGCCGCAGAGGAAGAGCGCCTTGGCGTAGCGCGGGTTGATGGCGAGGGCGGACTGGAAGGCGGCCAGGGCGGCGTGTGAATCACCCGCTCCGCGCGCGGCGCGTCCGTACTGGAAGTGCAGGTCGGCGTAGTGCGGGTTGATCCCCAGCGCCTTGCCCAAAGCCTCCTGCGCCTGGGCATAACGCTGGGATTCGAGCGCGGACGCGCCCAGGCTGGCATAGGACTCGGCGATGTAGAACGACGCCAGCCGGTCGGTCAGATCGTCCGGGCTGTCCTCGGGCGCCTGGCTGAGTTCGCCGATGGCGTCCTCGTACAAGCCCTGGTCGAAGAGGCGGATGCCTCGGTCATAATGTTCGTTCCGGCCAAACCCGAACAACCGGCCCAGCAAAGACATAACGGTCCCCCCACTCTGTCAGCGCGCTGACACAATCATAGCATAGGGGCGGGCATCACGTCAAGCGGATACGGAGGGTGCCGGATGAGCGGCCATCCCGGTCAGTTGTCAGCCCGGCACGTCAATCAAAGACGATTACCACTTTCCCGCTTTGGCCCTTGTCGGCTACATCATACGCCTGCGCCGCTTCTTCCAGCCTGAACCGGTGCGTGACGGTCTTTTCCGGGTGCAGGTCCCAGCGCGACAGCCGCTCCACCAGGTCCTCCATATGGTTCAGCGACGTCACCCACGACCCGTACAGCGTGATCTGCGGGTGGATGAGCAGCGGCGACACGTCGAAATCCACCGTCCCGCCCTCGCCGACGAACGCGCACCGGCCCCACTGCCGCGTCCCTTGCAGGGCCAGCCTGCGGGCGGGCGCGGCCCCCGAACAGTCAATGCTGGCCTCACAGCCCTTGCCGCCCGTGGCGGCCTTGATCTTGTCCAGCGCGCCCGCGTCGCTCAGGAACGCCTCGTCCACCAGGCCCAGATCGCGCGCCAGATCAATCCGGCTGGGGCTGGTGTCCACGCCGATCACCTGCGTCGCCCCCAGCGCGCGGCCCAGCATCGCCGCCGCCAGCCCGACCGGCCCCAGGCCCGTCACCAGCAGCCGGTCCCGCCCGTCCACCCCGATCCGCGTCAGCGCCTCCCAGGCCGTGCCGAAGCCGCAGGCGACCAGGGCACCGTCAATGTAAGAGAGGTTGTCCGGCAAGGCAATGCAGGTGTTTTCTTCGGCCAGCAGGTAGGGCGCATGGCCGCCGTCTCGCTGCCAGCCGTAGGCGGCCCGGAACGAGGAGTGACACGAGATCATGTACCCGGCCTGGCAGTCCTCGCAGACGCCGCACCCGCTGATGTGGTACAGGACGACCCGGTCGCCCACTTTAAACCGCTTGCAGCCCGGCCCGACCTCGGCG
Organism: uncultured Armatimonadales bacterium; assembly: GCA_964247915.1. GTDB lineage: Bacteria > Armatimonadota > Armatimonadia > Armatimonadales > Capsulimonadaceae > JANXMY01. Next base: position 2,156 of record CAXTWM010000173.1, on the reverse strand, counting down.
ATCTGCCCGCACGGCTCATGCCCGGCCAGGACGTTCCGGTACGCCTCGTCCCCCACCCCCAGGTGCTCCCGGTAGATGGCCCGAATGTCCGAGCCGCAGATGGAAGACGCCTTCATCTGGACCAGCACCTGCCCATGCCCCGGCGTCGGAACTGGCTGCTCCCGGAACGCGACGGTGCTGTTGCCGGGCAGCACGACGCCCTTCATCGTGCGCCCCTTGGTAGTTCGTTCCTGCAAAGTTGTCATGGTTGGTGTCCTAACTAAGAGACTTATAGATGATCTATCCAGCAAATCACAACAAAGATGTAGTGGCATATGGAAGCGACCATGCCGAATCTTCCAGACATGGAACGCCAAGCGGCAACCCCGACACAGAAGCCAAGCAACGGAAACAGAAAAATCAGGGCTAAAATCAAAACATATCGAGCTTCCGTCAACGCGACAGCGACCTTCCAATGCAGGAGATGTGCATTAAATATAAAGAACGCAAACAACAGAAGCCCAGGCAATGTCAAGGCTGACGATATGACGCCGAAGGCCAATCTAGTACGGCGAGAGGCGGAGCGACCATAAGGTTTAACATCATTTTGCCGCACGGGTGGGGGCGGCCAAACGTCATTTGCATCCCTGTTCATGCGCTGCCGTTTCCCTGGCGGGCCGTAAGCAACGCCTCAATCCTCGCCTGTGACTCTTTCAAAGATACCGTTCGGCCCGCATCCATGTCCGCGAAGCCACGGCGGATTTTTTCCGCAGCCTCGGCATCCAGCGGAAACTCTTCCTCATAGCCGCTCCGCAAGCGTTCGGTGAGGACATCGGCGGCGAACTCGGCAGGGGGCTTTCCCTCCACCTGCGCCCGCTCATTGAGAGTCGCGGCGGCGTCTTCAGGTAGGTCAATGGTGATGGTCATGTTACGCCCTCTAGTGCTGATGATTCACTGTTCTTCCAGCAGACGACCGAGTAGACGGTAGACTTGCTTGATGCACTTTTTCATTCTTACGGGGTCAGCAGCATGATCAACATGATGCTGAATGGCGTTGTTGAGATTACTTATCTGTGCAGTGAGAGATTTGGCTTGTTCCGCAGGCGTCAAGTCAGCCAAATTCTTGGTGTTATTCTTGTGAGATGGTGTTGCCATTGTGATCTCCTTCTTGTGACTAGTAGGTCAGTACGCCTCTTGCTCAAAACCCACATGTGCGTACAGGTCAGCCAGCGCCAGCGTTACGCCCAGGGCGGGCAGAGCGACAACGGCTTCCAAGCCCTCGTGCGCCTCGAAATGCCAGCCGTTCGCCTCGCGCGTGTAAAGCTCGACCCGCGCCTGATCTGGCGCGAGGAGCAGGAAGTGTTGCAGCGTCGGGATCGTCTGGTAACTGGCCCACTTGTCGCCACGGTCGTAGGCTTCCGTCGCCGGAGACAGCACTTCGCCCAGCAGGATCGGGTTGGTCAGGATGTCGTCGCGCTCACGGTAGTAGGCAGCTTTGCCACGGACGACGCTGATGTCCGGGTAGGTGTTGCGGCCATCCGGCGTGTGAAACCTCATCAGGCAGTTGAACACACGGCAGTCCCCTTCGCCGGCTTCATCCAGGGCGTTCATCAGGCTGGTCAGCACGTCCACGGTGAAGGCGCTGTGTTCCGCTTCGGCACCGGGCATGGCGTGGATAACGCCCAGGGACCGCCCGGCGGAGTCGGTCCGGCGGGCCGGGCGGAACTCCCAGCGCACCGGCGAATGCTCCTCCCAGGCTAAATAGTCGTCTTCGGTGTACGCTTCTCGGTCCCATTCGGTGACGCCGAAGGGAATGGGCAGGGACATGGCGGCCTCCGGTGATGATGCGGCGTTGTCCTATTGTACCGCATCGGCGGCTAGGGCGGGGTGATTTCGCCGTTCACGTCCCACAGGTCTTCCCAGGTCTGGCCGTCTTTCCAGAGGAAGACGTGGCCTTTGATGAGGCGGTTGTTCTTGTCAATGCCGGCGATGGCCTGCATCTCGGCGTCGGTGAGGGGGTCGCTGACGACGGCTTGCAGGGTGGCGAGGTACTGGGGACGCTTGACCGAGAACGGGATCGGGATGTGGCCGTGCTGGACGGCCCACTTGACGCAGACGACGGCGGGGTGGACGCCGAGCCGCTGGGCGATCTGGACGATGACGGGGTCGTCTACGTC
>CAXTWM010000172.1:0-10311 GCA_964247915.1 uncultured Armatimonadales bacterium | reverse complement strand
GGGTTTATCGGGGGCAGCGGGGGTCGGGAAATCTTTGAACCATCGCGCGCCTCGTGCGTCAGGACAGAAAAGCCTGCCCTTGTTCGACTCTCTTCCGAGGTGCCCTCATGCGATTCCCGTTCGCCCGACTCAGCCTGCCGCTGGCCGCCGTCGGCCTGCTGGCCGCGCTCCCCGCGCCCGCGCAGACCGTCTACACCGTGCCCCCGCCGTACCCCCCGCAGAGGGGCCGTCGGGAGCGGACGCGCAATAACCCGAGTAACCCAAACAATTACAACCCGAATAATTACAACCGGAACGGCCAGGGCGCCCAGAACAACGGGGCGGACAGGAACCTGACACTAGGCGGCACACGGCGCGGCACTCAGAAGCCCAAGCCGGCAGGCCCCGTGGACAACGAAGAGTCCGTCAATACCGCCCCCGCCGTGGCCGCGAACGGCGTGCTGTATTTCGGCTCCTGGAACCACGAGGTTACGGCCCTGGACCCGAACACCGGCGCGGTCCGCTGGAAGTTCACGGCGGGCGACGTCATCAACGCCTCCCCCACCGTAGGGCCGGGCGGCAGCGTCTACGTCACCTGCCGCGACAAAAACATCTACGCCCTGAACGGCAAGACGGGGGCCAAGCTCTGGCAGTTCGCGACGGCGGGCCGACTGGCGACTCGCCCCGCCGTCGCGGGGGGGATGGTCTACGTCGGCACGTCCGACAAAGATCGGAAGGTGGTCGCGCTGGACGCCAAGACCGGCGCGAAGAAGTGGGAGCGGATGACTCAGACGGCGGCCTCCTCGCCCGCGCTCGGCCCGAACGGGCTGGTGTACGTCTCGGCGGGCAAGCTGTACGCGCTGGACGGCGCGACGGGGGCCGTCCACTGGAGCCAGGATTTGAACGTCCTGCCTAACCAGGCGCCGACGGTCGGCCCGACCGGGACGGTCTATGTCGGCACCGCCGACGGCCAGCTTCTGGCGCTCGACGGCGCGACCGGGCAGACCGTGTGGCGGTTCGACACGGGGGACAGCCTGGACTACCCCGTGGTGCTGGGGCAGGGCGACATGCTGTACGCCAGCGCCCGGCGTCTGTTCGCCTTGAGCACCAACGGCAAGGAGCGGTGGGAGCGGGAGGGCGACGGCACGGCCTGGTCGGCCCCCGCCGTCGGCGACAACGGGGTCATCTACACGGGCTACAGCAACTCAAAGGTCTACGCGCTGGACGCCCTGACGGGCCGCACGCGCTGGGAGTTCGCGACCAACGATGGCCTGATCAGCTTCCCGGCCCTGGGCGCGAACGCCGCCCTCTACTTCCAGTGCGAGGGCGACTCCAAGGTCTACGCCCTGAACCGCCAGACGGGCCGGACGCTCTGGACTGTGGCGCAGGACACGACGCCGCTGCCGGCGCGCCCCGTCCTGGCGTCCGGCGTCAAAAAATAGGCCCACGGCTCCTCACTGCCGCTTGTGACATGTTTCACCTTTGGACTGTGACAAAGGGCACACACATCCCCTTCTCGCCGGGATATACTTCCGGCGGCGGTGCTCAGATGGAGAGCACACGCCGGTTTCACCGAAGAAAGGAATGACTGCGATGTCCACCTCCACCGCCGGAGCACGTCCCACGAAGCACTACACGACCGCCGAAATCGAGGCCGCCGTTGCGGCGGCCCCTCACACCGCCCCACAGACCTGCGAGGACCTGTGCGCCTCGATTCAGGGCGACATGGACACCCTGCAAAACCTTCAGGACTTCCCCGCCAACCGCCGCGCCGCCATCCGCTCGGCGATCCAGCGGGACATCACGGCGCTCAACCGCGAGATGAAGCAGCAGCACTGCCCGGCGTGCGACTAGCCTTCCCGGCACCGGCCTTTTGCTGTGTCCGCCCCCGCGCAATGGCGGGGGCGGTTTTTCGTCGTCCCGGCGAGGAGGAAATGGCGGCGGGCGGGGCGAATGGGGGCGGCAACGCCGGGGCCGTTGACGGCCCCCTTTTGTTGAGGCAACCCATGCAATCCACACCCGACATCCAAACGACACCCGACACTGAACTTACCCTGACGCACGGCGACTGGCAGCTCGTCGTTTCCCCTTACGGCGCGTCCCTGCGCGGCCTGTCCCGCCTGGACGCGGACGGGGCGCGCGCCCAGGTCATCACGGGCTACTCCGGCGCGAAGAATAAGGCGGGCGGCGAGGGCGACGTCCTGATCCCCTTCCCTGGACGGGTCGCCGGGGGCCGCTACACCTTCGGCGACCGGACCTACCAGATGGACATCAACGACAAGGAATCGCCGAGCGCCATCCACGGCTTCCTGCGGTCCACGCTCTGGGAGACGGAACAGCCCGCGCCGGATGAAGTGACCTTCACGACCAACCTCCACGCCGATGCCCACCCCGGCTACCCCTTCGCCCTGGGCGTCCGCGTCACCTACCACCTTTCCGATACGGGCCTGGCTGTCGCCTTCGTCATTGAAAACACGGGCGACGCGCCCGCGCCCGTGGCGGCGGGCTTCCACCCCTATTTCAGCGTTGGCTCCGGGCTGATAGACGCGGACACCCTTCAAGTCCCCTTCGGCGCGACCTTAGAATTCAAGGATTTACTCCCGACGGGAACCGTCCTGCCTGTGGACGGTACACCGCTGGACTTCCGCCAACCCCGCCCCCTCGGCGGCACCGTGTTCAACACCTGCTACCTCCAGCCCCAGCGCGACCCCGACGGCCACGTCCGCATCCGCCTGTCCGATCCCACGACGGGCAGATCGCTCGCCGTCTGGATGGACGCGGCCTTCGACTACGTCGTCCTCTACTCCGGCGACCCGCTCCCCGAAAGCCACCGCCGCCGCGCCCTCGCCATCGAGCCGATGACGTGCGGCTCAGACGCCTTCAATCATCCCGAATGGGGCCTGGCAGCACTGAACCCCGGCGAAACGCTGTCGGGGACATGGGGCGTGACGACGGAGTAGGCCCGGCTGACAGGGCGGGGCTACGATTCCGCGCCGTGACGCTCGCGCTGGTGCTGGGCTTCGTCCTCATACGGCTCGATGTGGATGATGGGGTGCAGGTTCGGCAGGGCGGCCCGCAGCTCGTCCTCCAAATCCTCGGTCAGCCGGTGGGCCTCGACGAAGGTGTGGGTGTCGGCGATCTGGACATGGACGTCCACATGGCGGTGCGAGCCGGACTTGCGGGTCCGCAGCTTGTGGAAGCTGAGGACCTCGGGGTGCGCTTCCAGCACCCGCGTCAGGGTCTGCTCTTCGTCGGGCGGCAGGGCGGTGTCGGCCAGAGTCTCCATCGCGTCCCGCGCCAAGCCGACGCCGACACGCAGGATCAGGACCGAGACGCCCAGCGCAGCCACCGAGTCCCACCAGGCCAGCCCCGTCTGACGCACCAGGATCAGCCCGACCAGGACGCCCGCCGACGTCAGCACGTCCGTCTGCAAGTGGTGGCCGTCGGCGACCAGCGCGGGCGAGTCCGTCTCGCGCCCCCCGCGCAGCAGGTGCCGGGACACGACGGCATTGAGCACGGCGGAGGCGGCCATGACGGCGATGCCCCACCCCAGGCCGGGCAGCGGCCCGCCGTGCAGCAGGTGCCGGACGGCCTCGCCGATGGCGAAGACGCCGCCGACGAGGATCAGGGCCGCCGTGGCCGCGCCGGACAGGTTCTCGATCTTGCCGTGCCCGTAGGCGTGGGCGCGGTCCGGCGGCTCGTCGGAGACGCGGAGGGAGAGGAAGGCGACGACGGACCCGAAGAGGTCGGCGGCGGAGTTGACCGCTTCGGCCAGGATGCCCGCGCTGCCGGTGAGCGCGCCGACCACGACCTTCAGCCCCAGCAGCGTGGCGTTGGAGGCCAACGACCAGCGCGAAGCGTCGCGCTTGCGTCGGACGGCAGCGTCGTCGGGCTGAGGCGTGGCCGCTTGGTTGTGGGTGGATGTGGTGGACATCGGCGGCTGGTTTCACGGGGCTGAACCCCCGTGCTGTAAAAGTGCAAGCCCCCGCCTTTGCACTGGCTACCCGGAGGGGCGCGGGCGAAGAAAGAGCAAGTGCCAACGGCATTATGCCCGCGAAGGCGGGGAGTTGCTTTACCGAAGCACGGGGGTTCAGCCCCGTGAAATCCCTCGGGTTTCAACCCGTGGCGCTCACTTCCCTTTCGCCGCCGCCACCTTCATCACCTGCTTTTTCACGACGGGGCTGCTGTAGCCGACCAGTTCCATGTAAGCGACGCCGGTGACGCGCTGAGTGGGGAAGAAGCCCCGGCCATCCGGGCGGGGTGGCCCCTGATAGGCGTTCACCCGGCACAGCCCCTCCCAGATGCCCGCACCCGGTCCCAGGATTGGCATCTCCTGGTTCCGAACAGCGGCTTTGATTTGCAGTTGCAGGTTCTTCTCCGGGAAGTCCACCGTCCATCCCAGCGGGTAGGTCACGCCGCTCTTCGCGCTTTTCCACAGCATCGCCTTGTCCGGCGTGAACAGAATCTTCCGGGTCACGCTCTGCCGCCCGTCCTTGTCCATGAAGGTCGCCAGCGGGAAGAAGACGCGGCCTGTCTTCAGGTCGCGCTGGCGGAAAAAGAGGATGTCCGTGCCGTCGTCAAGCTGGACGCCCCACCAGTCCCAGCCGTTATTTGACGCCACCCACGAGTTGCCCCACTGGTGGTCAAACCAGCCCTGTCCCCCCGTGATCTTCTCCGGCCCCAGCCCCGTGTCCACCATCCCGCCGACGGCGCAGCGGGTGAGCGAGAAGTAGTACATGTCGTTCGCGCGCTTCAGCCCCGTCTCGCCCTTGCCGCCGACCGCCATCGCGGGCTTCTGAGACGTCAGCGTCAAGTGAATCTTGTCCGGCCCGCCTGCGTTCAAATTCAGGTCGAAGGCAGTGTTAATCGCATTCGTCGCCGCCAGCGTGTTTTCCTTCCCGTAGGCGAGGCGGAACGGCGCGCTGACTACGGACGCCTCACCGGCGATCTTCCGGTGCGGCGGCGGCAGCCGGCCCTGATCCAGCCCCGCCAGGAAGGCGCGGACGCCTTTGTCGCGCGGGTTGGAGGCGGCCAGCAGTGGCCCGAACTGCTTCAAGAGGGCAATCATGCCCGCGTCGGCCAGCGAGTAGGGCCGCTGGGTCTTCTTGTCCAGGTCGGTGACGGCGTAGATCAGATAGTGGGCGCGCGGCAGGGGCGAGCCGTCCAGCGGGTTGACGCCGCTGCCGAACCGGAAGAACGACCCGATCAGGGCCAGATGCCGCCCTTTGTCGGTCGTGACGTGGGCGTTGATGTACCACCACTCAATGTTGACGTCGTTGTGGGCCGCCACGCCGAACGCGGCGGGCTTTGGCGAGACGGCAGCAGGCGGCGCGGCGGGGGCCGCGAGGGCGTTCCAGGGCAGTGCGAGCAGGAGCGCGCAGAGGAAAAGGCGTGGGCGCATGGGAGCAGGGCTTTCTAAGTGTAACGAGCAGGGCCATTATACCCGGAGGAGTCCCCGGCCTTGAAAGGCCGCGCTATCCAAAGTGAAAGCCGCTGCGCGGCTGAGGAACAGCATTCGGAGGCATATCTTCAGTGCCGGAGGCACTTTCACCCAGAGTAGCCCGGCCTTTCAAGGCCGGGGCTTTCTTAGTCAACCACCCTGGGGACTGGGTGCCTCCGCCTTGACACCGGCCCGGCCTTTGGGCTATAGTTGACGGCAATGCGTATCCTTGTGACCAATGACGACGGCGTCCAGGCGGACGGCCTGTTCGCCCTGTATCAAGCCTTGTCCGAAGTCGGCGACGTGACCGTGACCGCCCCCGAGCGCCAGCAGAGCGCGACCGGCCACGCGATCACCCTGCACAAGCCCCTGCGGCTCTCCCCGACGACCCTGCGCGACGGGACCCCGGCGTTCATGTCCAACGGCACCCCCTCGGACTGCGCGACGCTGGGCATCCTGGAGGCGATGGGCGGGGACGTGGATTTAGTCGTTTCCGGCATCAACCACGGCCCCAACCTGGGCTGGGACCTCCACTACTCCGGCACGGTTTCGGCGGCCATTGAGGCGTCCATCATGGGCAAGCCCTCCCTGGCCGTCTCCCTCGCCTCCTGGGACAAGGACGTTCACTGGGAGCCGGTCGCCCGCTTCGCCGCCCGAGTCGCGCGGTGGCTCGCGGCCCACCCGCTGCCGCCGAACACGATCCTGAACGTCAACGCGCCCAACCTGCCGCAGTCCGACCTGCAAGGCGTCGCCGTCACGACCCAGGGGCGGCGGCAGTATGTGGACCGGATCGAGAAGCGCCTGGACCCCGTGGGCCGCCCCTACTACTGGCTGGGCGGCTCCCTGGCCGAGGAAGCCGCAGGCGCCGAAGCCGGCTCGGACGTCCGCGCCGTCGCCGACGGCAAGATCTCCATCACCCCCGTCCACCTGGACCTGACGGCCTATGCGCTGATGCCGTCGCTCAAAGAGTGGGAGAGTGACGAACGGTGACGATTTGCACCAGGAGTGATGTATGAGCGAGGAAAACGACAGGATAGCCCAATATCTGGAAGCCGCGCGCGAGGAAGTCGTTGCCGCCGCAGAGACAAAGATTGGCCGCTCGCTGACGCCGGAAGAGAAGGAGGGCATAAGGAACATCAAAAGCGGCATGATGCTCAACTCGTGCTGTCAGTCCTTCAGCCATGCGTCCACGACACCTGAAGAGGTCACAAAAGAACTCACCTTTTTTGCGAACCAACACTGAACGGAGGAACGATCTCATGGCATTCACATTCACCGCCGTTTATCAGGAAGCGAAAGAAGGCGGCTACATCGGGTTCGTGGAAGAACTGCCTGGTGCCAACACGCAGGGAGAAACTTTAGAAGAAACCCCTGAGAACTTGCAGGAGGCCATTGCCCTTGTTTTAGAAGGCAACCGCATTCTGGCTGAGGAGGCGTTACGGGGGCAGGAGGCAATCCGAGAGCCGCTTCTTCTTCAAGCCGCATGAGACGAAGGCATTTGGTTCGGCATTTGGAAGCACACGGCCACGAGTTGCTCTGCGAGGGCGGCAGGCACATTCTTATACGCAAACCGGATCAGAAATCAGTATGGGGGGAGGAGAGACGGTGAACACAACATCATTAGTGACATGGAGGGCAATGACTTTAGGACTGGCCGCCATTGCTGGCGCGGTGGGCTTCGCTGATGCCCAACAGAATGCCGTGCCGAAGAATGCTCCGTCCCCCGCTGCCGCAAAGCGCACTCAAATGGCCTATGACAGCGGCATTGGAGAAGGTTTGGTCAAGGTTAGCATTTCGCCTAATAATACGGAGATTGAACGCTTGGATGGTGTCTCAGTTCAGGTAACAGTGGTGCGGGGTGGGAATTTGATTGTAGATTTGGGCGTGATGCATAAGAAGATGGGGGCAGACCATCAATGGAAGGTCATGGACGGGAAGACACACACTTTGATGAGTGTGCCAATGGACCTCACCACTCTACATATGACTGTTGACGCATGGGGCGGCGACCATATCCTCAGTGCTACAGAACACGACTTTGGCGGTATTACGTTCAGAGACCAACACAATCACCGCTTGCACGTCGTAACTATCGTGCCGCAGGATCGGCATATTACCCCCCCGATATAGACCTGATATAATGTCGCCGTCTGCTGTTTCGAGTCAGCACGGACAACCAGGGCACTTTCCCGGACGAGTCTATGACAGACACACCACACAACCAACATCCGCAGCACCCACGGCCCATCGTCGCTAAGTTTGGGGGGTCGTCCGTCGCCGACGCCGACCAGGTGCGGAAGATCGCGGCCATCGTCCGGGCGGACCCGCGACGACGGTTCGTGGTCGTGTCCGCGCCGGGCAAGCGCAGCGACAAGGACAAGAAGATCACGGACCTGCTCTACCTGTGCCACTCCCTCGGCGAGCAGGGGCTGGACAGCGGAGCGCCGTTCGCGGTCATCAAGGAGCGGTATCTGGGCATCGCGTCGGAATTGGGCGTGGGCGGGGCCTGGGAGTGGCTGCGGGATATGGGGCGTCTGATCGCGGCGGGGGCGGCGAAGGACTGGGTGGCGTCGCGCGGCGAGTACCTGAGCGCGCGCATCATCGCGGAGTTTCTGGACGCCGAGTTCGTGGACGCCGCCGAGGGCATCCGGTTCGGGGAGGACGGGCGGTTCCACGAGGGCGAAAGCTACGCCCGGCTGGGGGCGCGGCTCGGGGCCGTTCCCGAAGGCCGGATCGCGGTCATTCCGGGCTTCTACGGGCAGGACGCGCAGGGCAAGATCAAGTGCTTCTCGCGCGGCGGGTCGGACGTCACCGGGGCGGTCGTCGCCCGCGCCGTCCACGCCGCCGTGTACGAGAACTGGACGGACGTTTCGGGGCTGCTGATGGCCGACCCGCGCCTGGTCCAAGACCCCTGCCCCATCGAGGAGATCACCTACCGGGAGCAGCGCGAACTGTCGTATATGGGCGCGACCGTGCTGCACGACGAGGCCGTGTTCCCCGTCCGCGAGGCGGGCATCCCCATCCACATCAAGAACACGAACCGCCCCGAGGACGCCGGCACGCAGATCGTGACGCGGCGCGAGTCGCACGCCACCACCATCGTCGGCATTGCGGGCCGCAAGGGGTTCGCGACGCTGTTCACCGAGAAGGCGATGATGAACCAGGAGCGCGGCTACGGGCGCAAGGTGCTGGAGATTCTGGAATCCCACGGCATCTCCTACGAGCACTCGCCGACGAGCATTGACACGCTCTCGGTCATCCTGACCGACGAGGAACTGGCCAGCAAGGAGCATGACGTGGTCGCCGAGATCCGCCGCGTCGTCCAGCCCGACCGCATCGAGGTCCAGCGCGACATGGCGATGCTGGCCGTGGTGGGCCAGGGCATGATCAGCTGCGTCGGCATCGCCGCCCGCGTCTTCGCCGCGCTGGCCGAGGCGCGGGTCAACATCCGCATGATCAACCAGGGGTCGAGCGAGCTGAACATCATCGTCGGCGTCGCCACCGGCGACTACGAGAAGGCCGTCCGCGCCATCTACGCCGCCTTCGTGGAGAAGGAGTGAATCATCATGGTTCTGATTTGGGAAGAGATCAAGTGCGAGACCATGAAAAAAGGTCTTTTCGGCAGCGCGATGAACCCAATTTTGCGGGCCAAAGTACCAGGGGGATGGTTTGTGAGTATGCGTGGCTTCCATGAGGCTAGTGCGTTCTTCTATCCTGACCCGGAGCACCTGTGGGACGGGTCTTCGCTGCCGTAGGGGTACAATGGAAGGCAGAGGGCAAAACCTGATGGAATCTTCGGTGGCACTGCCTCGCGGATGGGAGAACGGCCCGCTGGCAGAGGAATTGAAAACGTATCAGGCGCAGAAGGCTAACCTGCTCCGGCAATCGCACGGCAAATTCGTTCTCATTAAAGGCGACCAGATCATCGGCCTCTATGACCGTGAGGAAGAAGCGTACCGCGAGGGATACCAGCGGTTCCGCAGGGCGGCGTTCCTCGTTAAACAGGTACAGGAACAAGACAAAACGTATTATGTGGGCGGGTCCGCGCTGACATTTTTGGGCCTTGAGAACGACCGTGCCTCGTCTTGAGCGTGTTGCCCCCGACCTGTTGCGGAATGGCCCACTACTCCAGGTGCGGATCGAGCCGGTGCTGGCAGTTCAGGAGGCCATGCGCGCAGATGGGGAGGGCGTTCCTTCTGCCTCCGCGTTGACGTTGATTGACACCGGCGCGTCCGGTACGCTCATTCAAACCGCCATCGTAGCAGGGCTGGGCTTTGTATCGCTAGGCACCGTGTTCCTGCGAACCCCCTCTACAACCGAGCCGCTGGCGCGCAGTCAATATCGCATCCGCCTCGTGCTCTCTGAAGACATCGCCTTCGAGGTGGAAGTCGTTGAAGCGCCGTTGGCCGGCCAGGGCATACAAGGATTGATCGGGCGAGACATTTTGCAGTTCTTAAAGCTAACCTACGATGGCCCCAAGAGCCGGTTCAGCGTTACCCTCAAATGACAAGTGCCCCCTCCATTTACCTCATTGTCGGCGCGTCCAGCGGGATTGGGCGGTCGCTCGCGCTGGCCCTGGCGCGGGAAGGCAAGAGCGTCGCGCTGGTCGGGCGGAGTGAGGAACGGCTGGCGCGGGTGGCGCGGGAAGCAGCGATGTTCGGCGGGACGCCGCTCGTCCTGGTGTCGGACGTGCGCGACCCGGTTTCCATTCAGGCGGCATTAGCACAGATCGTGCTGCGCGGGCAGAGGGTCGAGATGGCGATTCTGTCACAGGGCGTGGGGCTGGGGACGGACGCCGAGGAGTTCACGACGGACACGCTGGAGACGATGCTGGCGGTCAACGTCCTGGGCGTGGCGCGGTGGCTGGAGGCGTTGCAGCCGCTCCTCAAAGC
>CAXTWM010000171.1:0-10378 GCA_964247915.1 uncultured Armatimonadales bacterium | reverse complement strand
AAGATTAGCAATCTTCGCGCCGCCCTCCTTGTCTCATGGGAGCTTAACCCGCCTTGGGGGGGTCCAGCGCGAGGGGCTGGTCTTGAGTCTGGCCCTGAGCCGGCGGCTGGTCCGGCGCAGCCGCCCCCGCCGTCAGCCCCTGCTTCTGAGCCTCATCCGTTGCTGCCGCCGTCACCTTCTGGGTGAGGTCATTCAGGGCATCCTGGGCTTTGCCGGCCACTTTGGCAAGGTCCTGGGCGGCGGATTCCGGCGTCAGCTCGCCGCTCAAACCCTGATTCTTGGCTTCCGCTTTCACCGTTTCCACCGCCTCATGGACGGCGGTCTGGGCAACGGCGGTGACCTTCTCGGTCAGATCCTGCGCGGCCACCTGGACCTTGTCCGCCAGCTCGTCTCGCGTTTTTCCAAGCAGCTTATGCTCGTAGCCCGACTCGGGGATGGCAAAGCCGACTCCCGCGCCGAAAACGATCGCCATGGCACCGATCGCCAGCGGGTTCTCGTAAAGGGTCCGGGTGAACCAGCCCGTGCCGCGCGCCGCCTGCTCCGACACCTGGCTGCCCAGATTGGTCGCCGCCACCTGCACATGCCCCGCCACGGTGCCGACCTTTTCGGCGGCATCCCCGGCGGCGTCGGTGAGGCTGACCGGCGGCTGAGAAGCCGCCGCTTTGTTGTTGCGGAACAGCCAGACCAGGCTGGCGATGACGAAAATGGCCTGGAGCGGGTTGCGCTGGAACAGGGTCCACAGGGCCGACCCGGCGGTCTGCGCCCCGGTTGCGCTCGCCGCGCCGATCTTGCCGGCGGCGCTGCTGATCGCCCCCTTGGCGGCGGGCACTGCGGACTTGGCCGAATCCAGCGCATCCCCGGCGGCGGCCTTCGCCGTCGAAGCCTTGTCCGTGACCTTCTGGGTCACGTCCTGCGCCTTGCCGGCCACACCTTGCGCGACATCCTGGGCCTTGCCGGCGACGCTCTGCGCGACATCCTGCGCCTTACCGGCCACGCTCTGCGCGGCATCCTGAGCTTTTTGTGTCACGTCCTGCACCACATCCTGGGCCTTCTGGCCCGCATCCTGGGCCGTCTGGGCCACACCTTGCGCCGCGTCCTGGGCTTTGTCTTTCACCGTGTCCGTCACGGCGGGCGTCGCCCCGAAGTCGGGCGTCGTCGCAGCGGGGAAGCGGGGCGCCTCGTATCCCTCGGAACCATACGCCGTTTCCCCCAGCGGGACCGAGTCCAGCGGGCCGTCTACCAGGATGACTTCCCCGACCTCAATGGTATCCTCGATCGGGTCAAAGACCTCGACCACGACGACCTCGGCCTGTGCGTCGCTGGTCGGCTCATTGTTGACCGGCTCGTGGAACTGCGGCCTGTTGTTTTTTCTGCTCATGTGTGTTCTCCCAAAGATAGTCTAGGCCGAGGCGGCGGCCTGCTCGGAACTTTTCAGGAACCGGGCGGCCACGAAGCCGACAAGGGTCGCGATGCCCACGAAGACGGCGGGTTGGAGGCGCGCAAAATCCTCGGTATCGCGGATGACCTCGTCAATGTCCTTCTGCTGGGCCGTCGTGCCGAAGTCGGTCAGCTTCTGCGCGGCCTGGTCGATGTAGGGGCTGGCGAGTGATCCCAGCCCTTTCCCGCGAAGGTCGTCGGCGCTCTGTTTGACGACCTGTGCGACATCGGTGACGCCAGCCGCGAGATGGTCCTTCTGCTGGCCGAGGGCAGACTTAACGCGCGTACTCAACAGGTCCACGGCCTGGCCCGCGTACTGCTGGCCTTGCTGCACCACCTGCTGAGTCTGCTGCTTGACTTGATCTTTCACTTGCTCGGTGAACGGCGCGTCCGCGCCGATTGAAGTTGTCCCTGGGGTGTCTGCCATTGCGAATGTTCTCCTGCGAGTTCCTGTTGACCGTTGATACCCGCAGAAGTGTAAGGCTAAACGAATATGCCGAGGGAGCGGGGGAAAGCCGCCCTCGCACCTCCGGGAACCCTAGGCAGATGTTTTTTGTTAAATGAGTTGACAACGACACGCTCATATGCAATACTAACGCCGCTGGGAAGTCACTTGCGGGAGGGAACACAGACAATGGCCGTTGATTATAAAGACTACTACAAGATACTGGGGCTGCCCAAGACGGCCACCGAGAAGGAGATCAAGGCGGCTTACCGGAAGCTCGCCCGCCAGTTCCACCCGGACGTCAACCCCGGCGACAAGAGCGCGGAAGAAAAGTTCAAGAACGTGGGCGAGGCTTACGAGGTGCTGTCCGACGCCGACAAGCGGGCCAAGTACGACCAGTTCGGGGACGAGTGGAAGTCGTACAGCCAGGGCGGAGGCCCCAGCCCGAACGGCGGCGGCCCCAGCGGCGTTCGGAGCAGCGGCGTCCGAACGGAGGACTACTTCGGCGGCGCGGGCGGCGGGGCCGGCATAGACGATTTCCTGTCGTCGCTGTTCGGCGGCGCGGCGGGCGGCGGCGCGGCGGGCGGCGGCACGGCGGGCGGCTTCGGCGGCTTCAGCAGCGGGCGGCCCGCCGGCCGGGTCGGCCGACAGGCACCCGCCGAGGTCGAGCAGACGGCGGAGATCAGCCTGGAGGAAGCCTACAAAGGCACCAGCAAGACCTTCACCGTCACCATCCCGGACACCTGCGGGCGGTGCGGCGGGGCCGGCGCGGTCTCGGCGGGCAAGGGGAAGCCGTGCCCGATGTGCGCCGGCAGCGGCAAGGTCAAGGGCGGGCGCAACATGTTCGGCAACAGCATCTGCCCGCAGTGCGGCGGGACGGGGGAAGCGACGACGGTCTGCCCGGACTGCGGCGGCGACGGCGTGGTCGCCAAGCCGCGCAAGATCTCGGACGTCAAGATTCCCGCCGGGGTCGGGGACGGCCAGCGCATCCGGCTGGCGGGGCAGGGAGCCGGCGGCGGCGACCTGTTCCTGAAGGTCCGAGTCAAGCCCAATACGCAGTACGAGCGCACCGGGGACGACCTGCGGACGGACTTCCCCGTGCCCTACACGGTCGCCGCCCTGGGCGGGACGGCCTCGGTGGAGACGTTCACGGGCCGCAAGACGCTGAACGTGCCGCCCGGCACGCAGAGCGGGCAGTCGTTCCGCCTGGCGGGGCAGGGGATGCCCAGGCTCAAAGGCGGCGGGGCGGGCGACCTGTTCGCGCGGGTGAAGATGACGGTCCCCAAGGACCTGGCACCGCGCGAGCGCGACCTGCTCCTGGAGCTGGCGAAGCTGCGGCAGGACGCCGTGAAAGTGGGTTAGGAGGCTAAGATGGCATTCGTGAAAGACCGAGACGAGCCGATCTATACCATCAGCATCGCCGCCAAGCTGGTCCGCCCGATGGTACGCGCCTCAAATGGCGGGGC
Source organism: uncultured Armatimonadales bacterium (assembly GCA_964247915.1). GTDB lineage: Bacteria > Armatimonadota > Armatimonadia > Armatimonadales > Capsulimonadaceae > JANXMY01. The sequence continues at coordinate 7,030 of CAXTWM010000171.1, read as the reverse complement.
CGAAGCCGCCAAGCCGATCCACGCGCAGACCTTGCGGATGTACGACCGGCTGGGGCTGGTCAAGCCGCGCAAGGTCGGCAAGAACCGCTTCTATTCGGACCGGGACATCGAGCGCTTGCAGCAGATCCAGCATCTGACGCAGGACATCAAGGTCAACCTCAGCGGCGTCGCCTACATCATCTCGCTCCTGGACCAGATGGGGCAGATGGAGATGCTGGGCGAGCGGCTGGAGGCCATGCTGCGCGAGGCGGAGCAGCAGGCGGGCCAGATCGAGCAGAAACGCACGACGACAAAGACAGACAACGAAGAAGAGTAACCCCCTCAGCCTCCCCCATTATTGGGGGCCGGGGGGCCATGAGGTGAAACCATGTTTGAAAAGTTTACCGAGCGCGCACGGGGGCTGGTGCAGTCCGCCCAGGACATCCTGGTGCGCTACCAGCACACGCAGTTGGATACCGAGCACCTGCTGCTGGCGATGCTGGAGCAGAACGATGGCCTGGCCGTGCAGGTCCTGCAAACGCTGAACGTGGACGTCCGCGCCCTGGGCCACGCGACCGAGGAGGCCCTGGCGCGCGCGCCCAAAGTGCAGTACGCCGACCAGGGCGCACAGGTCTACATCACGCCGCGCATCAAGCGGGTCTTCGACCTCGCCAAAGAAGAGGCGCAGCGGCTCCAGGACAGCTACATCGGCGTCGAACACCTGCTGCTGGGCCTGGTCAAAGAGGGCGACGGCGGCGCGGCGCGTCTCTTGAAGGGGCAGAACGTGGACGAGGAGAAGGTCTACCGCGCCTTGCAGGCCGTCCGGGGCAGCGCCCGCGTGACGGACGAGAACCCGGAAGAAAAGTACCGGATGCTGGAGCGCTTCTCGCGCGACCTGACGGCCCTGGCCCGCGAGGACAAGATTGACCCCGTGATCGGGCGCGACGAGGAGATCAAGCGGACCATTCAAATCCTGTCCCGGCGCACCAAGAACAACCCGGTCCTGATCGGCGACCCCGGCGTCGGCAAGACGGCCATCGCCGAGGGGCTGGCGCTGAAGATCGCCAAGGGCGACGTGCCGGAGAACCTGCGCGGGCGGCGTCTGCTGGCCCTGGACATGGGCGCGCTGGTCGCCGGGTCGAAGTTCCGGGGCGAGTTCGAGGAGCGCTTGAAGGGTGTCATGGACGAGGTTCGCAAGGCCGCCGGTCAGGTGGTCTTGTTCCTGGACGAGCTGCACACGGTCGTCGGCGCGGGCGCGGCGGAGGGGGCGATGGACGCCTCCAACATGCTCAAACCCGCCCTGGCGCGCGGCGAACTCCAGTGCATTGGGGCGACCACGCTGGACGAGTACCGCAAGAACATCGAGAAGGACGCGGCTTTAGAACGCCGCTTCCAGCCCATCGTCGTCGGCGAGCCGTCGGTGGAGGATACGGTCGAAATCCTGCGCGGCCTGCGCGACAAGTACGAGGCGCACCACACGGTCACGATCGACGACTCGGCTTTGGTCGCCGCCGCCGAATTGAGCCACCGGTACGTCACCGACCGGTTCCTGCCGGACAAGGCGATTGACCTGATTGACGAGGCTGCGTCCAAGATACGGATCGAGAAGTCGTCCATGCCCCAGGACATCCGGGACATGGAGGACCGGCTGAACCGGATGGTCGCCGAGGGCCGTGCCGCCGCCGACGCGCGCGACTACGAGAAGGCCGCCCGCTTCCGCGACGAGGAGGTGGCCCTGCGCCGGGTCTACACCGAGCGGCGCGACGCCTGGATGCGCGAGTCGGGCGTGGACAGCGTCGTGGACGAGCACGACATCGCCGAGCTGATCTCCAAGGCGACCGGCATCCCGGTCAGCCGCATGTTTGAGGAGGAAGCCGACAAACTCTTGAACATGGAAAGGAAGCTGCACGAGCGCGTCATCGGCCAGGAGGTCGCCATCGAGGCCGTCTCCGAGGCCGTCCGGCGCGGGCGGGCGGGCCTGAAGGACCCGAACCGGCCCATCGGCTCGTTCCTGTTCCTCGGCCCGACCGGGGTCGGCAAGACCGAGCTGGCCCGCGCGCTGGCCCAGTTCATGTTCGACGACCCGGACGCGATGATCCGCATTGACATGTCCGAGTACATGGAGAAGCACTCGGTCGCCCGGCTCATCGGCGCCCCGCCCGGCTACGTCGGCTACGACGAGGGCGGGCAGCTCACCGAGGCCGTCCGCAGGAGGCCCTACCGCGTGGTCCTGCTGGACGAGATCGAGAAGGCGCACCCGGACGTCTTCAACATCCTCTTGCAGCTCCTGGACGCGGGCCGATTGACCGACAGCACGGGCCGAACCGTGGACTTCAAGAACACCGTGGTCATCCTGACGAGCAACATCGGCAGCCAATATATTGAAGCCATGCCCGTCGGGGCCGGCCCGCACGAGCAGGACGCGCTCTACGAGAAGATGAAAGCGAAAGTGACCGAGCAACTGCGGTTGCACTTCCGCCCGGAGCTTCTGAACCGGATAGACGAGATCATCGTCTTCCACGCGCTCAATCAGGAGCAGATCAAGAGCATCGTGGACCTGCTGCTCAAAGGCACGGAGCGCCAGCTGGCCGACCGCAAGCTGCACCTGGAAGTCACCGAGGCCGCCAAGACCCTGATCGCCGAGTCCGGCTTCGACCCGCTCTACGGCGCCCGCCCGCTGCGGCGGACCATCCAGCGCATGGTCGAGAACCCGATCTCCAGCGGCATCCTCCGCCGCGAATTTAGAGACGGCGACACCATCATCGTGGACAGCGACGGCGAGAAGATCGTCACCCGCCTCAAAGTGCCCACGGCGGCGCAGGCCGCCGAACGGGACGGGGTAGCGGCGTAATCAAGAAATGGGGGCAGCCTTCCGGCTGCCCCCATTTCTGTTTTGGCAGGTATAATCCAACTGAACCCATGAGTGACCAGCATGAGCCAACCACCAATAGCTTCCACAAGGCTATCATCAACGCCGCAACACAAAAACTCGGGCGGGACCTGACGGAGCAAGAGAAACAGTTTATTACGTCGCGTGGCGGCTACATCGCGCTGGAGGCCATTATGGATACCGTGAGGGCGGAAACCAGAGGCTACGTCGAGCACTACTTGAACTCAGCCACTCCCTGAACTCAGAGCCATGATCACCACTTTCCAAATTCGCCAAGTCAGTGACGAGATCGCGCGCCGGTTCCAGCCGGAGCGCATCATCCTGTTCGGCTCCTACGCCTACGGCACGCCCACCGACGACTCGGACGTGGACCTGCTCGTCATCATGCCCCTGCCGGGCAAAGGGCGCGGCAGGGCATCGGACATCCGTTCACACCTGGATGTAACTTTCCCGCTCGATCTGGTTGTATGCGACCCGGAATACTTAAAGCAGCGCATCGCGTTGAACGATTTCTTCCTGCGCGAGATCACGGAGAGGGGAAGGGTGCTCCATGCAGCCGATTACGCAGCAGTGGGTTAAGAAAGCCGAAGGCGACTGGGTCAGCATGGGCCGCGAGGCGCAGGCGCAGAACGACCCCAACTACGACTTGGTTTGCTACCTGGCGCAGCAGTGCGCCGAAAAGTACCTAAAAGCGCGTCTGCAAGAAGCGAACCTGGCGTTCCCCAAGACACACAACCTTCTTGCTCTGCTGGCCCTGATCCTCCCTGTTGAACCGTCCTGGAACGTGTTGCAGGTGGCGCTGACAAAACTCGATGACTACAGCGTGGAATTTCGCTATCCTGGCCGCGATGCCGGTGTCATAGACGCGCAGGACGCACAGCAGTTCTGCCGCATCGTGCGTGAAGTCGCCCGACGTAGTTTCGGACTGCCCCTATGAGGACCCGCGCCACTAATATTCGATGGAAGACAAAGATGGATGGCTACGAGGTCAAAGTCTATTACAGCCCGAATGACGAGTGCTACGTCGCCCAGATCGTCGAATTCATAGGCTGTGCCGTGGACGGGCCCACCCCGGAAATCGCCCTGGCGCGTCTGCATGAGGCAAAGGAAGACTGGTTGCGAATCGTGCGAGAAAATGGGCACCCCGTTCCCCCGCCGCGCTACGGGCGGCTCCTCACAGGAAGCGCGGTTGCTGCGTAGGAACCGCTGCATCGGTGTAGGGGCGCGATTCATCGCGCCTTTATTTTTGCCGCACCCGCGACACCTCGTTCCTCGACACCTCGTTCCTCCGACACCTCACTCCTCCAGATCCAAGCCGCCCTGTCCGGCGGCGGCGGCGACATCGCTGGCGGTCGGCGTGAACGCCTGCGATGTGAACGGCAGGTCGAAGCCCTGCCCGTCCAAAAGCTCGGCCACCGTGCGAATCTGCACCCGCGCCACCTTGCGCCCACCGATGGGCGGCTGGTAGAACCCGGCGTTCACCGCCTCATCGCGCATCGGCTGGGTCGGCGCTTCCAGACAGAGGACCAGCCCCAGGGCGGCCTTCTCCCGCGCCATCGTCCCCGCTAAATCCCGCACGTCTCGCGCCCCGGTCCCGCCGCCCTTCACCTGCACGATGGCTTTGCTGGCGCTTTTGCCGCCGTCATGGAAGTATTTCAGGCCGTCAATCCCTTGATCCGCGCCCTTCTTCTCCTGCGGCGTCGCCGGGACCAGACCGACCGCCCACATCTCGAACTTCTTGTGGTCGGCGCGGAACATCTCCCTGGCCCCGGCCACGTCCGTCGGCAGCCCTTCCACGGCGAAGGCGCGGGCGTAGTCGGGGTCGCCGGCCTTGATCGTGTTCTGGTTCTTGATGCGGAAGCGATCATCCAGGCGGGCGATGATGAGCGAGGTGGCGATGGGAGTGACATCGATCCCGACCCAGCGACGGTCGAGTGCCTGGGCGGCGACGATGGCGGTCCCGCAGCCGCAGAAGGGGTCGAGGACGACATCGCCGGGGCTGCTGGAAGCGTGGATGATACGTTCCAGGAGCGCGAGGGGCTTCTGCGTGGGATAACCAAGGCGTTCAGCGGCATGGGCGCTGATGGGCTGGATGTCGCTGATCGTGTCTTGAATCGGCACGCCCGGATTCTCGTCGAGGTAGCGTTTGTATTGGGGCGTCGTGCCTTTGGGCGGCCAATAGATCAGGCCGTTATCGTCAAGCAGATCGAGTTTCTCTTGCGTCGTGAGTTTGCTGGCCGCGACCTCTTCCAGTATGTTGTAGAGTGGCTTGAGTGGAACCGCCCAGTGCCGCCCCACGTTCGTTGGGTCAACACCCCGCCAAGGCTTGCCGGAATCGCCTGTCCGTGTGCCAGCCCCGGTCAACGTGACCAGCCGGTATTGGCCGTTGTCATCGCTGAAGCGATAAAAATCTTCCACATATGTGCCGGAATAGTCCTCAAACGTCTTGTGCCAGGTGTAAGCGTTTGACCGGCTGTAAAACAGGATGACATCATGCACCGGCCCCCAGCGTTTTGACCCGCCGTGAGCGTTTGTGCGCTTCCAGATGATCTCGTTGCGGAAATTCTGCGGCCCGAACGTCGCGTCCAGGAGCAGTTTCAGGTAGTGGGAAGCCGTCGGGTCGCAGTGCAGGTAAAGGGAACCGGTAGGCTTCAGGACGCGGTGCAGATGGTACAGGCGCGGGGCCATCATCACCAGATAAGCCGTAACATCGTTCTTGCCCAGCGTGTTCACGAACCCCGTCATCAGCTCGATCACGCGCGGGACCGGGCAAATCTCCGCGAAATTCTCCCAGTCCAAGGCGGCATTAGCCCACTTCCAGGTATCGCCGAACGCTTTGATCTGCGCCGGGCTGTAGTCGCCGCTCTGCTCCTTGAACAGCACATTGTAGTCGCGGTTGGAGTTAAACGGCGGGTCGAGATAGACCAAATCCACGGAAGCGTTGGCAACGTGTTTTTGCAGCACTTCCAGATTATCGCCGTAGAAAAGCGTGTTCTGCATGGGAGAGGGAGTTAGACAGGAGTGCGCTAACTTCCTGCCTGCCGCGCGAAGAGGTGTGGTAAATACAGGGGGACGGGGGCGTTCTTCTCTCTTGACATCTCCCGCAGTCCCTGGTATAATAGTAGACAAGCATTTCTTCACCGTGGAGGGCTGGGGAAAGCAAAAGGTCACACCATGTCTACCGCTGTTTCTTCCCAGGCCGCCACTTCTTCCCAGGCCGCCACCGGCCCACGCACCGAACACGGCAAGGCCGTCGCCAGCCGCAACGCCACCACGCACGGACTCTTCGCCCGTGACATCGTCCTCCCCTCCCTCGGAGAAGACCCCGACGGCTACCGGCAGGTTCAGAACGAACTCGTCACCCAGCTTCGCCCCGCCAACCTTCTCGAACGCCACTATGTCGAGAAGATCGCCGCCGCCTCCTGGCGCCTCCGACGCCTCCACCGCTGGCAGGCCCAGCTCTTCGAGGACGAGACGCTGACCGAGGACGCCCGCCTGGACCGGCTGGACAAGGTGCTGCGCCACGAGACGCACCTGCACCGTCAGATAGACAGCGCGGTCAAGATGCTCAACAAGGACGTGCCGCAGCTTTACGCCCGGCGTGTGCGCGACGGGGTGCTGCTGGACATGATGACCTCGGAGCGTGAGTGCCGGGACAACGCGCGGGACGCTTGGGAGGTGGAGATGGAGACGCGGGGGCGCCTGCGCCGCATCCAGAAGGAGACCGAGGCCGCCGTCGGCGCGCTGTCCCAGGCCCCGCTGGACGCGCAAGACGCGCCGGATGCCCAAAACTGCCGAAACGAACCGCCCACCTGTTGCTCACCCTTCCTGGAGGGAGGGGTCGGCGCTCGCGCCGGGGGTAGGGCTGATGCCCCCGCACACGGACGAAGAAGAAGCGGAGGATGCCGAACCGGAGGAATCGGACTGGGAGGCGGCCAGCGGCCAAAAGCGCCAAAACGAACCCGGCCCGTGTGCCGGCGGCGACCGCCGCGCCTTCCTGGCCTCCTTCCCCGGCGCAAACGCCCCCCTTTCGAGCGCTCCGGCACCGGGAAAGTGGGACCGCACTCACCCGGCGTGGTAACACTCCTGCTCCTCGTTCCCGCGTCTGCACTGGCGGGCCTGGAGGGGCGGGGGGTGGGCTTTCCCGCCGGGGCATCGCTT
>CAXTWM010000170.1:0-10408 GCA_964247915.1 uncultured Armatimonadales bacterium | reverse complement strand
CGATCTGGGGCGGGCTGATCGGGTATGGACTGGTGGAACAGTTGTTCTGAGGAACGCGGTAGAACGTGGGTATCAAAGCAAAGAGGCCGCGTCAATCTCGTACAAACCATCTACAGCCAGCCAGCGCGCCATAGCCCACGCCTCTTGGAACCGGATGCTCGCCATCGTCAGCCCGTACTCGCGACAGAGTTTTTCAAACGCCTGGTACGTCGCGGGGCGCTTGACGAAAAGAATCCACATGAGCGCGGCTTCGGTCGTGAGAAAAGTTTGGCCGCCGAGTTTATGGGACGGCCTTCGGATGACGTTGCATCTCCGGCAACGCAGCGTCATGTTTTCAAGGCGATCCGCCTCATCCCCTAGCTGTTCTCGCGGTATAATATGATCGGCTTGGAGTTCCAGCCTCGTCCCGCAGTCGAGACAGCGACCGGACTGCTCGAAATGCCACTGCCTCACCGCCTGCCAAACCTTGCGTGGAGGGAACCTGCTCTGAAAAGTTTTCTTGCTGGCGATTGAGGTTCCTACTTGGGAAGGGTTCAGATGCCCCAGCATCAATGAGCCGATCTCTTTGTAATTGAGGATGCCTGAACTGACGAACCAATCAATCAGGGACTTCCAATCCGTGTGGCTCCATTCCACATCGAACTCGGGGTAGCTTGAGAACGTATCAACAACAGCGACTTGGACTTCCTCAGCCTCATCAGCGGCAGACACAGGAGGCAAGGGCAGGAGAGGGCTGAGTTCCGAAACAACTTGGAGAAACGAGGCATCCAACGCCTTACAAATGTTGCGTAGTTCCAGCACATCCAGACGCCGCTCACGGCTTTCGTACTTACTGACAAAAGTTTGATCCCTACCGAGCATCTCTCCGAGTTGCGCTTGAGTCAGTCCCGCTTCTTCGCGTATGCTTTTCAGCCTTTCAATCAGGTCAACATAATCAGGGTCATAGATCGTGTCCATGAAAGACAGCTTGACTTTTTGGGTACATTTATGCGAAGATCGCATACTATGACAGCGGGAGCAACGACATGAACGAAGTCCAGCGTGACAACTCTATCGTCAGCGTCCACGCGCTACACCAGGAGTTTGAAGCTCTGACAGGCACCCTTTGGGAGTTACCCAGAGATATGGAACACGCCCTAGCGGCTGTTTTTCGGCATCTGGGGCGAGTAGGAATGAGGCCGGCCCAAAAAAGGCGCAGAGAACTACAAGCGGCAATCAATTCCAAGTTGAGACTGAACCAACGGACTTATAAAGCCATTTTGGCATCGGCGGCTGAAAACAGAGTGCTGTTCAACTACCATGAGAAGGCGGGGGTTTCACACAGCCTTGATTATGCTAACCGTTCCCATTTCTTCTCTGTCATGCTCCGCAAAAACATCCCTCATCAGGTGTTAAGCGTACTTGCGAAGCACTTCATGCCGCCCTCATGGGAGGAAACGATCTACGCTTTCTCGTCAGCCGTTCACGAGGATGGCCGGGCTGAACAGATCAACCGGGCGGTGTTCTCGGCATTTGCTTTCCATACTTTTGAGAGCAGGCTTATCCATAGTTATTTCTCGGAAACCAGCCCTGACAACTATCAGCCGCGCTACTATGATCACCTGAGACTGCTTCTGCCGGAGGTCTTCCGTCGCCCGTGCGGCCTAATCTTCTGGAAAATAGATGACCGTTGGCTTATAAACGGGGGAGACACGGAAAGAACCCGCGAGGATGTTTTAGGGGCGCTCAGGTGTCTCGCTGATCGCCTCTCGAATCACTGTTATCTAGGCATCCTGATCAAGCCGTTGCGCCATGGGGAGGCGTACAAATGGCGTCTATACTCGGATTTGGTGCTTTTCGGAGAGAAGTATCGGGATGTCAAGTTGAAGGCTGGTTATTTCCATCCCGAACAGATCGCGCGTCAGACCCGCGACTACGTCCCCAATTTAGACTTGGAGGCTTGTCGGTTTGATCTCGCCCAGGAGGGATTATACTACAAGGACTGCTTTGTCATCAGTTACGATGTTGCAGATCCGCAGCGGATTCAGCAGGAACCGGATTTGCTCTTGCTGTTTGAAAAGAACGAGCGGGACGAAACCCTGATCCCCTGCCCTGCCTGCCGCTCCTCTTGTGTTCAGGGTAATTCCTATCCGAGTTTGGGCGTCCGCAGTTGGGAATGCAAGAACCCTCTCTGCCCTGAGCGAAGCAAGTATGACAGGGGCAACCGCTATTCCCTTTCCTCGCTGCTACGACAGGAAGCGATCGAGGAAACGGAGGCGGCCATTCCGCTCCCAAGTTTGAGGCTGTGGAAGCGGGATGTTGTCAGCCTCCCCTCCGAGGAGAGCATCCTGACTATGCTTGTCCAGCACTACAGTCTGGTTGACGACAAAGTGATGGTGGTCAACGCACCCGTTCAAGACACAAAGCTGTCAGGGCGGAGACTGCTCACGGAGAACCTGAAAAATCCGGGGAAGCAGGGCAGCTTGGACTTTTTCGACGGGCCTTACTTCCATAGAATCTGTGCGGAGAGGCCGGCGACGTCGGCAAACACGTTCGGCAACCTGAGCGGCATCAAAGGGGTGGAAGTGTACAACGGCGACTGCTTCAACGTACTGAAGCAGATCGGAGACAACTCGGTTGACGGAATTGTGACCTCGCCGCCGTACTACAACGCGCGGGAATATGCCGCCTGGCCCAACATCTATTGCTTCCTGTATGACCAGATCAACGTCGCCCGAGAACTTTACCGGGTGCTGAAACCGGGCGGCCTGTTTCTCTACAACATCTTCGACTACTTCGACAACGAGAACAACATCGTTTTCTCGGCGATGGGCAGCAAAAGGATGATATTAGGCGCTTATGCCATCAACCTGTTCGAGAGGGCGGGCTTCGAGGTCGCCAGGAACGTGGTGTGGGACAAAGGAGAAATCGAAGGCAAACGCAATTTCAACCAGGGGAACCATTCGCCTTACTATCAAGCGCCGTTTAACTGCTGGGAACACGTCCTTGTTTTCAGCAAGGGGGCAACGGCTACGCTACTCGAAAGCCTCCCCTTTGTTCTTCGTGCCCAGCCAGTTGTAAAGATGGTGGGCGGCAAAAACATACTAGGCCATACTGCGCCATATCCAAAATCCATTCCAAACCTTCTGCTGGATTTGCTGGAACCTCGCTCGATAGTCTTAGACCCGTATTCGGGAAGCATGACGACAGCGAGGGCGGCGTACCGACACGGAATGCGCTCTATCAGTATCGACTACAAGGAAGAATACTGCAAGTTGGGCATCAGCCTTTTGGCCGAGCAGGAGAGGAGTCTGTTTGGCGATACAGAAGATTAACCACGCCAGGCGAATTATGGCACATTAGGAAGAACACTTTGGATGCTGGTCGCGGTCGAGGGCGCGGCTCCACCAGTCCAGACGGGCGCGGCAGACGCGGCAGCGGCCTTCTTTGTACAGGCGGTCGGCTTCCTCCCGCCCCTGCTGCTTCATGCCTTTCGTGTGCCAGTCCGGGGTGAGGGACGCGAGGTGCCGGGCAGCGGCCTCGGGGTCCTTCTCGCAGCAGGAGAAGTGGCAGTGGAAGCCATAGTATTTCGACCGCTCGCGGGTGACGGCGTACTGCTGGCCGGTGCGCCCGTCCGCCTCGGTGTCGGGGTAGAGGTGCGTCCAGCGGCCGTAGAACCACTTCAGGTTGCCGACGGCGAGGACGCCGTCGCAGACGGCGCAGCGCTCGCATTCGGTGCAGCCGCCGGCGTTGAGGCTGACGGGCAGCTCGCGGGCGGAGGCGGCGTGCTTTTCCAGCACGGTCTGGCGCCCGCACCGGCAGATGCGGAAGCTGGTCTCGTCCCGCGCGCCGCAGCCGGGGCACTGCCAAGCGTAGCGGGGGCCGGTGACGGCTCCGTCGCCGCCATCAGCCGCCGGGGTCAGGCGCATCTCTGCGTCGCACGCCTCGCACTGATGGCGGCCCATGTGGTTCATCTCGCCGCTCTTGTGCAGGTGGCTGTAGGCGTGTGCGGGGGTTTCCGGGTCCGCCTCGGCGCGGGGCTGGGTCGGGGCGCGTCGGAACCAGGACTGGGAGACTTCGCGGAGCTGTCTGCCGACGATCTGAAATTTCATGCTGACGGCACGGGTGAGCGTCAAGGCCATAATATGCTATTGTATCCTAAATCCTCGCGTTTTCGACATGTGTGGAGGAAGGAATTATCAACGTGCGCCCGCGCGGCAGCCTCGACTGTTGATGCTTCCCTCACGGCTGTCCAGGGTCCGTCAGCCGCTCGATCTCCCGGCGCAGGTTCGCCCGCGCCGCCTGCTCGCGCTGCTCGAACATCCGGACTGTGTGGTAAAGCCGCTCACGTTTGAGGAAGCTTTCCAGCACCCGCCGGCGGCCCGCGCGGTAGTCCGCCTCCGGCACCCAGGCGTATTCCTCACGAATGGCCCGCGCGTAGCGGTCATAGTCCGCCGCGCTCGCCCCGAGAACGGCCAGGTCGGCATCCAGAAGTATCTGACAGTCGGTATCGCCGGGCGGGGCCTGGTGCGTTTTGGTCGCCAGGATCAGGCGCTCGACGGTGGGCAACAGGGGCACTGTCCCCGCTTCGCTCAACGCGGCGACCGCATAGGCGGCGCTCTGCTCCTCGTTGTCGCTGCGCCGGGAGTCATACACGACGTCGTGGAACCAGACGGCCAGACGAACGGCCACCGGGTCGTGCAGGTCCTCCTCGAACTCGGAAACGGTGTCCAGCATGGCGGCGATGTGGTCCAGGGTGTGGTACGCCCGCCCAGGCTCGGAATGGCGGCGGCAGAGGTCCTGGAAGATCGCATTTATCCTCCCCTCAGCGACGCCCGCCCGTGCGGCCAGTTCGCGCCAACCTGTTTCCAGCGCCTCCCGTGTCACTTCTTTGTCAGCAGGCTGGCAGCCGCCTCGTCCAGCAGCCACGTCAGCGTTCCATTCGTGGGACGGACTCCCGCCGCCGGGTGACGGTCCACGCCCGCTCCGCCCTCGAAGATGTCGCGCACGGGGGCGGCCTTCTTCTCGCCGTTGACCAGGAAGACGACCTGCCGGGCGGCGTTCAGGACGGGGAACGTGACGGTGACGCGGTCCACGGGCGGCGGCAGGGTGCCAGGCGGGCTGGAAACGACCCGACTGTCCTGGGCGTGCAGCGTGGGCATTCCGGGGAACAGCGAGGCGCAGTGGCCGTCGTCGCCCATGCCGAGCAGGATCAAGTCCAGGGCGGGCGGCGGCCCGCCTACAGGCTGGGTGAAGACGCGGACCAGGGTTTGGGCGTACTCGGCGGCGGCCTCGTCCGGCGTCGCCGTGCCCGTCGGGATCGGGAACACCTGGTCAGGCGGGAGGGGCACACGGTCCAGCAGGAGGCTCCGGCACATGCCGTAGTTGGACCGCTCATCGTCATACGGCACGAAGCGCTCGTCGCCCAGGAAGACGAAGACGTTGGCCCAGTCTATGCCGTCCGACAGCGGGGGCCGGGCCAGCCGCTCATAGGTCCCCTTGGGGCTGGAGCCGCCGGTCAGGGCGACGGTGAAGCGCCCCCGCGCGGCAACCGCGTCGCGCGCGGCCTGCGCGAACAGGGCGGCGGCGTGGTCGGCGAGCGCATCGCCGTCAGGGAAGATTTGGAGGTCTTGGATGTCGGGCATGGGTGCTTGCCTTCTGGAAAATGGCCCGGCGCGGGAGCGCCGGGCCTTGTCCGTCACCGGGGCGAGGGCGTGCCCGCCAGGGTCTCATCAATGGCCGCCAGCACGTCGGCGGAGAGCGTCTTGCCCGCCGCGCCCGCGTTGTCCTCCACCTGTTCGGGCCGGGACGCGCCGATGATGACGCTGCTGACGTTGCGCTGGCGCAGGCACCAGGCGAGGGCGAGCTGCGGCAGGGAAAGCCCGGCGCCCCCGGCGATCTCGCCCAGCTTCTCCACCTTGACCAGCACGTCGTCGTCCAGCTTGCCGCCGTTCATGAACATGTTCTGGCCGGGGTCGGCGGCGCGGCTGCCCTCCGGCGGCGGCTGGCCGGGCTTGTACTTGCCGGTCAGGACGCCCTGGGCGAGCGGCGAGAAGACGACCTGGCCCAGCCCCTCGCGCTCGCACAGCGGGATCACTTCCTTCTCGATCCCGCGCCCGATCATGTTGTAGTAGGGCTGGTTGGAGACCAGCGGGTGTAGGCCCGCGCCCCGGACCAAGTCCACGGCGTGGGCGATCTGGCCGGCGCTCCACTCCGAAACGCCCGCGTAGAGGATCTTGCCCTGCCGCGCCAGGTCGTCGAGCGCGACCAGGGTCTCTTCCAGCGGCGTCGTGGTGTCGTACCGGTGGCACTGGTAGAGGTCAATGTAGTCCGTGCCCAGCCGCTTCAGCGACAGGTGACACTGCTCGAAGATGTGCTTGCGGGACAGGCCGCGATCGTTGGGGCCGTCCCCCATCGGGAAGAAGACCTTGGTGGCGAGGAAGTAGGAGTCGCGCGGGTAGGCCGCGAGTGACCGGCCGACCACCTCCTCGGACTTGCCGCGCGCGTAGACGTTGGCGGTGTCGAAGAAGTTGATGCCCAGATCATACGCCTTCTCGATGCAGGCGCGCGCCGCCTCATCCTCGGTGGCGCCGCCGTAGGTGAGCCACGAGCCGAGCGAGACCTCGCTGACCTTGACGCCGTACTTGCCTAGATGACGATACTGCATGGGGTGAATCCTTTGCCGAACGCTGTCAAGCGTGTGATGCACTGCCAGTATTCCCATTCCGGCCGCTGTTTTCCTGTGCGGCCCGGTAATTTTTCGGGAATCGCGCCTGGCAAGCGGGCGTCCGTTTTGCCCGCGAGAAAATCCGGGTACGATATGGGCACAAGCGAGTGCCGTCAGACTGACAGGACACCATCGGCCGGGAGGTTGCTTTGAATCTGGAAATCGACACACAAATGACGCCCGATCAGATCCCCATCGTGCATCTGAAGGGGGAGATAGACCTGCATACCTGCTCGGTCCTGCGCGACACCTTGCGCGACCTGATTGAGAAGGAACACTATCAGGTGGTGATCAACCTGGCCGAAGTGCCCTACCTCGACAGCGCCGCGCTGGGGGTGCTGGTGGACGCCGTCCGCCGCGTCCGCGAGCACGAGGGCGGCATCAGCCTGGTCTCGACGACGCCGTTCGTGCGCCGCGCCTTCGAGATCACGCGGCTGGTCAAGATATTCCAGTTGTATGACGACGACGAGGCCGCCCTGGCCGACATCCGCGCGCAGGCGAAGTAGCGCACAAACCAGAACGCCCCCGCCGGTCACGGCGGGGGCGTTCTTCGTCGTCCGCCTAAGCGGCCTGGCTGTCCTCCCACTCGGCGTGGCACTGGTAGACGGCCTCGCTGATGCGGGCGACGCGGGGGATCAGGTCGCCCGTGTCGTGCTTCAGAACTTCGCGCAGGGTCGGCGGCAGGAACAGGGCTTCCAGGGCGTCCAGCGACCGCTTCTGGCCGGCGTAGTCCACGACGCTCGGCAGGACGTCCGCGTCGCCGAACTCGACTTCGAGGTAGGGGCGGACGCGGGCGGCGGTGCGGTAGTAGTTGGTGACGAACCAGCGGCGCATCTGGGCGTATTCGGACTCCCTGCGGCTGTCGCAGCCGTTCTTCGCCGCCGCGCACAGGACATCGGTAAAAACCTCATACTGGTCAATGAAGTGGAGCCAGGCCTGGGCGGCGTCGCCGCTGGCCGCGCGCCGGATGGCCGCCGAACGGGCGGAGGCGGGCCGGCCCGACGGGGCCTGGGGGCGGGTCTGGCGGTAGCCCGTGGGCGACGCCGTCGCGCGCCGGGCGGCCGCGCCGGCGCGGAGCCGGAGGCGGTACAAAAAAGGAAGGGGAAGGTTGCTTCGGATCATGGCGTATGTGCCTCTCGGTGGCAGGCTTTCGCTCTCACTCTACAATGTTGCATGGTAGGGAATCTTTCGCGGCTTCGGGACTACGCGGACGGGCCGCGCTGGGAAACGTAGTTCAGCCGCAGGTCGTTGAGCAGGGTCCGCAGATCGCGGCGCATGTCGGCGGAGATGACGGCCTCGGGCGCAGTTTCGAGCCGCGCGGCCAGGTCCCCGACCGCGTCAATCGCCACCTTGGCTTCCGCCAGATCCGGCTTGGCTTCGCCGGTCTGCGGGTCCGCCAGCAGGCCGAGCTTCTGCCAGGCCTGGGACGACAACAGGTTGATGCAGTAGCCGATCAGGTCGTAAGTGCTGGGCGCGACGCCCGCCGCCCCCTCCTCGTCCAGACCGTAGGCGTCGGCCTCATCGCCCGCGTCGGCGACCTCCGTGGGGATCGGCTCCGGCGCGGCCGCCGTGACCGCCTCCGCAGGCGCTTCGGCCTGCGTCCGGCGCTTGTCCACAAACGTAAACCCTGCTTCTTCTTCGGCCATCCCGCGTGCTCCCTCAATTCGTGACGGGCTATTCTAGCACATAAATCGCGGCTTCGCAAGGGCAGTCTTAGAAGCGGAAGAAAAGTCGCGAAAAAGATTTCTGCCCTCTTTCGCGGCTCATTTCCGGTCCGGTTCAACTCGGCAGGAACAGAGTTGCACACCCCTCGTCAGGGGTACATAAGAAGCAGATTTTACACCCTGAGAGCTATTCCCCGAGACGATTAAAGACTACAACTGCCACAGGCGGGCACGCCGTCGCCACCGCACGGCGCAGGATTGAACGGCACACAGGGACTTAACGCGCGGGGCGCTGGACAGCCGCGCAAGCCTTTATCGGAGGAAGTCGTAGGCGGGGCTAACCTCCGTCTGCACCTCCTGATAGTCCTCAAAAGGCTTCCCACGACCGACGAACCTGTCTCGGTCTACCATGACTGTTACCCGGCCACTCACCCATAAGACAGTGTGGTAACGGCCTGTACTGACAGACTCAGTCAGCCGAATATCGCGATACTTGCTGAAGTCATCCTGCATCCGCTTGTTGAACCAGATGTTTGACTTGGCGAGTTGCTCTGTCAGGGCCTGGTCGGAAGGTGCCTGGACAGGTCTTTTTCCTGCCGCGTTCCAGGTGAACAGAGCACCCTGAGTATGCAGGTCATCATTTGAGATACCCGACTCGCCTGGATGGCTGCCGCGACCGGGTATAGCGGGAATTGCTTTGTAGACACGGCCCAGAGCCTCCGCGTCCGAGGGTTGTGCATGAACCATCTGGATGAGCAAGTCGCGGTGATTTTTGGCCCAGGGCTGCCATCGATCGCGTAGCACCATAGCTCGCTCTGTATGGCCCTGTTGCGCCGCAGCACGGACAGCAGGGTCGAGGCTGAGGGGATCAGAGATTGACTTGGCATCCTGACCTTCCTGACTTGCTTCCAGTACCTGGGCGGAAGCGTGCCGAGAATTATTGAACACGACTCCAGCCGATCCTATTATCAGGACGGCTGCGAGAGCTGCATAGCGCTTCGTCGTTGTCATAGCGTGTAGTGCTCCTTTGAGTTGTAAGTAGAGGCCCGATTGGGCGGGTAAGTTGCCGGCAGTGGCGACGCCCGCCATGAGGTGCGCGGCGGCCTCAGCCGGGGCAGCTTGAGCGGTGTGGTCGGCCAGCAGGCCAACGAGAGCCGCGCCGGTGAGGGTGACGCCTTGTTTGGCGAAGAAGCGGCGCAGGCGGCCCACGGCGCGGTTCAGGCGCATCCGGGCGGCGTCCTCGGATGTGCCCAGGGCCGCGCCGAGTTCGGGGAAGCTGAGGCCGTCGGCGAAGCGCCGCAGGACGGCCTCACGGTCTTTGGCGCCGAGGGAGGCCAGGGCGTCGTTGACGGCGGGGCCGAGGCGGTCCCAGAGCGCGTCTTCCTCTTGCCCCGGCGCAGGCATCTGCTGCATGGCGCGTTCCTCCCACGCCCGGCGGCGCGCGTGGCGGCGCCCGGGGGTGCGGGGGGCGGCCGGGAACAGCCAGCCGGACAGGGACTGGCCGGGGCGCAGGGCGGGCGCTTTGCGGGCCAGCAGCAGGAACACGACCTGGGCGGCGTCCTCGGCCAGAGTGGCGTCGTCCGTCTCGCGCAGGCAGGTGGCGTAGACGAAGTCCAGGTGCCGCGCGGTCAGCCGCGCGAACGCCGCCTCCGACCCCTGCTCCCGATACTGCCGCAGCAGCCGCCCGTCTTCGCTCACGTCCCCGCCCCCTTCGCGTTCACCTTCACTCTATTATGTCGGCGGCACGCGGAAAGCGAACAGGGCGGGGCGAAAAAGTCGGGCAGGAGATCGGCCCGTGAGCGGCGAACACACTGGCGGCGGTGCAGCCAGGCGATTGAGCCGGCCTCTGCCGCATCTTTAGAGACCGGAGAACATGTCCATGCTTTCTTGTTCCCGCCCCGCAAGGCTTCTGCCCTCTCTTGCCGCCGCCGGCCTCGCTCTGCTCGGCCCGGCTTTGGCCCCCTGCCCATCCCGTGCTCAGACCGCCGTGCTGACCCAGAACAACGACAACGCCCGGACCGGCGCCAACACCGCCGAG